>DASTML010000086.1:0-35097 GCA_035714175.1 Bryobacteraceae bacterium | reverse complement strand
CAGTCCGCCGGTCACAAAGTCCATCGACCACTCCTGGTTGGCCTTTTCGAGATCGGCGATCGGCACTGCGGGCTGCCGGAGTCGCTTGCGCTACCGCCGTCTCACCGCCAGTTTCTCGGCCTTGTAGATCCGGTGCACGCGGTTGGTGCTCGCTTCCCAGCCTTGTTCTCGCAACAAGACCGCCAGACGGCGGTAGCCGTATCGCGACTTCTACCGGGCCAATTCGATCAGCGCATCGCGGAGTTTCTCATTGCGATCCAACTCCGGCTCGTCGCGGTAACTGCTGCGGTCCAACTCCAGGAGCTTGCAGGCTTGGCGTTCGCTCAAGCCATGCTCAGCCTTGGCGAACGCCACGTCCCGCCGTTGCGCTACAAGCCGCAGCCGTTTTTTCGGATCACCGATTTCAGCGCTTCCCGATCCAGGCTCAGGTCCGCGACCAGTCGCTTTAACCGATTGTTCTCGTCTTCCAACTCCCGCAATCGGCGCGCATCGCTTACCTCCATCCCTCCGTACTTGTTGCGCCAGGTGTAAAGTGTCGCTTCGCTCACTCCCAACTCCCGCGCCAGCTCCTTGGGCTTCTGACCAGCTTCCATCCGCTTCAGTGTCCCGATGGTCTGTTCCCCGGTATACCGGCTCTTCTTCATCGCTCTGCTCCTTGCAATAGTTTGGAGCGACTCACTTTTACCTGGTAGAACTTTTCGGGGACAGGTCAGGACGGTCTATGTGGATGGGGGTCCGGTGAATTTTAGGGATACGACGGGACTTCGTCGCGCAAATAGATCGTGGGAGGAATGCTGGGGACCATTTGATGACTATAGTTGTATGAGCTATGCCGCATATTTTAACGATACAGATCCAGGGGCAGGGCTACGGGGAGGTGGGGACGGTCAAGGAAGTGGTGGTGGAGGAGATGGAGGCAGTGGCGTAGTATCGATCGGCAATTTGAAGAAAGAAGGCGAAGAGTATTTAAAAGTACAGGATGCCTTCGCCCTGACGCTTGCAAATCTTGATCGCGATTGCAATAACTTTCTTAACTCCAGCGACATGGATGTCACGCAGTATGTGAGTGATCTTTTCGCTAATGATTTAGTTGTCGTTGGTCAAGCGCCATCTGCAATCGCAGCTTTTACCAATTCAGGTGGCACCGATATTGCTGCAGGGTATGCGGCGATGGTATGTAGTACTAACAGCGCCTTTTTCATCGGGGGTCTTCGGTTTAAGGTCAATGCCGGTAAGATCAACGGCGGTACGTATAAAGCAACAGTATTTATCATACTCTACGAGCTCGGACACGCCGTTTCGGCAAACGGTTTCCAGAATGACTTTGGCAATAACGATGCTGGGAAAGCCAATGATAAGATGATTGAGAAAGAGTGTAAAAAAACATTGGATAGAATCAAATGCCGGCAAAATCGTTAGCCGTCTACCTCTTGTATATAGTCAGCATTGCGGCTGCTGAATGGACTCCCACTCGGATAATTGCGATTGACTATCCACTTTTAGGCGTGCAATCCACTACTAGCGGCATTGTACGCCTGGAATGTGAACTGCGTGAGGACGGCACAGTTCAAGATGCCAGAGTGGTATCTGGACCGCTGATGCTCGGTAGACATGTACTAGGTCGAGTCCTGTCGTGGCGATTTAGGAATGAGCGGAATCATGCTCAGGGTGGGCGGAGATTCGCATTTCTAACATTTAACTTCAAACTCGGCGAAATAGCACCTGGACCACCTAAATCGCAGTTTGTCTATGATTATCCGAATGAATTCACCATTACAGCAACTCGAATGCAGAGGACTCACTAGCGTTGTGTTTCTTGGGCGCTAACCAGTAGTCGACCTTCGGCTCCGCCATCAAGCCGTCAGGCCTAACGCAGTGGCAATGGCGAGGGCTGTCGTCATTTTGACATCACAGAATTGATGCCCCATGTTTCGACGATTCGGACCCGTGAGCGCATGTTGTGGCATTCAGCGCGAAGGCAAACACCTTACCGAGCGCCACTGGACCGATGACATAAATCTGCGTTATCGGGCGTCAGCGGACACCGCCGCGCCTCGCGGGGACCGGGCCGGCTTTTGGCCCGGCTGTGACGATAACACGAATTATCTCAGAGGCACCCCCGAACTGCCTCTCGGGTCCGCACTCCACCCTGCCGGAGGCAAACCAAATTCCTTAAGTGATTTCTCCCGGTCACCCTTACTGCCTCTCCCAGCGGGCGGCGTGCGGGGCCAGACAAACTGCAGTCGCCACGCTATATCCCTCACCCCCGGCACTCTCCTACTTGGCATCAGTTCTTGGAATCGAGGCCTACGATATAAGACCGGGAGTCAGTATGCGGGAAGTGGGTGTAGATGCTACGCGGTGCCAGGCTAGCGTATTTGGCGACCCGCGCCTCAAAGTCTTCTGCTTTCTCACTATCGTTAGGAAGCAGGGCCAGTTGCAGCGTAACATCTGGATTCGTCATAGGTCGCGTCGCATAAAATTCCCTGTCCCCGACCCCAGACGGTGCGAAATCTGCGGGCCCGTCTGGTCTATCAAGCGGCAACACCGGAAAGCCTGTGCCGCAGCAACGGTCGAGTACTTCCGGGCCTACACGTTCCGGCATTCCTGCCTGACGCGATGGGCCGCACACATGGACCCCTATACCCTGGCGTATCTGGCCGGCGACAGTAATTTCAGCACCACACGGCGTTATGTCCACCCACAACCCGAAGAGGTTCGTTCCGCAATGGCCAAGGCCCGCGAGGCGCAATATGGGCACATTTCCGGGCACAGCCCGCAGGAGCATCTAGCGGACGCCAGGGGAACGCCTTACCTATTTCTTTGACAATAAAGGAGATATTGTGGTGCGCCCGGAGAGATTCGAACTCCCGGCCCTCTGGTTCGAAGCCAGATGCTCTATCCAGCTGAGCTACGGGCGCGTTCCGCTTCCGTATGGCAGAGTAACACAACCGCTGCTACCATGGCTCCATGGCTGTTGGGGCTCTGCACCGGGAGAATGAAATCAAGGTCGCCGTACCCGACCTCCCGGCTCTCGAAGCGCGTTTGCGCCAGCTTGGTTTCTCCGTTCTCCATCCGCGAGTACTCGAATCCAACATTATTTATGACACGCCCGAAGGAACACTGCGAGCCCGCGGAGAACTGATCCGCCTCCGCCAGGCAGGAGCCGCCTCCATCTTCACCTTCAAAGGTCCGGCCACTGTGACCAGGCACAAGGAGCGCGAAGAACTCGAAGTCGGCGTGGACGACACCGCTAAGATGGCGCTCATCCTCCAGCGCCTCGGATACGCGCCGCGGTTCCGCTACGAAAAATATCGCACCGAATGGGCGATCCCCGGTGACGCGGGCGTCCTGATGGTCGATGAGACCCCCGTCGGCATCTATATGGAGATGGAGGGCCCCGCCGGCTGGATCGACGCTCTCGCCCTTCGCCTCGGCTATTCCGATGCCGACTACGTCAATCTGAGCTACGCCCGCCTGTATGCCCGCGAATGTGAGAAACGTGGGATCACTCCGTCCCATATGCTGTTCTCCCCCGACAGTGAGCCACAACCAGAAGGGGCATAGTCCTTAAGAAAAATCACCTTACTACCGCTGTTTCCCGTTGTCCATTTGAAACACGCCCCATATACTTGTCTTGATGCCTAGTACTACCAGTACGACACATCGAAGTGTGAGTGGAACTGCGACAGCAGTTTCCGATTCAATTTCAGACCTAAATTCAGACAATGTAAGTCGGGAAAAGCAATGGTTACCAGTATTGTGATCATCATCCTCTCGCTGGCGATGTTTGTCTACTGGTTCCGGTATTCCTGTATCCTGATCCTTGAATCCAGTTGGAATGAAGAACAGGCACAGGTCGTAGCGGCCACAAACGAACTGACCTTCGGCTCTATTACCGAGTCGCTGGCAGCGGCGGAATCGGTGGAGGAGTTGGACAAGTTGAAAGATCGGCTGGATCGCGATCTTCGGCTTGTCGCTTCACTTCTTGCCAAATGCCCCGAAGTCCAGGAAGCCGGACATTCGTTGGAGTGCAGGATGCTCATGTTGGACTACAAGCTCATGAAGGCATGGTACGCCCTCACGCGTTCCATAGCAGGACCGAAAGCGCAACAAGCGCTCCGGGAAATGGCAGGCATCGTCGGCTATATGGCAGGCGAATGCAGCGACCACCTGGCGACCGCGCGTTCCTAATATCGCGGCGACCATTCGAACCTAATCAAACAAGCAGCAGGCGCGGACTTCCCCAGTTCCGCGCCTTGTCATTTTTACCCCGCCTTCCGCCACAAATCGGTCCGCCGCCGCAATCATCCTGTCTTAGAATGAATGAGTGTTCAGTGAAGCTGATGTCGCTCAAGCGGTCGGGAAACTCAACCGTATCCGCACGGAAATCGCAAAGATCATCGTCGGCCAGCAGGACGTAGTCGACGGCGTACTCATCTGCCTTTTGGCGGGCGGCCACGTGCTGCTCGAAGGAGTCCCCGGACTGGGCAAGACTACCCTTCTCCGGACTCTTTCCCGTGTTCTGCGCCTTCGTTACTCGCGCATCCAGTTCACCCCGGATCTCATGCCCGGCGATATTGTCGGCTCCATGATCATGGAAAATGACGCAAACGGAGCGAAAATCCTCCGTTTTCAAGCCGGGCCCATCTTTTCTAACCTCGTTCTCGCTGACGAAATCAACCGCGCGACTCCCAAAACTCAATCCGCCCTTTTGGAAGCCATGCAGGAACGCACCGTCACCAGCGGTACCACCACGCACGAACTCGAAGCGCCCTTCCTCGTCATGGCCACGCAGAATCCCATCGAAATGGAAGGCACCTACCCGCTCCCCGAAGCGCAGTTGGACCGCTTCCTGATGAAGATCATCGTCGGGTATCCCACCAAAGACGAATTGGCGCGCATCGTTGAGTATTCGCTTCACCGCGAAGAGATCGAAATTGACCAGATTGTCGACCGTGAGGAGATTCTCACTCTCCGGCACGTCGCTCGTCAGGTCCTCGTCGCCCCGCATATCCGGGATTACGCCGTCAGCCTCGTGATGGCGACGCAGCCCAATACCCCCCACACGCACCCGCAAACAGCCAAATATATCCGTTACGGCTCCTCGCCGCGCGGAGCCCAGGCCTTGGTCGAATGCGGACGCGTCTACGCCCTTATGAACGGCCGCATGCAACTCAGCATCTCCGACGTCCAGGAGATCGCGCCCAGCATCCTTCGCCACCGCATTATTCCCAATTTCGACGCCCATGCCGACGGCGAAACACCCGACTCGGTGCTGAAGGAGATTCTACGTACCGTCAAAGCGGCCGCCGCTTAATTAAGCCGCATGCCAGAACCGCTTATCGACCAGAAGTTCCTGGAACGGCTTGAGCGACTCACTCTGCATTGGCAGAAGTCGTTCCCTGGTCTCGTGGGTGGGCATAACGCCTCGCGGTACTCCGGCGCCGGCCAGGAATTCCTCGACCATCGCGGTTTCCACCAGGGCGACGATCTCCGTGCCGTCAATTGGCGGGCCTACATGCGCCTGGAAAAGCTCATTCTGAAGCTGTTCCAGGTGGAACCGCGCGTTCCCGTCCGTATCCTCCTCGATACCAGCGCTTCCATGACGACCGGCGAACCGTCCAAGTTCGATTTCGGACGTAAACTTGCCGCCGCGCTTACCTACGTCGGCCTCGTACGTCTAGAAACGATCCTCCTCCAGCCCTTCGATTCCGCGCTCCACGATCCCATCACTTGCGGCGGTGGCCGCCATCGATTCCGCCCCGTCGTCAACTATCTCGAAGAGCTCCAACCGACGGGTCCCAGCAACTTCGCCCAGGCCCTCCGCCAGTTCATCGCGGAATATCCGCAGCGTGGCCTCGTCATCCTGATCTCGGACTTCCTCGATGAACGCGAGTGTGAAAAGCCGCTTCAATACCTGGCTGATTTCGGCCACGAGGTCTTCCTCATCCATCTCTGGGGGGAAGACGACCGCCGGCCGCCTTATAACGGCGAACTCGAAATCGAGGATGCCGAAACCGGCCAGTCCGTAAAACTGAACTTCGACGACGAAGCCCGCGCCGCCTACGTCGAGGCGTTTGACAACTACGCCCGCTCCATCCGCGATCTCGCCATGCGCAAAGGTGGCCGCTACATCGGCGTCTCCACCGCCACCTCCATCGAACAGGCCATCTTCGGTTCGTTCGTCGAAGCGAGGAGCGCCTAGCCGATGTTCTTTTTCAACCTCAGCCTGGCCGAATTCACCGCGCTCTTCGCCGCAGTCAGCGGAACCGTGCTGGCGTTGTATCTCCTGGACCGTTCCAGGCGCAAGATCCGCGTCGCTACCATGCGCTTCTGGAAGCCCAGCGAAAAACCGCCCGAGGCTAAGCATCGTCGCCGCATCCAGCAGCCTTGGTCCATGCTCCTCCAGATTCTCGGCATGGGCCTTCTCCTCGCGGCTATTGCGCAGCTCCGCCTGGGCTCCCCAGACCGCTCCTCCCGCGATCACGTCCTCCTCCTCGATACTTCCGCCTGGACCGCCGCCAAGGCCGATCCGCGCCGCCGGCTCATCGACGAAGCCAAAATTCACGCCTTCCGCTGGCTCCGCGCCCTGCCCGGCTCGGACCGCGTCATGCTTGTCCGTGCCGATGCCCTGCCCACGCCCGCCACCGTCTTCGAGTCCAACCGCGCCGCCGTCGAACAGGCCATCCTGCAATCCCAGCCCGGAGCCTCCGCCCTCAACCTCTCCGCCGCCTTTGATTTCGCGCGCCGCATGCAGCGCCAACACGGCCAGGGGGCCGGGGAAATCGTCTTTGCCGGAGCCGGACGTACCAAGCAAAACGAGCTGCCGGACAACGCCGCGCTACCCCCCTCCCTACGGCTTCTCCCTGTGTTGGAGCCCACTCGTAACGTCGGCATTCGGAGCTTCCATCTCCGCCGTTCCGCCCGCGACGCCCAGTTGTGGGAAATTTTCGTTGCGGTACGAAACTACGGCCGTGTACCGGAAGCCGTCCCTCTGTTGGTCACGTTCGGCAATGCTCCCATCGGCTCCAGCCGGCTCACGATTGGCCCCGGCGCCGAGGAAACCGCCCGCTTCGAATTCCGCACCAAATCAGCCGGATGGATGGAGGCCAGAATTCAGCTCCGCGACGGCCTGGCCGAAGACAACACCGCCCTGCTCGAAATTCCCGAACAGAAACAGGTTCGCGTTGCCGTCTTTACCCGCCAGCCTGAACTATTGCGTTCGCTCCTCGCCGCCAATCCTCGCATCGCCGCCGCCTTCTCCGCCCCGGAAACGTACAAACCCGACACCGACGCCGACATTGTTATCCTCGACCGGTTCCATCCCGCGCAGCCTCCGCCAAAGCCTACTCTCTGGATCGCGCCGCCCGCGGAGGGCTCACCCGTGGCCCTCGCCAAGTCCTCCGGCTCTACCCGCCTCACGCGGTGGCGCACCGAACATCCGATTGCCCAGGGCCTCCGCACGCTGGACCTGAAGCTTGAAGGCGCCGAACTCTTCGCCCCGTCTCCCGCCATCGAACCTGTCGCCGAAGCCGAAGGCGGCGTCCTCGTCGCTGCCCAGTCCGCATCCCGGTCCGTCTTCCTCGGTGTTCACCCCGGTCTCGGGGCCATGAAATATGAACTCGCCGCGCCCCTGCTGATGGCCAACATCCTCGAATGGATGGCCCCGGAGGCCCTGGGGCGCTGGGAAGTCGATGGAGAGAGCGTCGGCAGCATCAAAGTGGCGATCGCCCCGCATACCGATCCCGCTTCCATACAGGTGATCGGCGACGATCAACAGCCGCTTCCCTTCTCCATCGCCGATAACACCCTCCAGTTTTATTCCGCCGCCCGAGGCAATGTGCGCGTCCGCACCCCGGCCGGCGAAACGGTGTACTCCCTCTCTCTCCCCGACGTGGGCGACACCCCGTGGGAGGCGCCGGCTCGCGTTCGCCGCGGGCTCGGCCGCATCGCCGGGGCCTCCTCACCCGTGCAGGATCTCTGGCCCTGGCTCGCCCTCGCGGGAGCCGGCCTTCTTTTAGCCGAATGGTTCCTGTTCGGCCGTTTGCGCCTCCCCGTCGCCAACTTGCCGTCGCCCGTGGCACTTTTGCAACGTTTTACCGCCGTTTTCCGGAGAACCTCATGACGTTCGAACGCGCCTGGGTTCTCGCTCTCGCCTGGTTGCCTTTGGTATGGCTCTATTGGGAGTGGCGCGCCGGACGGCAGCGCATGAATCTGTTGTTGAAGGCGCTCTCGCTGACCGCCATCCTCGTCGCCCTCTCCGAGCCGTCCATCAATTCCTCGGAAACTAAGAGCGCCGTCACCCTTCTTGTCGATACGTCAGGCTCCGTGTCGGACAGTGATCTCGGCCGCGCCTCCCGCCTGGCCAAACAGATCGAAGGCGAACGCGGCCGCAACTGGCTCAAGGTTATCCCCTTCGCCCGCGGCACCCGCCCGCTGGCGCCCGAAGAACTCCGCGGCAATACCATCGCCCGCACCGCCGGAGAAGCGGGCCGCGGCACGGATCTCGAAGCCGCTCTCCGCGAAGCCGTGGCCGCCATGCCCGAAGGGCTCGTCCCGCGCGTCGTCCTCGTCAGTGACGGTAAGGAAAACAAAGGAAGCGTCACCCGCGCTCTCTACCAGGCGCGCCAACTCAACATTCCGGTCGACGTCATCCCCCTCGCCGGCCGGCCCAAGCCGGATCTTCGCCTCGAATCCGTCTCCCTCCCAGGCCGTGCCTTCACCGGAGACCGGTTTCCCATCGATATCGCCATCGAATCCCCCCGCCGTGCCGCCGCCGAAGTCATCCTTACCGCCGAAGGGAAACCGCTCGGAACCAATCCAGTGCAATTGGAGCAGGGCCTGAACCGCGTCCGCGTCCACGTCGCCCTCAATGCCCCCGGGGCCATTGACGTTTCCGGAACCATCCGCGCCCAGGAACTCGGTGAAGTCCGTTTCGCCCAGTCCATCTCCCTTCGCCGCCCCCGCGCGCTCTTCGTCACGCAGGACCCTGCCGGCAGCGAAAAGCATCTCTCCTCCGTACTGGCCGCCGGCCAGTATGAAGTCACCATGGCCGAAACTCTCGACGTCTCCAAATTGGACGACACGCAGCTACTGCTCCTCAACAACTACGACATCGAAAATATGCCCATCGGGGACAAGGATCGTGTGGAAGAGTGGGTCAAACAGGGCGGCGGCATCGTGGTCATCGGCGGGGAACGGATGAGCTATCTTGAAGGGAAAAAAGAGGAGGACGCCATGGATCGGGTACTCCCCGCCAAGCTCGCTCCGCCGCGCTCCCCCGAAGGCACTTGCGTCGTTCTCATCGTGGACAAGTCCTCCTCCATGGAAGGCCGCAAAATGGAACTCGCCCGCGTCGCCTCCATTGGCGTGATCGAAAACCTCCGTGCCGTGGACATGGTGGGCGTGCTGATCTTTGACAACTCCTTCCAATGGGCCGTTCCCATTCGTAAGGCAGAGGATCGTACTCTCATTAAACGCCTCGTCGCCGGTATTACCCCCGACGGCGGCACGCAGATCGCCCCCGCCCTCACTGAGGCCTACCGCAAGACCGTCCCCATCAAGGCCACCTTCAAGCACATCGTCCTCCTTACCGATGGCATCTCTGAAGAGGGCGATAGTCTTTCCCTGGCCAAGGAAGCTGTCACGCAGAACATCACCATCTCCGCCGTCGGTCTCGGCCAGGACGTCAACCGCTCCTATCTGGAGAAAATCGCCGCCTTCTCGAAGGGGAAATCGTATTTCCTCAATGATCCCAGCGGCCTCGAACAGATCCTCCTGAAAGACGTCATGGAGTTCACCGGTTCCACCGCCATCGAAAAAGCGATCACCCCCGTCGTAGAACGCCAGGCGGAAATCCTCGACGGCGTCGGCATCGAATCCGCTCCGGCCCTCAAAGGGTACGCCAAGTTTGTCTCCAAACCCAGCGCCGAAACCATTCTCACCATCGACCACAAAGATCCGCTCCTCGCCCGCTGGCAGTACGGTCTCGGCCGCGCCACCGTCTTTACCTCCGACGCAAAAAACCGCTGGGCCGAACCCTGGCTCGCCTGGAAAGGCTTTGACCGGTTCTGGGCAAATCTTTTCCGGGACGTCCTACCGCATACGCAGGCCGGCGAAGCCTCGGCGGACTTTGACGCGGTCACCGGCACGCTGGATGTCACCTACCGGCTCGCTCGCAACGTGCCCGGCCCCCAAACCGTGCCCCCCATCTTCATCATGGGCCCGGACAACTTCCGCCAGGCTGTTGAAGTGCGCAAGGCCGGCGACGGCCTCTACAAAGGGAAAGTGAACATCGGCGCGCGGCAGGGACTCTTCCGCATCCGTCCTGTCGAAGATAGCCGGTTTTTCCCGGAAACGGGCTACTACCGCCAGGAAGTGGAGCTCGCCGACTACGGCAACAACGAGCAACTCCTCCGTCAGATGGCCGGCTTCACCGGCGGCCGCTACAACCCGGCCGTGAAACAAATTTTCGATTCGCAGGGCCGCAGCGTCCCCGCGGTTACACGCCTTTGGCCAGGCCTGCTGGGTCTTGCCTTGGTGCTCAACCTCCTGGAACTCGTCATTCGAAAATGGCGCAGCATTTTGCCCGAGAAATGGCAGGCGGCTCTCACCCCGGCGCGCTAGCGCCCTTCCGCCAGCGCCTCCGCCAGCCGCTGCCGCGCTTCTCCCAAATCCGGTTGCAGCCGGATCGCCTCCCGGAACGCCGCAATGGCTTCCGTCCGCTGCCCCATCGCCCGGTACGTCACGCCCAGGTTTGCCCATGTGAGCGAATGGTCTGGATGCGCCTCCCGTGCCCGCTCTAACAGCACTATCGCCGCCCGGTACTCCCCGCGCGCCGCTCGCGTCACCGCCAGCGTGTTTAACGCGCCCACGTGAGTCCGCTCCACTTGCAGCGCCCGCTCCAACACGGGAATCGCCTCTGCAGCCCGGCCCAGCCGCGCCAACGCATTGCCCAGCGCGGCCAGCGCCGCCGCATCGTCGGGAGTACGTCGCAAATACTCCTGGTATAGCGCCGGCACTTCGCTCGTCAGTTCCCGTATGTTGGCTATGGCAAGCTGTAGCGGATCGGCTTCGCCGTAAAACGGAACGACGGGTCCCGTATACCGGCTTTGCGCCTCCCGTTCCGGGTTCTGGAACTGCGGCCGTCGCTGGATCCAATGGTCCGTCATCGTGACATGAATCGCGTCCGACGGCCTCCGTTTCGGCATGTGGCACCCCGCGCAGTCCGCCTCGGCGTTCTTTGCATGTTTCGATTCATGGCAGCCGCCGCACGCGTTCCGGGCCTTCGCCGTGTGAGGATCATGGCAAGTGGTGCAAGTCATCGCTCCGCCCGATTTTTGGAAACAGGCCGATTGCAAGAGCCGGTAGCCGGCATGGTTCACCTCGAAGCGAGGCCCCGGCGAATCCGCCCGGTCGAATAGCGTTTTGAAATCGCCTAACGCTTCGCCGGGGCGGAAAGAGAACGCCCCCCGCCCCGGCCGGAGCACCGAGTCCACAATCCCTTGAGACGCCGTCTGCAAATGGCACTGCAGGCAGATCGCAAGCTGCCGGTCCGCAGGCAATTTGCCCGGGTGTAGCGCCGTTCCCCGTTGTGGACGCGCCAGATGCGCCCTTGTATCTCCGTGGCAACGTTCACAATCAATGCTGGCCGGCTTCTCCGATTCCCCCCGCGGATAGGCCGCATGACAAAACAGGCAGGCGTTCGATATCTCCCGCCGCATGTCCGGATGGTCCGGCGCATCGTAGCCCGGCGACATCGCATACCCGTTCCGCTCCCGGTACCAGCTCAATGGCAACTCGATCAACAGCCCCTTCGGCGTCCGATGTACAAACGTCACCGCATGGTTTCCCGAGCCAATCCCGAAATCCGCTGCTTTTTCCGCGACTTGGATCTCCTGCCCATCCGCGCCGCGCTGATGCCGCCGTATCTTTCCCCCGCCGGCCGTGTAATGACGGTTCGACAACCGATGGTAAAAGGTAGCTTCCGGAAGCACGGGACTGGCGGTGATCGATCGCCCCATGCCCGTCTTCGCGTAAGCGTCCACAATCGCCTGGTGGCACGGGCGACAGGCGGCAGAGTCGCCCGCCGGGGCCGTATGTCCTACGGCCCCGGCAAGCAGCAACAACCCGGCCAGATTAGAACTGAATCCGCGCACCCAGCATCATGCTCCGCGGATCCCGCGCCGAAGTCACGCGTCCAAACGTCGAAGGCGTTGTAAACACCGTCCCCACGCCCGCAAACTGGGTGTGGTTGAACAGGTTGTACGCCTCCGCCCGCAGTTCGAAGCGGACCTTTTCATGAAGCTGTATGAACTTCATGAACGTCGTATCCACCTGATTCCATCCAGGCCCCGAAAGGATGTTCCGCGCCACCGGCGAAAACGTCCCCAATGCCGGCTCGGAATACACGGACGCATTGAACCAGCTCGTCACCGAACGCTGATCCCTGCCAAGGAACGGAGAGGCGCTCGCTGCCGGCCGCTGCCGCGTCGAGGAGCCCACCCCCGCGTTATCCCGTCCCAGTTCCGGGCTGATCGGCAGGCCGGTCCGGACTGTGTATATCCCGGAAACCTGCCAGCCGCCCAGCGCCTTGCCTAGAAAGTCGTTCCGTCCTTTAAGAAACGGAATCTCCCACACCACGCTGCCTATGAAGTTATGGTTCGCATCGAAGCTCGCCCGCGCCCGTTCCCCGCGCGCGTCCAGCGAGTTCGGATAAAACCCGTAGATGCCGCCGGTATAGTCCGCGTTATCGATCGCCTTCGACCACGTATACGCCGTCTGGAACATAACGCCTTTGGAAAAATTCCGGTTCAACCCCATCTGCAAACCGTGATAATTCGAAGCGTAGCTCTGCTCCCGGTGATTGATCACCGACCATCCTTTATACGGCCGCAGCGTATTCGCGTTGATCAGACCCTGCGCAATCTGTGCATTCGGCAGCGGCTGATTCAGATCCTGCGTCCGCATAAAATGAACGCCGCGTGAACCCGCATATCCAATCTCCAGCACCGTGCTCTGCCCCAGGCTCTGCTGAATATTCAAGTTCCACTGCTGCGTATTCGGCGTCAACTGATTCGTATCGATCGACCCCAGCGTAATCGGCAGATCGTAGTTCCGCGTACTCCCGCCGCCCGGATTCGATAACGATGTGTTGTCAATCGTCAGCAACTCCGAAAACGGCGGATTCCCCGACATCAGAATGAACGCCCCCAGAATCTCGCGGCTGTAGAACAGTCCGTAGCCGCCGCGGATCGCCGTTCTCCCCTTGCCGAATGGATCATACGCAAAGCTGAACCGCGGGGCGAAGTTCTTCTTGCTGGACTTCCAGTACGACGTCGGGTCCACCAGTCCATTGAACCGGTTCCCCACTCCGCGCGGAATCTGTCCCGCATTGTTGAGCGTCACCGCCTGCGCCGGGTCGTAGGCGCTCGGCAGGAAGATCCGGAACCGGTTGTCCGGCTCATGCGCCGGCGGAAAATACGAGTAGCGCACCCCCAGGTTCACGGTCAGCTTGCGCGTCACCTTCCAGCTATCGTCGATAAAGGTCTCAAACGAGTTCCGCCGGTTGTCGTTGAACGCCACCGTGTTCGTCTCGTTGTAGTTCGAGGACCGCCCGAGCAGCATATCGGCAAAGGCGTCGCCGCCGCTTGCCGCCCCCGGCGCGCGCGTAAACCGTCCGTCGAAGCTGAACGCGCCGAACACGTTCGTATTCGTCGGCTCAAACTTGATTTCGTACGAGTACGTGAATCCGGTCTTGATGGTATGCGACTTCTTGATCCAGGTCAGCGTGTCGCGGAACTCGTAAATCGTCTGGTAGTTGCTCCACGGAGCCCCCGGAGCTACGGCCGCGTAGCCCGTCAATGAGATGGTGGGAACGCGATCCGGCACGGCGCTTAGGTTCAAGCTGGCCAGCGGATACGTCTCCGGCGTATCGGCAAACAGTTGCGGGATGTTGATGCCCCACTGCGACCCCTTCAGGTCGGGAGGAAACTGCTTGATCCGGTTGTGGCTCCGCACCCACGTCGCATCCATAATCAGCGTAGGCGTAAAAGTCGCGTTATAGTTCACCGTCATGTTGCGCGCCGGCGTCTCGTTCACCTGCCGTAAAAAAGCAAAGCCGGATGAAGTCGCGAAATCGTTCAGCCGGAACTCCGGCGTGTACCGCCACATGACGCGATGGTTGTCGTTAATGTTGTGGTCGATGCGGAAGTTTTGCTCCTTCGTATCGTCCTTCCGCCCCTGCAGTGAAAACCAGTTGCGCCCCGCCGAGTCCGAAAAATTCGGATCCGGATACATCTTCGCGTAACCCAGGGCGTTCGGGTCAATCCGCCCCGGCGGAATGACATTCCCAGGAAACGGCGCCCCCGTGTCCGGATCATAGATCACCCGTGAAACGCCGCTAAAGTTCCCGGCCCGGGCCGCCGCGGTCGGCACCACGGCGAAGAACTCCTCCTGCCGGCGTTCCTTGATCCACCCAAGCAGAACGAAGAAAAATGTCTTGTTCCTGCCGTCATATATCTTCGGGATCACCACCGGCCCGCCGACCGTGAATCCATAATCGTTCCCCCGGAACGGAGGCCGCGTCGGAACAAAGTAGTTTCGCGCGTTGAGCTTGTCGTTGCGGTGGAAGTAGTACGCGGATCCATGCAGACTATTCGTCCCGCCCTTTGTAATTACGTTAAATTGTGACCCGCCGCCAATCCCGAACTCCGCCGAATAGTTGCCGCGAATCGCCCGGAACTCCGCAACGCTTTCAATGTTCGGCGCCAGAGGCGTCCCCCAGTTGCCGCCCGTGTCGATGTTGTACCCGCCGTCCAGCAGCCAGGCATTGTGCGTCGGCCGTATGCCGTTCACCGCCGAATTGTTGTTGCGCCGGTCGTAGGGCGTCGTGGAAACCACGCCCGGCATCAGCAACGCAAACGGCAGTACGTTCCGCCCGCGCGCCGGCATTTGAATCATGTCCTTGCCCGCGATCAACTGCGATGTCGCGCCGCTCGCCGTGTTCACCGTCACCGCGGCCGCCTCCACCGTCACCTGATCGGTCACCTGCCCGACCTCCATCGTAAACACGATGCGCCGGTTGTCATTCACCCGCAACAGCACATCGTTCGTCACGACTTTCTTGAATCCTTGCGCCTCCGCCGTCACCGCGTACGTGCCGATGGGAAGAAGAACAAAGGAGTAATTGCCCGATTCATCGGACGTGGTCTGCCGGCTTAACCCGGTATCCACATTCCGGACCACAAGCGAAGCGCCCGGGACGACCGCCGCCGTAGCATCCTGGACCACGCCATAGATGCCCGCCGTTACCTCCTGCGCCTGAGAAAAAGCGGTACACGCGGCAACCAACGCCGCCGCGCGAAGAAGTGACAATCTCATACACCCTCCAAAATTGGAACTTCCGCGAACAGAAAATGCCAACAGGGCCGTTTCTTCGAAAACTCGAGAACAAACCGTACGGGGGGAAATTGCTAGTTAGTAGGCAAGTGTAACGCAAATACGCGCGGAGGCGGACGGCCGCCCGCGAAACGCGCCGTCCCGTGTCACGCTAGGAAAGATCGCGGGAAGTCTATTGGGGAGAAACAACGGCGCTCGGATCGAACGCCCGGATCACGCCTGTCTTCGTCATCGTTTGCGCGGCCCGGACCTGCCGGAGCCCCTGCTGCACAATGCCAAATACCAGATACCAACTGACCACGCCCACAAAGGCCATGAACGGCAAACCGAACAGAAGGCCGAAACCAGCCGTAAAATTCCACGTCGCATGCAGCAGCACCACGATGATGAAAGCGCGAATAAACTTGCCGTCCGTAATCGCATCCACCACCGATTTCTTCTGCGCGCGGGCTCGCCATAAAACGCCCGCCGTAATGCCCGTCCAGGCCACATGGCCAAACGGAGCCAGAATGCCGCGCAGCAGAATCGACTGCACCATATAACCAGCGGCGAACAAAATGCCGCCCTGTGTCTTGTCCGGCAATGCGTTGAGGAACATATTGAACGCATAGCCCGCGCTCTCAAAGGCGGCAAACCCCGCGCCCACCGCCGCGCCAAACAGGCATCCGTTCAATATGTAGAGCTTGTCTCCCTTGCGGACCATCAGGACCACCGCGATCAGTTTGCCCACCTCTTCCACAATGCCCGCCGCTGGCGCGCCCAGGAACCTGTGGAGCGAGGAAACCTCAAAGCCAATCAGCGAGACGAAGATGGACAGCACGCCGCCCGCGCACAGCAGCGTCAGTACGCGAATAAAGGCCACGTTGCGGGGCGTATTCAGCTCAAAGAACAGAATGGCCGTGGCAAACGGCATCGCAAGCGCGCCGGTGATCATCATGCCCGGCAGCATCAGCGTGTTTTGAAACTGGCGAAACGCGATGAATTGAACCAGATAGAGCAGGCCGACAAACAACAACATCCGCCCAAAAAACCACGGTTTCGGCCAACCGGTGGGGACATCCGTGATATCGGGCGTCGTCAGGTGGGAGCCCACCTGAAAGTAATCATCCAGTTCGTCTTGGGATCGCTTCCGGAATACCTCGGAGAACATCTCACGCAGGCTGAATCCCTCCAATTTGTCGAGACTCGCGTGCTTATCCACCTGCAGCCAGAAGCTGGCGGCCAGCCCCGGACCCGCCGGCTTCTGCTGGGGAGGAACAGGACCAATCCCAGGAACAAAGCCGCAGGAAGGACAGAACCGGGATCCGATCACCACTTGCGCGCGGCACCGGGGACAAGGAACGGTGGCGGGACCCGCCGCGCCCCCGGCCGCGGTGTACGCGCAGGCCTGACAATGCGAGAGATTCGGCGGAATCGAAACGCCGCAACGCTGGCACCGGTTTTGCGCCTGCGCGTGTTGCGGCTGCGGCTGCGCATATTGTGGTTGCGGCTGCGCGTGGGAAGGCGTTTGCCACGCCTGCGGCTGCGCAGGGGCCTGTGCCGGCGCGCCCACGGGAGCGGCGGGGGCAAGAGCGAGGCCGCACGAATGACACTGCGTAGCGCGGGCATGGACCTGCGCCCGGCAGCGCGGGCAGGCCGGTTGCATGTTACTGGTGGGGCAACCGCACCGGCCACAGGCCGGAGCGCCCGGAACCAGGCCGGCGCCGCAGTGTGTGCAATTCATAGGAAGTTCCTCAACGGGTCGTTTACGTACAGGGGCTGTCGTTGATGATAGCTCTCTACGCCGTCCCCAGGGACAAACGAAAGAACCGGCCTCTGCTCATGCCTCTCTATACGCGCGGCATGAGCCGCAAAAAGCCCATCGCGCACCGCCGAATCCCACGGAATAGGGCGAAGAGGGATCTCTGGACGCTTTATAACAATTCGAAATGCGTACGACATCAAAAGGAGGAAGGCGGCGAATGGCAGGAGGACAGCATTCGAAATGGCCTGTTCCGCCTGGGATGGGAGTTCACGCCGCTGACTGATATCAACGCTGGCAACGGGAGCAATATTGAAAAATTGCTCGGCGCTAGCCCGCCGCACAAGGGTACGGCAACTCGGGAAGGGAATGCCCTGCGGGATATGGCGGCGTCATCCGCAGGTGACGTGTGGATCACTTTCCATGCATCGAGCTTATGGTGGTGTACCCTCAGCGAAGGACCCGTTGAGGAAGACGTCATTTCGAAGCTGCGACGCAGTCTTTGCATTGGAAAGATTTTGAGACGTTGGTCGACCTGCTCTTTCGGCAGGCGGGCTGGAGGAGGCTGAGCCTCCTCGGCGAGACCATGAAGTATGCCGATCTCGAACTGGAAGAGCCCATCACCGGCGATCGCTATCAGGTGCAGATCAAGTCATCCGCGGACGCCACGGAGTTCAAGGCGTATCGGAACGAATTCTCGGGGCAAGGATTTCGCAAATTGTTTTTCGTCGTTCATACGCCCAAGCCAGGCCTAACGGAAAATCTGGCAACCGAATCGGTCCAACTCATTCTCCCGGACCGGCTGGGACAAATGATCGGAAACGCCGGGCTCGTAAATTGGCTATTGGCAAAGGTTCGGTGAGCGGCCGAACGGCCGCTCAGAAAATGATCTTGAGCGCAAACTGCATCAGCCGTGGGCGGCCTGCCTGTACAATCCGCCCAAAATTGACCGACGCCACGTCTGCGACAGGAATACTGAAATTCGGATGGTTGGTGACGTTAAAGCTCTCGGCCCGGAACTGAAGGCTCGCCGTCTCCGTGAGGCGGAAACTTTTCATCAGCGAAACATCCAGATTGCCAAGGCCGGGCCCGCGCACAATGTTGCGTCCCGCGTTTCCAAACTGGCCCGCCTCCGTGACAGGGTCCAACCGGCGGAATGCCGAACGGCTCATCCACTGGTTCAGCGTTCGCGGACCCGAATTGGGATTCGCCACGGCGTCCGGACGGCTGGCGAAGTAACCCGTAATCGGAGGAGCGGAGGGCTGCAATGAAACGTTGGCGCTGTCGTACACGGTAAAAGGGGTTCCCGAATTGGCCGTCAATATCCCGTTCGCCTGCCATCCGCCGAAAAGCGTGCGGGTAAGTCCCGTACTCTTGCGGGCGAAAGGCAATTCCCAACTTCCGCTCGCGACGAAGCGGTGGGTGGCATCGAACAACGAAGGCCCGCGCTCGCCCCGTAGGTTAAAAGGGTTCTGCGCAAGATCGTTCTCGCCCGCCATCGTCTGCGACGACGCTCCCGCCAACGTGGTGGACGAGAGATAGTCGATGGACTTCGACATCCAGTAGGAGACATTGAAACTAAACCCGGCGGAGTAGCGGTGCGAGAGGCTGATCTGCCCGGATTGATAGGACGAATTGGTGACATATTTCAATATCGCCAGGGTCGCCAGCCGGCACGGGTCGGGCGTCGCAGGGCAGTCGGCATACAGCCTCCGGCGGTCCGCGTTGGAGGCCGTCGCCCCAGGGCCATAGACAGCCGGATTGCCCTCCACGTTGCGCGGCAGGTGGGTTCCCTTGGTGCCTACGTAGCGGACCTCGAGCAGATAATCCTTAAATAGGGCGCGCTGCACGGAGAGATTCCAATCCTGCGCATACGGCGGCCGGGCCGCGTTGTCGAGCACGACGGCCGTGGTGGGCGTCAAAAAGGTGTCTCGCTGCGGAACAGGGATGCCCGCATAGGGATTCTGGAATGGCACGTTGGTCCCCGTGATCTGGAAGAACTGCCCCCAGGGAACGGAACTGCTGGGAGCCTGCACGCCCAGATTCGCTCCGTTGGAAAAAGGATCGTAGAAGATGCCGTAGGCCGCGCGAATCGACCACAACCCTTTGCCCGTCGGATCAAAGGCAAAGCCGATGCGCGGCATCAAAGCCTTGTACTCCGTGGCGGCAATGCCGGCCGGAATGCCGGGATCGCCGGCAACCAGGATTCCGCGCGGAGCCGTGGGATAGAGTTGCGATTGCTGGCCAGGAACAAACGTGGAGAGCCGGTTTCGAATGTCCCTATTCGGGTTGATGATCTCCCAGCGAGCTCCAATATTCAGAGTCAACCGGTTCGTCACCCGCCATTCATCCTGCACAAAGGCGGCCGTAGACCAGTTCCGAAGACCCCTCGTAAAGTCGCCGATTCCCTGATAAAAAGTGACCGGTTTGCCCAGAAGAAAATTGGCGAAGGCGTCGCTGGTGGGATAGGTCCCCGCGTAGACAAAGAAGGCGTTCGGAGCAATCACATAATTGGCATTGATCTGCAGCCTGCGGTAACTGCCCCCAAACTTCACCGAGTGCCGGTTGCGAAACCAGGACACGCTGTCCTCCACTTCATACGTGTTCTGAACGGTATCGCGAGGACCGGTGATGGCGCCGCCGACAGGCGAGTAGCCGCTGATGTTGAAGAAAGGCGTTCCCGCCCCGAGATCGGACGCCGAGTTGTATCCCAGCCCCAGGTCGCTAGGCGTCGTCTGGTTGATGCGTTGGTCGAAATTAAAAGAAAAACGGAGAAAGGCAACGCGGGCAGAGTTGCTGAGCGTCGGAGAGAAGAGATGAGTATCGGCAAGCACCGCGGAGTGGCCGATGATGTCATCGCGAACGGGAAAACCGGGAAGCGCCGAACCTCGCACCGAAAACGGATTCACATTGGACCCGCTCGAAAAGCTATAGCGGAGGAAGAGTTGATCTGAATCTGTCCGGTTGAAATCTACCCGGCCCCCTGCCTGGTCAAGGTCATACCGGCCGACCTCGGTCGACGTGAATACCGAAGGGGAAGTGTTCCCCAGCGGGTAGTAACGGTTCATAATCTGCACCGCGATGGGATGAAACTGGCTAGGCGGAATCTGGCCGCCGGGTATAAGCGCCCCTCCTTGCGTAAAGTCGCGCAACGGCGCGGGAAGCCCGGAGAAGTCGCCCGCCCGCTGGGCAGGCGTGGGGACAAGCGCGGATTGCGTCGTACCCTGCCGGTTGCGGTATCCCTCGTAGTAGCCGAAGAAGAAGAGACGATCCTTTTGGATCGGTCCGCCGATGGTCCCGCCTAACTGATTTTGTTTGAGCGGCTCAATTCTGGTGGAGAAAAAATTGCGGGCGTCCATCGAATCGTTCCGCAGGAACTCATACAACACGCCATGAAACTTATTGGAACCACCCTTCGTAACGACGGTGGTTGTCGATCCCGCAAAACCTCCGTATTCCGGCGGCGCGGTGTGCGTCAGGATGCGAAACTCCGCGATAGCATCCACCGGTACCTTGAGTGCAAACCCTGCGTCCACACGATTCACGTTTTGCGCACCGTCCAATAGATAGTTGTTGGATTCGGGCCGCTGGCCATTCACGGCGTAAGCCTGGCCCGCCCGCAGCGAACCGCCCTGCGTCAACACGCCGGCGGAGACTGGCGCCGCCCCCGCTTGCAACAAACCCAGTTGGGTAAAACTGCGGCCATTCAGCGGCAGATCCAGAACCTCGCGGCGGCTGACTGTCTTGCCGAGCGTATTGGTCGATGTATCCACCGGCGGCGCATCGCCCGTGACGGAAACGCTCTGCGTAATACTCGCCAGTTCTAGCGCCACATCCACGCGCGCCGTTTGGCTGATCAGAATGTCTATCGGCTCCTGTTGAAATTTCGCAAACTGCGGGGCTGTGATCGTGAGGGTGTACCGGCCCACCGGCAGAAGGACAAGGCGAAAGAGCCCGTTCGCCTCGGCGGGCTGCGTCCGGACATAGCCCGTGTCGAGATTCCTCACCGAAGCGTTGGCGCCGGCTACCGGTCCGCCGTTGCGATCCCGCACCTGACCTTCCAGGATTCCCGTCGGATCTTGCGCCCGAAGAGACAACGCAAATACCAAGTAGATCGAAAAGGATAAAAACACGAGACGGAGTGACATGAGGATGGTTGCCGTGCGCGGCTGGGAGGCCATTCTTGCATGCGCAACGAAGGCCAACAATAGTCACTACCAACTAGTGCTTTGGCGCTATTGCAGCCTTCTTTGGAACTCGATACGATCCTTGCGCTATCACCGCCCCTACGCTCGCATCTTCGGAAATAGCAGCCGCCGTGAGGACCAAGCTCACCCGGCGCATCCTCCCGTTCGTCTCGGTTTTATTTATCCTCGGTTTCCTGGATCGGGTAAATTTGAGCTTCGCTGCGGCGGACATGAGCAGGGATCTCGGGTTTGGGCCCGCCGTCTATGGGTTGGGAGCTGGAATCTTCTTTCTCGGCTACTTGGCCTTTGAAATTCCTGGCGCACGTCTGGTAGAGCGCCGAAGCGCTCGGATATGGCTCGGCGTCATGCTCATAGCTTGGGGAATCGCCGCAACCCTCATGAGCGCCGTCCAAAACGTGCGGGAGTTCTACGTGCTTCGGGTACTGCTCGGCATTGCCGAAGCCGGCTTTTTCCCCGGCATCATCATCTACCTGAGCCGCTGGTTTCCGCGAGCGGACCGGGCGCGCGCTGTGGGCGCCTTGGCCGTGGGCCTGCCGGCCGCCAATATCTTGGGCGGGCCTGTATCCGGTTGGCTCCTCAATCAAACGTGGCTGGCGATTCCAGGTTGGCGCTGGCTCTTCTTCATCGAAGGGCTGCCGTCCGTCCTGGCCGGAGTGGTCACCATCCTGTACTTGAAAGACCGGCCCCGGGACGCCCATTGGCTTACGATTCCGGAGAAAAACTGGCTGGAAGCCAAATTGGCCAGCGAGCAAATGCCGGCGGCGGGAGAGGCAGGTTCGTTGTTCGATTTCCGATTCATATTGTTGGTAATCATCTGGTTCCTGGACAACATCGGCGTATATGGCCTCAATTTCTGGCTTCCGATGATTGTGAAAAAGCTATCCGGTTACTCAGTGGCGGCCGTCGCGACGCTATCCGCCGCGCCCTTTGTGGGTGCGCTGGCGTCCGCCGCTTACGTCAGCGCCTCCTCGGACCGGCGTGGAGAGCGCCGCTGGCATACCGGGGTTCCGATGATGGTATTCGGCGTAGGACTGGGAGCCAGTGTCATCGCCGGCGGCGATCTCTGGTTGTCGCTGGCTGCGCTCTGTATCGCGGCCTTGGGACTCACCGCGGGAACGCCGGGCTTCTGGGCGTTGGCCACCGGCTCCACGCGCGGAGCCGACTCGACCAGAGTCGGCATCATCACGTCGGCGGGCGCGCTGGGCGGGTTCAGCGGGCCTTATTTGATGGGATACCTGCGAGAGTCGGCCGGGGGCTTTGAACCGGGCTTGGCCTTGCTGGCCGGTTGTGTATTTACGGCAGGCGCTTTGGTGATCTGGGGCTTCCGGGAAAGCCAAGCAGGCGGCTAACCCTTCCGCGCGAATTAGAACCGCGCCCGTTCCGGGACATCGACTTCTGGGGCGCTTCGAAAAATACCGAAAGGCAGCCAAGGCGCAGCCGCCAGTCCTCTGCTCTTTCCGTCACCGGAACCATAAGCGTACTCGGTGCATCGGGTCGAGGAACGAAAAACGGCAAGCACGGCACAGCAGGGTTGGTATATTGGCCGTCTCGTCTCCCATACGCAGGGAGCATCTCGCCGGCGATCTTCCGGAAGTTCGAATCGGCGCAAGGCGAAATACCGCTCGGAAAGCCCGGTTAAATCAACTCAGGAGCCGGATTTGGGCTGATATACTCCCCCTAGGTTTCTTGAATGACTCGCCTTGTCCTCTTTCTTCTACCGCTCACTCTGTTTGCCGCCACAGAGGCCAAACTGGAATACGGCTCGAACCAGCCGACGAAAGCAAAAACGGTGGTGAACTACGCCTACGAAGCTCCCGCCGGAATTGCCCCCGCCGCCACCCGCGATCCAGCCAGACAGGTAGGCCTCATCCTCTGCTTTCCTGAGCATGACCGCCCCACAGGTGACGAAATCTACCCCGTTCGGGAATCTCTCCGCAGGCAGGGACTCTCCGGCCAATACGTTCTCATCGGCATCCACCCGCAAGCACAAAAATTTGGCGATGCCGATCACGAACCGATTCGCCGGGTGATTGGCTGGGCCAAACAGCAGTACCCCATCAATCCGCGCCGCATCTACATGTACGGCAAGGGGGAAGGAGCCAAGATCTCCGGTGAGTTCGGCACTCAAAACGCCGGCCTCATCACCGCTGCCGTCACGTATAGCTGGGGCTGGTGGAAGATTCCCGCTGACAGCGTCCAGGCGCCCGAGAAAGCCCCGAGCTACTATACCGTCCTCGGCATGCGCGACTTGCTCTCGCACATTCTCACCGTCCGGGACACGTACACTCGCATGAACGCCAAAGGCTACGACATGATCTATCGGGAATTCGACGAATTGGGCGCGCGCACGTACCATCCTGTCAGCAACGACGAAGGCCTGGGCTGGGCTCTAAAGCATCGAAACAAGAACATCAACCCGTCCCCTGAAGAGCAAGCGCTGCTCAAAGCGGACCAGAGCCCGGATTACTTCACAAAAGTGGCCCTCGTCGGCGGACCCGAAGCAAGCCTGCGTGTCCTGGCCGGCCTCACGCGTTCGCACGACGCCAAGGTCCGCGCCGCGGCCGCAAAAGCCTGTGCGGAGATGATCTGTACCGAAAACGCCATCGCCGCGCTGGCCGGCACGCTCGTGGACGAAAATGAGCAAGTCCGCGCCAACACCCTGCGCACCCTGGCCGTCAACGCCAACTGGCGTTCGCCCTACGCGCAGAAGATCCTGATCGATTACGTCAAGGCCCCCAAGGACTCCTTGATGCGCAAGGGCGCTATCGACGCGCTCGCCTTTGCTATCCGCCATCAGGTCAATGGCGTCCGCCAGGATCCGCACATCTTCGCCGCCTTCATCGAACTCCTGCAAGACTCGGATGAAGAGGCCCGCACGATGGCCGCCAACGTCCTCGCCCCCATCCGCGACCGGGAGTTCCGCGGCGACCTCGACCGGAAAGAAAAAAAGGAACCCGAAGGCGGCTGGCCCAAGTGGCTCGCCGAAATTACCGCCAAGCAAGCCGGCTATAACCAGGACTACGCGCAGTGCACCGGCCCCGTCCAAGGCGCGCAGAAGATCTTCTGCGAAGGCCAAGGCAAGGCGCGAGTTCTTGCGGGCCAATCACAGCCGGCCCTCATGGACCTCCGCCGCCAGCCGAACAATTTTCAGAAGACCAAAGAGGCGGCGGAAATGGGCTACGCTCCGGCCCAGGCGATGCTGGGTATGATGTACGCCAACGGCACGGGCGTCGCACAGGATTACAAGGAAGCCGCCGTCTGGTGGCAAAAAGCTGCGGACCAAGGGCACGTCCTGGCCGCACAAAATCTGACGCGCGTCCCGGGCCGCCGGCCAGCGCAGCCGGCCGCACCAGTAGCCGCAAAATGAGGCGCCGCCACGCCAGCCCGCAACGAAGGCGTAGGCACAGAGTAACGAGGGAAGCGCGCGCGTCTGCGCGCACCGTCAGGATGGGTGCATAGCGCGTAGGTCCAGTGAGGACCGACAGCAGAATTGTAAGTAGAACTCTCTCCTGCAACGGAGCATAGTTTGCGAGGCTCTATGCTCCGATCTCCAGCGTCCGCATTCCCCAGTAACATTGGCCACTGGGGACTAAACGCTGGAGTGAGAATGAGGCTTCGGGAATGTCGGTAGTCCAACGACGGCCCGCGAAAGGTCTATCTACACGCGATTCGCGCTGGTTTCTACTATTTGGGCTTCAGGGCGGCTTTCGGGGTTCTCACGCGCTTCGGATCGCAGGAGGCGCTGGCTACTGATAGGCGTAGAGCTTGTTACGCACCCATCGTTTGGACGATCAAGCGAAAATATCCTATAGTTTGTCTGCCTGGTCCAACATTCGGAACTCGACTTGGCGGATCACCTCGATGCCGGCAGGACAGGCTGGCTAACAGGCAGGGAAGGCCAAGCTACCTACATCGAATGGGCTTGACATGTTTAAGAACAGCATAAAACGCGCATTGCATAAACTAGGGCTGGGAGTCTATCGTCTGGATGGGAAGTATGCGGAAGATGGTTTGACTACGGTTCATTCCCAGTCTTTTCGTGCGGCCCCGGGCTTTGCGGAGGCATATGCGCGTGGTATTCGCGCGAGTGCGGGGCACGATCCGCGGATCGAGTGGCGTGTTCACGTGGCGCTTTGGGCAGCGCAGTCTAGTCTTCGCGTTCCTGGTGATTTTGTCGAATGTGGCGTGAACGCCGGGCTCATGAGTTCGGCTATTATGCAGTACCTGGATTGGAGTCGAATTGACCGGCGCTTCTTCTTGGTCGACACTTTCGCAGGTCCAAAACTGGAGCAATTCTCGGAAGACGAAGTACGTGCCGACAGGTCAGAGATTGCAATGGCGGCCATGAATGCTGGCGCCTACGTGACCGACTTCGGGAAGACGCTGGCGAATTTCTCGGAATGGCCGAATGCTGTTGTCGTACGGGGCGCAGTTCCAGACGTGTTGCCCACAATTTCGACAGAAACTGTAGCCTTCCTCCACATCGATATGAATTGCGCACTGCCAGAACAGGCGGCATTCGGTTATTTTTGGGAGAAACTATCTCCCGGGGCCGTAGTACTTTTCGATGATTACGCGTACTTGGGCCACGACTATCAGCGTCGCGCTATTGATCGTATGGCATCTCAGTTTGGCCGCCTCGTTCTCTCGTTGCCCACAGGTCAGGGTCTACTGATCCGTTGAGGACTTGGTGCGGAACACGACAAGGTGTGCGCACGTCACAACGTTTCGTTCGGCCAAAGTCCGGTCGCGAGCAATGTCCCCACCCTGGCGCCGCTCGGCGTGCGGCGGGACAGGGCGTGATGGCCTGTCCCGTTATTGCTCTCGTTCGCACGCCGCGCAAGCAGAGGAGGAACGAAATTCGAACGAGCAATGGAACGTCCGTTCCCACGTCATTCGACCTTCGCCGCGACACCTGTTCACGCCGTACGCATCACCGGGTGAGCGATATTTTCCGCCCGGTATGCCGGTACAGCGTCCAGGCCCGTAGATGGCGTCGGCTATCGCGCCATGCATTCGCTAGTCGGCAGGGAACCAGTTGCAATATTCGAGCAATATCGGACTAAAATAGAATCCAACGGCTGATCGTTGCCGTTGAACCGCCGCTCAATCTTTACTTGTTCCAGTTCTGTGGAACTTCCTTCGGTGAGTGATAACGTCTTTCTGGCTACACACTCACAAAACCCCCGACAATTCAAAAACTCAGCGTCAATAGGCGCTATGTCTGTTACATCATCGTCGCAGCAAGGATGCTGCGTCATGTCTGTCCAAGGAGCAAGGATGCACCGTGACTACACAAAAACCGGGCCGATGGCCGGACTCGGATTCAGCAATAAGGATATGGAGAAGTACAATTTCACGGACCAAGAGTTAATGGATAATTTCTCTCCGATGATGGGAGATCAGATTGGCCGAAAAAGAGATGAACTCATTAACGCACGATTGATCTGGCAGAATGTGAAGCGCCTCGTTGCGACGGCAGCGATTCTGGCGACAGCGATCTTGTGGTGGCTGCTGGCGACCAACAGTGAACAATTCTCATGACCTTCTCGTGAAGTTATCGCCGACATCATGAGACTTTGGCAAAGGTGAATCAATACTCCGAAAGGGGAGAGAGTGGAAGCTCTCCCCTTTAGATTTGCCGTCTACCCTACTCTTCTTCCATATATGTCCTCGCCCATCGACAACCGTTCTCGACGGCGCTCTTTGCCCGATGGCATGGAGTGCATAGAGACTGGATGTTCGACGGGTCTAACCGCCGTTCGGGAGCAACTGCGATTCTGACGATAGGATCTACCTCGTCAGCGGCAACGATTTTCCCGGCATTCATGCAGTGACGACAAAACGGCTCTCGCTTGATGTGCCAAGCTCTCAACCGTCGCCAGTTATGTCCATCGTCCTTCGACGGTTCCGGCGCTTTCTTCTTGCTGCGATAAACCTCACGTTGGTGTTCTTCGCATCTGCCTGATTCGACGAGCGTTGGACAGCCGGGGGAGGCGCATGGTTGGAGGATAAGCATAGAAGAATTTAGCGGTGATACATGGACTTCTACGCACTCGAATTAGGATTGACTGGAATCAAGCATATCTGCGTCTTCGACGCTCAACCACGCCAAGTCATTGAAAACGCAGGGAAATATATTCCATAAAAATCTTTGAGAAAATTAATAATCTGCTTGACATCCAAGTCCCTAGCAGTCTGCTGGTATAGCAAGGCAGTAAACGATCTTTTAATATCCTCCGCACCTGACGCAGTGCTTTTTTTCGCTGAGTTGTCACTGAAGGCTCCGCTGTTTCGCTGTTCCACCAACGGTCTGCCATTCTTCGATCGGATGATTCGACCCGACCGCCGTGGTCCTTCATGGGACCTTTCAGGGCGAGTGGTGTTGCCGACTCGATTCGGCAAGGGCTCGCACCTTTTACGTCCTTAAAACAATGCGGCAGAAATGCGTTAGCCGCTATCAGATCGAAGATAAGGCGTAGCCGCCGTTGCTGCGACCAAGGGAGCAACTATGCACCGAGACTATATGACAACCGGACCAATGTACGGGTTCGGATTCAGCCGTATGGAAATGTTGAAATACAACTTTACCGATCACGAACTGATCGACAACTTCTCACCTGTAGTTGCCGCGCAACTGGCGCACAGACGAGACGAACTCATATGCGGCAGACAAGTATGGCGTACAATGAAACGTTTCTTTGCGTGCGTGGCTCTGGCGATGGTCTTACTAACAGGGTGGCTCATCACCGATTACGACGATAAGTCTGTCGGGGCAAGCAGCCAAACAGCGGCTCTGCGTGACAAGAAATAAGATCAATCCCGAAAATGGAAAAGGAGCCTTTCAAGGGTCTCCTTTTCTATTCTCGCTGTTCCTGAAATCGCGACTGCCCACAACACCCTTTTTCGTTTGCGGACGAGTGGAAAACTGGATAGAGCTAGAGAACGCCATAGAACGTGGCCGCACCATCTACCGGCCCTACTCCCCCGAACGTCAAGACTTTACCGTCTACGATTCAAGCCAAAAGAAGTGGACGATGTGGTACGAGTGCCCTTCTGCTTCGCTGTGGGAGCGCATGATCGGAATGGACGATAACACACGAGCGGTTGTTCCAATCCGCTGGAAACAAGATGGCTGCTATGAGTTGGATGATCTCCGAGGGGTCTTCTTGAAGGCAGTCGATGGAGAGTTTGTCACATTGACTTGCGATGAGTGCGACGAACTGCGGGTCCAACTCCTCGAAGCGCAGAACTTTGAAGAGTTCGAGCGTATTTGGCTTTCAGTCGGGATGCACATCTAGTCGCTATCGCAACAGGGACGTTGCGGTGAGGAGAGCACGATGCACAGAGACTTCATGACTACCGGGCCAATGGCCGGATTGGGCTTCACGCATTGGGAAATGCGACGATATAACTTTACCGACCAAGAATTGCGGGATCACTTTTCGCCAACAATCGGGGCAGAACTCGGGATCAGGCGGGATCAACTCATCGCCGAACGAGTGGTCTGGCGCACAACAAAACGCATATTCATTGCTATCATTTTCCTCACTTTGGCATTAATATCGTGGATAGTAGCTACAGACGATGAGCTTAGGCTTTAACCGTTTTCCCGCAAGAGGAATACAGATCAACACCGGGGGAGGAGAAAGTGAAAGGTCTCCTCTCCATACTGTCCCCCCCTTTTACCGGACTTATCGTGTATTCGACCTCAGCATGAACGGAAAACGTGAAGATATCGCCGTTCGGATGCTCGTATCCTGCTTCGACAACAGCAACTCGTTTCCCATGCAGCAAAAGTCGAGCGCGGTTCAGCGGTAGAAAACGCATTCCGGGAACGATGACGATCATCGGCAGGTAAATTGATAAGGCAAGCAGGCAATGCACGGGACTTCTCTTGCAAGTGACTCGCGACTGTAATCCTAGTAAACTTCGCCGGGCTGCCCGGGATCTGCTGCGCGGCGGATACTTGATCAATTGTGCATGAGGGGCGATGAAGCGAGTCTACCCAAGGCATTGATTTGTCAGCGCGCGTGAGCCTTTGTCCTTATTCCCTGCCGCAAACGAATTGAAATAGACCGACCGTATGAGGTGCGAGTCGCTTCAGCCCGTGTCCGTACGGCGGCGACCAACTCTTCCGCGTTCGCCCTGCGCTCCCGCGCCTCGGAACTCGAATCTCAAATGCATTGTACAGATCGGACGGCGTGCCGTCGCTTCGGTCTATCTCTGCCGGCCGTGGCGTTCCGGGTCACATTTTCAATGTAACGCCTTGACTTGCCTTTCCCCTTGCGCCATATACTTGAAATTGATTTGCATGAAAAGGCTCTCATGATCAGTTCATTCGTCGCATCGGATTCCATAGAAAAACACGCAGACTCTTTAAACAAGCGGCTATTTGGCTCGATGCAGAGAGGTCGGCACACGTTTGCGACGTTGGCAGTAATGCTAACCACTTGCACTTTAGTGGCACAGAACGCGTCGTTGGGAGGCCGGGTTCTGGATCCGGCTGGAAAAGCGGTAGCCGGCGCCGCCCTGACTCTCACCTCGGAGCAGACCAACGTTGCCCGCACGACATCTTCCAACGGCGAAGGCGTCTTTGCCTTCCCTTCCGTGGAACTCGGCAGCCACCGAATCGAAATCCGGGCGGCAGGATTTAAGCATTTTGCACAATCGGCGATTGCCGTGCGAACAGCCGACAACATTACACTCGTCCTCCGTCTGGAACTCGGCCAACTCTCAGAAACGGTCACCGTGGCCGGGCGTTCGCTCAACATCAATGAGTCAGACGCGACCGTGGGAACCGTGGTCGACCGCCAATTTGTCGAGAACCTTCCGATGAACGGGCGCAGTTTCCACAACCTCATTGCAATCACTCCGGGTGTCGTTCAGACCGCCGCCGGCAATTGGGATCCTGGCCAGTTCTCCGTGAACGGCCAGCGGACGAGTTCGAACTATTTCACCGTGGATGGCGTCAGCGCCAACTTCGGCGCGCAGTCGGGCTTCTGGGATTCCTTGGCGGACGATGGCGCGCTGGCGGGAGTGAGCGCATCGGGCGGCACCAACAGCCTGGTTTCGATCGACGCGATGGAAGAGTTCAAAATACAGACTTCCACCTACGCCCCCGAGTTCGGCCGGCAGCCAGGTGGACAGATCCAAATCGCCACCCGCTCCGGCACGAACAACCTCACATTCACGCTCTTCGACTACTTCCGCAATGACGTGCTTGACGCCAACGACTGGTTCGCCAACCGCAGCGGTCTCCGGCGTCCGGCGCTACGCCAGAATGATTTCGGCGGAGTGGTTGGCGGGCCGGTTCTGGTGCCGGGCTACAACGGCCGCAACCGGACCTTCTTCTTTGCGTCCTACGAAGGCCTGCGGCTCCGCCAACCGCAGTTTCAGTTGGACGCCTATCCAACCATGGCGGCTAGAGCTTCGGCGAACGCCTCCACGCGTCCTCTCCTGAGTGCTTATCCAATCCCGAACGGCGCCGATCTCGGCAACGGCACCGCCGCTTTCGCCGCCACATTTTCCAATCCGAGCACGCTGAACGCCACCAGCTTCCGCATCGATCATTACCTCGATCCAAAGATCAGTCTGTTTGGTCGCTTTAATGAAGCGCCGTCCTCAAACGGATACCGCGGTGGACAGCCGGGTTATGGACCGGCCCCGCTGAGCGTCATGACGAATGCCTTCACGAACAACCGCACGATGACGGTGGGCAGCACGCAAGTTCTGAGCCCGGCCGCCACCAATGAAGTTCGTTTCAACTACAGCCGCAGCCACGCCGGGCAATCAGCCACGGTAGACTCTTTCGGCGGCGCCGTCGCGCCGGCTGATTCGTTGTTGTTCCCCAGCTTCACGGACCGGAGTCAGGCTGCATTCGCGATTGTCGTGCCCGGCTATACCGGACCGATTGTGGGGTCCATCTCGGACCGTCTGCAACAACAGATCAATGTCATTGATAACTTCTCCTGGGTGGCGCGCAGGCATCAATTGAAATTCGGATTCGACTATCGCCGCATGACACCCGAGTTTGGTTATCCGGCTTACAGCACGCAAATTCAGTTCGCCACCGTCGCGGCGCTCACCAGCGGCATGCCGACAACTGCCTCGCGCAATGCCCGCGATCCGCTGCGACTCCGCGCGCACAACTTTTCCTTGTACGCGCAGGACACGTGGCGCGCAAGCGAGCGGTTGACGCTGACCTATGGCTTGCGTTGGGAAGTGAATCCGGCGCCGAATGGCCTGGACGGCAAGCCGCTGTACACCGTCGATCAGGTGGAGAATCCGCTCACGTCGCGACTGGCGCCGGCCGGTTCGCCGCTCTACGGCACGCAGTATGGAAACATTGCCCCGCGCGTAGGGATCGCCTATCGGGCCCGCGTAACTCCGAACTGGGAGACGATTCTGCGGGCCGGCACTGGCTATTTCTATGACATCGGCCAGGGAGCCGTCTACTTTGCGGGACGCAACCCGCCCTATCGGAATCAGCTATTTGGGCCCATCTCGGCATTTCCCATACCGGCGGACGAGGCCGTGGTGCCTCCCTTCAACCTCAATGGCGTCTTTGGACGGATCGAGACCTTCGATCCCAATTTGAAGTTGCCGCGCATTACTCAATTCAATGTGGCTATCGAGCAGGCGCTGGGGCGCAGCCGCAGCTTTACGGTGACCTACGCGGGCGCGGAGGGGCGCCGTCTGGCCCGGCAACTCACTTACGAACTCCCCGGACGAACTCCCTTCACGCGCATGGCCTTCTATTTCAGCGACGCGACTTCCAGCTACCACTCGCTGCAACTGCAGTTCCAACAGCGAATCACCAGCGGGCTGCAGATGATGTTCTCCCATGTCTATGCGCACTCGATTGACGATGGCTCCGATGTCTACACCGACGGCGTCATCGGCGGCGATCTTGGACGTCCCAGCCCGCGCCTCAATCGCGGCAGTTCGGACTTCGATATCCGTCACGCGTTCAATGGAGCTGTCAGCTACGAGTTGCCGCGGGTCTCAGCGGGTTCCGCCTCGCGCTTGATCAACGGCTGGGCTGTGGATTCAACGTTACGGATGCAAAGCGCCGCTCCCGTGGATGTGGCGCAGTGGACGAGGAATGCTTTCGGCTCCTTCACCGTTCGGCCGGATCTGAACCCCGGCGTCGCTCTCTATCTCTACGGCCAGCAATACCCCGGAGGTCGCGCGATCAACCCGGCGGCGTTCGCGTTTCGGAATCTCTCGATCCATGGCGCGCTCGGCAGAAATTCGTTACGGGCCTTCCCGCTGCGGCAATGGGATCTGGCCGTGCGCCGGCGGTTCGCACTGACGGAGCGATTGCATCTGCAGTTGCGGGGAGAGCTTTTCAACGTCTTGAACCGGCCAAACTTTGCTTCCCCCATCGCCGATACGTTCAGCCCTTTCTTCGGCCAGGCAACGCAGATGTTCGGGCGTGGGCTAGGAAGCGGTGGAGGCAATGGTGGCCTGAACCCTATCTATCAGTCAGGCGGTCCGCGCTCCGTGCAATTTGCGCTAAAGCTGCAGTTCTAGAGTCGACATGGCAAGTTTCTGGAAACGGCCGCAGCCAATCTGGTGGCGCAAATGTCTGTTGCAGATTCACCTTTGGGCCGGGCTCATCACCGGCTTGTACGTCCTGGTGATCAGCGTCAGCGGCGCGGCCCTCGTGTTTCACGAGGAGATGCTGGCGGCGGCTTACGTGCCCGTCGTCTCCCAGGCCCCGGGTTCACGCATCGGTTGGGATGCCCTCCATGAGAGAATGATCCGGCTTCACCCTGGATTCCAGGTCTCCTGGTTCCGCAATCGGGAGAATCCGCGCGAGGCCATTGAAGTCTGGCTGGAGCGTGACGCAACGCGCAAGATCATTCTGGCGGACGCCGTTACCGGTGAGGTGTTGGGCCCGAAAGGCGGCCTGGTGGATTCCAGCCTGCAATGGCTGGCGGATCTGCATATCTCGCTGCTAAGCGGGCAGACCGGCCGCATCGTCAACGGCGTGGGGGCCGGTTTTCTCTGTCTTCTCTGCGTAACGGGAGCGATCATCTGGTGGCCGGGAATTCAGAATTGGCGCCGCAGCCTAAGCGTCAGCGGCGGAAAAAGCTGGAAACGGATCAATTGGGATTTGCATAGCGCTACCGGCGCATGGTCATTCATCTTCGTCACCATCTGGGCGGTGACGGGGGTCTATTTCACCTTTCCACAGCCTTTCCGAAGTCTCGTCGGCATGATAGCGCCCCTGCAAAAGCCGGCCTCGCGCCCCCCCGGCGCGGCTCCCCCAGCCAGCGCGAGTCTCGCTCCGGTCTCCACTTTGGTGGCCGCGGCGGATCGAGCCACTCCAGGAAAAGTCACCACTTGGGTGGGGTTGCCGTACCGCAAAGGCCAGCGCGTTGCGCAGGTTTACCGCCAGGACTCCTTTGATGCCCACGCTCCTATTCTGGGCGTGGCGCTAGACGCTTACTCGGCCGAAGTTAGCCAGATTCGCGACTTCGAAAACCTGCTCCTGGGAGATCGCCTACTCCGTTGGCTTGGCTATCTGCATTTCGGCAACTTCGGAGGCGCTCCCGTAAAGGTACTCTGGACCGTGCTTGGCCTAGCACCGGCACTTCTATTTGTCACGGGATTTCTGATGTGGTGGAACCGGGTACTCAGCAAGCGTTGGCGCGCGTGGCAACAGCGGCCATCACCCCGGTTCTCAAACCACGCCACCTGAATTCTGTCTTGCCATCTGTGCGCCGTCAAGGCAACCGCTGACGAGGTGCGCTTCGCGCAGCCTTGACCGCTGAGGAGAAGCTACACATTACTCTGGCCTTGAAGTTAGAGATAATGTAAGGATCGGAAAGCACTATGCGGTTCGGGTCTCCGAGAGGTTGGGGCTCTATCTGAGTGCGCCGCTTCCGCAGAGTTATACCCGACGGAATAGAAGAGTTTCTCATATGAGCGCAAAGGAAGAGCGAGTCCGGTGGATTTCTCATCCGGGCAGGTTTATAAGGAATCACTAACGCCTATGGCTAGCCCTTACTCGACAGGAGGTGGAGGAACTCATTTTGAAGCGCGCGTCGCAGCGTCGTGTTTAACGGCCGTACTTTGCGAGACAGCTGTTCGGGGGCTGCCAGGTGACTTTGCGAAAGAGGTGCAGACCCAACGAGCTGCTTTTGGCGATCCGCTCGACGACATTATAGTAAAGGGCGTTCATCAAGACGGTCGCGAGACTCAGCTCGATCTACAGACCAAGAGCAAATTGACTTTCACCGAGAACGACGAGGAGTGGATCGCCACACTCAAACAGGCCTGGGACACGTTTTCAAAGACCAGCTTCAAGCCCGATGTCCAGCGCTTTGGAGTGGGTATCGCAACCTATAACGCTCGCGTTGACCAACACTATCAATCTGTTCTAACGTGGGCGTCTCACAGCACCAGCGGCTTGCATTTTCGCGAGCGTATCGAAAAGGGGGATTACTCACACCGAGATAAGCAGACTTTCGTAACGACAGTACGAAATGTCATCAAGCAACACGCTGCGCGCGAAATTGAAGACGATGAGCTTTGGCACTTCCTCGCCTCGTTCGTAATAATCCATTTCGATTTTGAACTTGATGATCAGTCTCGGGATACGTCGGCATCTATTGAACGCATCAGAGAAATGCTTTCGCCAGATGCCCTAAGCAGCGCCAGAAGTATTTGGGACCACCTGATTGCAAAGGCGGGCGAAATGATCCCGGTTGGCGGAGGAGCGACGCGATCAAC
>DASTML010000085.1:0-62214 GCA_035714175.1 Bryobacteraceae bacterium | reverse complement strand
TATTTCAGACCAAGTTGGATATTGCGGGGATTGTTCGCCTGGGCCGAAATGGCTCCAAACGTGCCAGGGGCCGAAATATCGCGGGAAGGGGGATTGAACATCGTCATGTTGGCGATGTTGAATGCTTCCGCGCGGAAGTTCAGGGTGTGGCGTTCATGAATCCGGAAGCTCTTGCCGATCGAAGCATCGACATTGAAGAATCCGGGTGCCCGTTCCGTCGCAATCGAAGAATTGCCGAAGGTGCCGAGCGCCGGGCGCTGGTAGGCGCACGTGCCGTTGTCGGTCCCTTGCGCACATTCGACCGACGACGTTCCCGTGCCGAACCAGCGCTGGATCGAGCGGTTCTCCACCACTAGGTCCCGCAAATGATTAGGACGTTGCGTTCCGCGAGGAGACTGCTGACTCTGTCCAGCCGTCGAGATCGTGATGGGGAAGCCCGTACGCGCCTGCATCACATATCCAATGGACCAGCCGCCCAGCACCGCATCGACTACGCGGTGGCTCGAAGAGCCGAACTTACGGCCGTGGCCGAACGGTAGTTCGATGTTGGAGTTGAACGTCAGGTTGTGCCGCGCATCCCACGCCGCATAGCCGTAGTTGGCATTGCGGTCGTTGCCGTTCTGCCAGTAGGCGCCTTCGGACTGCGTGCCGCCCGCGCCAAAGAAGCCCAATGCGTCATTGAGCGATTTGGAGAAGGTGTAGGAGAGGCCAAAGTCCACCCCCGCGCTGTAACGCTTGCGCGCCGACAACTGGAAGGAATCGTAGTTCATGGTTCCTGAGGATTCCGTTGTCGCCGTCGTCGTCACCAGCGGCAGCGTGCTGTACAGCGGGCGCCGGGTCTGCGCGCTCGCCCACAGGCTGGGGTTCACGTTCGACGGGCCAGCCAGCGGTTGATTCACGTCGCGCGCCACAATCGTGTGCGTTGCGCGCTGGCTGACATAACCGGCGCTCGCCACCAGCGAATTGGAGAACTGATACTCCATGCTCACATTGCGCTGCTGGGTAAACTGCGGACGCAGGTTCGGATCCCAGGTGCGAATGTTGCCGGCTAGGGTTCCGGAGAATGTCGGCAGGTCGCTGAATCCGACACGCGCCGACGCGGCCCCGGTCGTCAGGTCGTAGTTCTGGTTCGATTCGTAAAAGAACGGCGGATTCAGAGGCAGGCGCAGGTTTACGCCCGTGCCCTCCAAGAAGCTCGTGATGCCATAGGCGGCACGGATCACCATTCGTCGTTTGAGCGCATCCGGCGTCCAGGCGAAGCCGACGCGGGGCATGAACTGCTTGTAGTACGGATTGTACAGAGCCCGGCTGTTTCCGTTTTGGCCGGCCAGCAGAATCTTCCCGGTAGTCGGGTCGATGTTCGCTTGCAGGTCATTGACTTCATAGAGCGGCTGCGTGTATTCCCAGCGCATGCCGAGGTTCAACGTCAGCGTGTTGGTTGCCTTGAAGTCGTCTTGGAAAAAAGTGCCGAAGCGCCAGTGGCGTTGGCCCCAGCGGCGTCCGTCGCCCTGGCCTTTACCCTTGCTCGATACCTGGTCCAGAAGGAAGTCCGCAAAAGCAGAGCCGCCCACCGAAGCCGAACTGGTGAACTGGGCCGTGTAGCCAAAGCTGCCCAGAGCGCCATTGTTTCCCGAGTAGAAGCGGTTCTGCTGATAGCGCACGCCGTTGGCGCCGAACTTGAGGAAGTGGCGGCCGCGAGACCAGGTTAGCGTCTCCGACAGATGGTATTTGTTGTCTTTTCCGTCGGAAAGGATACCGGTCGTTCCCAGTCCGGACAACCCCTCGCCCGGAGCGAAGGAGCTGAAGCCGGGAGCCAACTGCCCTCCCGGAACGCCGATTTTCGCATTGCCGCCGGTCTGCGTGCCGAACGGATCGGCAAACGTATCCATGATTACCGTCCGCGTATAGCCGTACCGGAAATCATTGACCAGGGAGGGACTCAGCGAACGGGTCCACGCCGCCACCGCGCCGATCGACGGCGCTTCTGTCACGCCTGCCGCCGAGGTCGGCAGCACCGGACGCAGGGCGCCGACATTGTAGTAGCTCTGCGTGTACCGGAACATGAAGTTGTCATTCGAGGAAGCGCGCCAGTCCACCTTCGCGTCGCCCTGGTTGTTCTTCATGAAGTTGGCCGCTGATCCGGAGTAGTTGTTCAACACTCCCAACGTGCCTGTACCGGTAGTGTTCGGAGCCGGATAGAGCGAATTGTCGCGCAGGAGTACCGCCGCCGGTCCCACAATGCGTGCCGTCGGAATCTGCTTGTTTGCAAACGGTTGACACACGCGCGAACCCGTGGCGGTTGAACATGTCGCCGGATCGAAAATCGTCTGCGGCAGCGTGCTCAGGTCTCCGTTCCGCCACGCGAGCGGAGCGACGCTGGCCAGGGAGGGGCCGCTATCGCGGCGCTGCGTGCCTTCCCAGTTCGTGAAGAAGAACAGTTTGTCTTTGCCGTTGAAAATACGCGGAATCAGCACCGGTCCGCCGAACGTGAAGCCGTACTGATTCTGCTGGAATGTGCGGCGTTGCTTGTCCTTCGGCAGCGCCAGATTCTGGTTCGAGAAAAACAGGTTGGCGTCCAGATTGTCATTGCGGAAGAACTCAAACAGCGTGCCGTGGAACAGGTTCGTCCCGCTCTTAATGGTCATGTTGACCACCGCGCCGGCCGAGTTGCCAAACTCCGACGAACCGTTGCCGGTCATCACCTGTACTTCCTGCAACGCATCGACGGACGGCGTGTAGCCCAGCCGGTTGTCCATCGAATCGTTGATATCCACGCCATCGAGCAGGAAGTTGTTGGTCTGCTCCCGGTTGCCGTTTACAAAGGCGCGCCCGGAAAGGCGGGAAGAAGTGTTTACTGAACTGGGGTTAGTCTGGACCGTGCCGGGGGTCAGCAGCATGGCGGCCACTACGTTGCGGCCGTTGAGCGGCAGGTCCGTCAACTTCTTGCTGTCCATTGTTCCGCCCGTCTGGGTGGTTTCGGTCTGTAGTACCGGGGCCACGTCTTTGATCTCGACGGTTTGCGTCGTATCGCCCAGTTCCAGCTTCACATCCACGCGCGCCGTCTGGTTCACTTCCAATTTGAACGGCCCGATCGTCGATCTTTTAAATCCTTTAATTTCTACTGTAACCGTATATTCGGTTACCGGGAGAAACGGCAAATTATAGATGCCGGCACTATTGGTCTGCACGTCAAAAGTCACGCCGGTGGAGACGCCGCGGGCTGTAACTTTTGCGTCGGGAACCGCCGCTCCGGATGGGTCGGTTACGGTTCCAGTTAATGCGCTTGTAATCGTTTGCGCCGCGGCTGATACTCCCAACAGGGCGCTAAGTAAAGTGAGCGAAATCAGTTTTCTCATAGGGAAGAGACACCTGTGCACACCTATTCTTAACATGAGGGTGTAAGCTCTACAAGACGTAAATAACTGATTTTAATGGGGTTGTTCTACGGGAATTGGAACCGGTTGCTATGAAAAAACGGAACTGTAACAAACGAAAGGAGATGCGCCGGTACAAACTATAGAAGCGCTGTATCCATCGATTCGTGACCAGCGTCACTTTTCTCCGGCTCGCGGCTTTCCGGATCAACCCGTCCCGTATCCAGCCACAACCGCAGCGATTCGCGCGACCCTCCAAAGTAGTCACGCGCTAATTCGGAAATTGCGATATCCCGCAATTCTCCGGGTTCTTTTGTCGGGGTATAGACAAAACTCCGCCCGGATTTTTCCCGCTTTAACTGCCCTCGCCGTACCAGTCGTTCCAGCAGGGTCATAACCGTCGTATAAGCAAGGACCTGCCGGGGCGCTACCGCTTCGGCCACCTCGCGTACCGTCCCTGCCCCCAAGCGCCACAACGCGCCGAGACAGGCCATCTCCAGCGGCGGAGGAAGCGGAGATGGCCCAATCCGGCGTGCCATATCGTTTACTTGTCGTCGCCCAGTGCAGACAGCAGCTTGTCTCCGAAAAGAGACCCGCTGACAGGCTGCGATTTCCCCGGCTTCGCCGCGGGGGCCGGCCGGCCCGTCGCTTGTACCGCTGGCCGTGGCGCTGGCGGAGTCAACTGCTCTTCAGCCAGGAACCGGTCTTTTTTCAGCACGCTCCGTTCCAGGGACGGCGCGTACCCCGTAAAGTTTCCGTCCAGCAAAGCATCTCGCTGTACCAGCGTCCGGATCGTCTCCATCTTCGAATCCATATTGTCCAACTGGTGCAAAAGCATCGCTTCCAGGAAACACGGTACCTTCGGAGACCCGTATTCCAACTCCCCGTGATGGCTCGCAATCAAATGCTCCACCAACAACCGCAATTTCGGCGGGAATCCTGCCACTTGCCGGACTTTCTCATCCAGCATCCGTAGCGCAATCAGAATATGACCAATCAACTGCCCTTCGTCCGAATATCCGAACCCGCGTTCATAGGTCAATTCGTAGATCTTGCCGATATCATGCAGCACCACGCCGGTCACTAATAGGTCTTCGTCCACCTCCTGGTAGTGCCGCGCCGTAAACTTGGCCAGCGTCAACAGAGAGAGCACATGTTCAATCAGCCCGCCTATCCACGCGTGGTGAATGGACTTTGCGGCCGGAGCCGTCTTATATCGCCGCGCAATATCGGCATCGGCAAAATAGACCTCCAGCAGCGCTTTCAGATGCGGATTCCGCATCGTCTCGATGTGCCCCATGAGCTCGGCAAACATCTCATCGCGGTCTCGCTTGGAGGCCGGGAAATAGTCCGCCGGCTCTATCTCGCGTTCGTCGGCCCGCCCCAGGCGGTCCACGCGCAGTTGCATCTTGTTCTGATATACGGTCGCTTGACCGCGGACCTTGACATAGTCATTCCGCTCAAACGTATCGACAATGTCGGCGACGCCATCCCACATCTTGGCGTCGATGTCGCCGGTCTTGTCCCCGAGTAACAGGGACAGATACGGTTCACCCGTCTTTTTCTGACGGACGTCTTTATTCAGAACCAGGAAGGTCGTTTGAACCTGCTGGTTCGGTTCGAGTTCATTTGCAAATATCTTCATCCGATGGGATCGGATATCAGAGTAGCAGGCTAGGACTTCGAAGTGGAGACGTTACCCGTGGAAGTGCCCGGCACCGGCACAAAAAGCAGCCGTTTCCGCCGCGTTTGGTTGGCGACTTCCGCGCGCGTTACCGTCTCCGGCTTCAACACGGCGGCATCGCTCCATCGCGTGGATTTGCCCGCTGCCGCAGCCGAATCGGCATAACCTTCCCGGATCTCCAGGAACGCTTCCGCGCGCAGTTTGGTCAGATATTCCCGCACCGCCGGCTGCATGCGAGGTTCGAACAATTTGTTCGTCACTTCGCCTTCCACTTCTTCGTAATCCGCCAGCCCGGCCTGATGATGCTCGTCCACCCGCAGAATCAGCCATCCGTTCGGAAAGGCAATCGGATCCAGAACCGTATTCCGGGGCGCCGCCCAGACTTTCTCTTCTAGTTCTTTCCGCAACTCGCCCTTCTTCGACGGCGGCAACTCGCCCTCGTTCCGTGCCGACTCGGAATCTGAATTATCCCGCGCCAACTCGCCGAACTTTTCCCCCTTGCGCGCCCGAGCCACTAGATCTTTGGCTTTTTTCTCCACCGCCGCTTTTTCGGCTTCCGACTTTCCTTCAATCGTCAAAAAGATCTCACGCAGGAACACCCGTTCTTCACGCTGAAATTCGTCCTTGTGTTCGTCGTAGTATTTGCGGATTTCCGCCTTCGGAATCACAATCTTCGAGCTCACTTCCTGCCCGATGACGCGGCGAGTCAGCAGATTGTTCTTCATCTCGGCCTTGTAATCTTCGTACGCCATGCCCGTGCCTTCGCGCACGTAGGATTGGAACTTGTCGGCGTCTACAATCTTCGAGGCCTTTTGAATGGCCGCCATCTGCTTGGTCACGTCCGGATCGACATTAATCGAAAGGTCCCGGCCCTTCTGCACCAGCAGCATCGTGTCGATCTTCTCGCGCAGAAAATCCTTCTCGCGCTCTTTCATCGCCGCTTCCAATTCTTCCGGCTTGGCTCCGCGCGCCTTCATGTCTTCGATCATCGCTTTTTTCATCCGTGCCAATTCGGATCGCGTGATGATCTCTCCGTTTACCTTCGCCACGATCTGTTCAATGACGATGGGTTCGGCGGCAGGAAGCAGGGAACCGGCAACAAGGCAGAACGTAAGGACACGATGCGGCATAATCTTCTCCTATCTTACTCTCCTGCAAGCTCTGGGCCAAAACCGCAAATCAATGAGTTACAGTCGTCTCCCCTGTTCCGGTTCCGCCACGGTGTGTGCCAGGGGCCGACACGCCCTGTCCCGGCGCCGGGTCCAGCCGCCGCAGCGCGTCCTGCAAATACCGCAGCATCTGCTCTGGTTTGCTCACCGGCCAGGCATCCGCCGGCAGCCGCAGTACGCCCGCTGGCGTGAACTGGCAACCCGCCGTCTCCGCCACCAGCGTCATCAGGTTCTCCGGGCCGATCCTCGCCTCCGGATGAATTTTAATGTTGAAATATCCCTGCCGCCGGTCGATCGACTCAATCCCCAGCCGCTGTGCAATCGCCCGCAGCAGCGAGAACTCCGCCAACTGCCGCACCATATCCGGAGCCGGCCCATACCGGTCCGTCATCTCGTCGATCACCTGTTTCTGCTCGGCCGTATTCTCCACGCCCGCCAGTTTCTTATACGCGCGCAGCCGCTGAATCTCCTCGCCGATATAGCTCGTCGGAATCCGAAGGTCCACGCCCAGCGTGATCGTCGAATGAATCTCCGGCGGCACGTCTTCGCCCTTCAGTTCCCGCACCATATCGTCCAGCAGCTTCAGGTACGTGTCGAACCCGACGGACTCGATATGCCCATGCTGCTCTCCGCCCAGCAAGTTGCCGCATCCGCGCAGTTCCAGATCGAGCGCCGCAATCTTGAACCCCGCGCCCAGGTCGCTGAACTCCCGCAGCGCCGCCAACCGCTTTCGCGCGATATCGGAAAGCTCTGTGTTCGGCGGCACCAGGAGATAGGCATACGCCCGCCGGTTGGAACGGCCCACGCGGCCGCGCAGTTGATAGAGTTCGGACAGCCCATGCCGCTCGGCGTTTTCAATAACAATCGTGTTCGCCAACGGGATGTCCAGGCCGTTCTCCACAATGGTCGTGCAGACAAACACGTCGTATTCGCGCTTCATGAAGCCCAGCAGGACTCGTTCCAACTCAGCTTCCGGCAACTGTCCATGCCCCACGCCCACCCGTACATGGGGCATCGTCTGCTGCAGCCACTCCGCCCGCTGATAGATCGTATCCACCCGGTTGTGCACGAAGTAAACCTGCCCGCCGCGCATCACCTCCGTATCGATGGCCGCCCGCACCAGGTCTTCGTTGAAGTGCGCCACCGTCGTCTGCACCGCTAGCCGGTCCTTCGGCGGCGTTTCAATCACCGACATGTCGCGCAGCCCCAGCATGGACATATGCAACGTACGGGGAATTGGCGTGGCGCTCATGGTCAATACGTCAATGTTCTTCCGGATATCTTTCAGCCTTTCCTTGTGCCGCACGCCGAACCGTTGCTCTTCGTCGACAATCAACAGCCCCAGGTCGGAGTACTCCACGTCCTTCGAAAGAATCCGGTGCGTGCCGATGACAATATCGACCTTCCCAAGTTTCAATTCTTCCAACACCTGCTTGGTTTCGGCCGCCGTCCGGAACCGGCTTAGCATCTCGATCCGCACGGGAAAGCTCGCAAACCGCCGTTTGAACGATTCGTAGTGCTGGAAACAAAGTACGGTCGTCGGCGTCAGCACAGCCACCTGTTTCCCGTCGCCCAGCACCTTGAACGCCGTGCGCATGGCGACTTCGGTCTTGCCGAAGCCCACGTCGCCGCACAGCAGCCGGTCCATCGGTTGCGGCCTTTCCAGGTCGCGCTTGATTTCGGTCACCGCCTGCAACTGGTCCCTGGTGGCTCCGTATTCGAATGCGTCTTCAAATTCGCGTTGCCAGTTGGAATCCGGCGAATAGGCGAACCCCTCTGACATCTTGCGCGCGGCGTAAAGCTTCAGCAGCTCCTCGGCCATATCGCGCATCTTCGCTTTGACGCGCGTTTTGGTCTTCGTCCAGGTAACGCCGCCCAGTTTGTCCACGGCCGGTTTTTGCTCGCCCGCGCCCCGGTACTTCTGCACCAGGTCCAGCCGCGTCATCGGCACATAGAGCCGGGATTCCCCGGCGTATTCCAACAGCAGGAAATCGCCCTTCTGGTCGTCCCCCTGCGCCAGTTCTTTAATGCCAAGGAACTTGCCGACGCCGTGCGTTACATGCACCACGAAGTCGCCCGGTTTCAGGTCGGCGATATCGCTGGCAAACGCGGCCGCCGCGCCGTGATTGATTGCCGGGGCCGCCGCCATGTCGGAGGGATCGAACAGGTCTTCGCTGCCGATAATCGTGACCCGGGCGTCCAGGAACGTCGCTCCGCGCCGCACCAGGCCGCGCGCGAGCATCGTACTTGCGCTCGACCCAAAAATACGGGCCCGTTCCGCCAGGTAGGGCGAAGGGTGATCTCCCGGATCCAGGGCCAATTGGAATGGCACCTGGTATTCGTGCAGGATGTCCGCCAGCCGCTCCACCTCGCCCACCGCCGGCGCGAAATACACCACACGGTGCCCCTTCTCCACCAGGTTGCGCGTCTCGCCCACGGCGGCCTGCAGGTCGCCGTGGAACGCCACGGAAGGCCGTGTAGCAATATAAGCCGAGGGTCCTGCCCCGGATTCTCCGATCAGTTCCAATTGCCGCATCGCCACCGTCGTGCGGCCGCTCCACATCCGTTCCCACTCGTCCACCGAGGCGTAAATCGCCGCGTTCGGCACCGCCTCTTCCCGGACATTCTCCGTCAGCCGTTTCCAGTGCCGTTCCGCCGCCCCTCGAATCTGTTCCGGCTCATCCAGAACAACCAGTGCGTCTATTTGCAAGTCAAACAGCGTATCCGGCCGCGGATCCTGCAACGCTCGCACAAACTCCCACCCGCCCATCGGGCTCGCCGGCATCGCATGTTCAGTCAACGGCAGGATCGTGGCGGAGGTAACCTTCAGCACGGAGCGCTGGCTCTGCACGTCGAATCGCCGCATCTCCTCAATCGTGTCGCCGAACAGCTCAATACGTAGCGGCTGCTCGCTCTCCGCCGGAAAGATATCGATAATCCCGCCGCGCACCGAGAACTCCCCGATGCGTTCTACCGGTTCGCGCTGCTCATACCCGATCCGCCGCAGGTGTTCGGCCAGATCGTCCATCGCAATGTCTTCGCCCGTGCGCAGGTCGAGCGCCAGGTTCCTATACTGGCCCGGCGTGTAGGTGCGGGCCAGCGCGCTTCCGATAGGCGCAATGCTGATGGTGGCGCGCCGCGTCGCCATGCGCCAAAGTCCCACGGCCCGCTGCGCGCTGATCTCGCTGTGTGGCGACAATCCCTGCGACGGCAGCACATCCAGGGCCGGCAGCATCTGCGGACCTTCCAGTTGTTGGCCCCCAGTCAGGATGTCGAAAAATGTGCGCGTGGCCTCCAGCAACAGCTCGGCCTCCTTGGCGCCGTCGGTGACGACAATCACCGGCCGCCCCCCCGACTTCCACAGCAGTACCGTGTAAAGGGCTTTCGCTGTGAGGGTCAGCCCCGAAAGCGATTGGTGGCGGTGCGTGCCCAACCCGCGGACGATCTGTTGCAGGGCATCGCCCGAGGCAAAGGACTGGAACAGGTCGCGGACTGCCGGATGCGTCATGGCCATGGAACGTGCTCCCTGCCTACGGCCGCGCCAGAATTTCTTTTTCGATATTGGTGGTCGAGTGGCCGGGTTCCAACGGAATCAGGACAACCTTCCCTCCCGCGCCTTCCACCTGTTCGCGCCCCGCGACAAAGTGGCTCCAATCGGCCCCTTTCACCAGAATGTCCGGCAAGATTTCGGCGATCAGTTCCCGCGGAGTGTCTTCGTTGAAAAAGGTAACCGCGTCCACGGCATCCAGGCCCAGCGCCGCCTCGGCGCGTTCCTGTTCACCCAGCAGGGGCCGGTGCGGTCCCTTGTAGCGCGCCACGCTGTCATTCGAGTTCAGGGCTAATATCAGCACATCGCCCATGGATTTACATTGTTCCAGCAGCCGCACATGGCCCGGATGCAGCAGGTCGTAGCATCCATTGGTGAATACGACGGTTTTATTCTCACGCTTCCACTCGGCGCGCGCGGCGGCCAACTCAGGCCGGGAGTACACAGCAGGCATTGCTTCCATTCTCGCGCGAACTGGCTACTCCCGCGCATCTTCTCCCGTTGCGTGCGCGTCTTGGGTTTAGGTCATTTGGGTTCAAACCATTTTGGTGTAGGCCATCCGCCGCCCCTGCCTCCGGTAGGCTTCGGCGGCAATCTCCTCGCGGGTGCGGAATATGTCTTCGCGCAGGAGTCCGAGTTTATCCAGCAGCCGTTCCAGGGCCTCCGCATGCGTTTCCAGTCCTCCGTCCGCGTGAATGTGGATTACCGGAACGCCCCGTTCCTCCAGCCGCCGGGAAACCAGTAGGGTCCGGTGGCAATCCAGAGGTTCTTTCTCCGCGCATAGCAGCGCGATCCGGAAGTGGGCACAGCCGCCCTGCACGCGATCCAGGCCGTGCAGGAACAGAGAGGAGTCCGCTACGCGTTCGTAGTCCACCCGGTTGCCGTCATAGCAGGCCGCTTCCTCCCGTCGCGCGCCCAGTTCTTTTCCCAGATAGACGTAGGCCAATCCCGCTTTCCGCAGCGCGTCTCGCAGCGGCTCGCGGTCGAACTGCGGATTCATGCGGCTATAGGGAAGGGAGCGCACATCGGCGGCCGCCGTTACGCCATGTTGTTCCAGCAACGCCAGTAGCCGCGCCAGTGTGTGCGTGGAATGGCCAATGGTAAATACGGGAGGGAACATGGCGGCAGCGGCCGCCGGAGCAGTTTAGCGGCTGATGGCCATTGTCACATCGTTGCGGCTGGCGTGCGATCCCATCTTGATCACCACGCTCACAGACCCGCCCGCTGGCGCATCGGCCGGGATGCGGACATTGAGCTGATACAGGCCCACAAACTGCGGGGCAAGACCCGCAAAGAGTACGTCGCTGTCTGCCAGTTGTCTGCCGCCAATTTCCACCGCCGGCTTCGTCGTCAGGAATCGAATCACCGCATTGGAAAGATCGGCGTTGCAGCGGCCGTCCGGATCGCAGGAGTTAAATCCCGGCTTCACTTCGGGCGTCACCGCTCCCAATCCATTCGCCTGGATGGTCACAATGTCGCCGGGCTTCGCGGGGCGCTGCCCTGGCCCTGCCGCCTCGCCGGTGGCGGCGTGCACAATCGCGCCTTCCCCGGACCCGCTCTGGCTGAGCGAATAAATGCCGGGGGAAAATCCGGGAGCCAGCAGTGGTACGGCCGCACTGCTGCCGCCGGCCGTGCGTACCTGTATGGTGTACGGTGCGGCGTTCATCAAGTAAGGCAGTTGCGCGTTGATCTGCGTCGGCGACACGAAATAGAGCGGCAGAGCATTTCCGTTCAGCAACACGCTCGTTCCCTGTAGCGCGGTCGGCAGCGGGGATCCGCCGGCCACCGCCAGCGCGGAGCCCAGATTGGTCCCAAACAGCGAGATGATCGCGCCATGGCCGATCGCATCCGCGGGCGACCCGGCCGCGCGGAACGACGCTGCATTGACAATCGAACTGCTCTGCAACACCGGCGCCGCGGCCGCCGGCGTTGCGATTGCCACTCCTACTTCGCCGCTTCTCAATCGGTAGGTGAACGCTATTTGTCCGGAATTATTGAGAAACCGCGTTCCTCCAGTCATGCTGCCCGCGATCTCTTCCACGGTTGACCCAAAAAGAGCATCGCCAGTCCCGATCACGCGGTCCCGGGCCGGATCCGGTCCCGTAAAGATTCCGTTGCCGTTTTCCATGCCGGCCAAGTAGGCCACCGTGCCGGAGTCGTTAATGCAAACGTCGTCGAACATCCACAGGGTGGGATTTCCCAACGGCCCGGTGCGGTCCTGCGCGATCTGCCGCCGCTCTCCCCCGGAGCACACGCAAACGCCTCCGCGCTGCCCGAAGAGTTGAGACGTGGAATATACAATGTCGCCTTTGGCGTTCATATCGACTGCCTGGTAGCCCGTCGCCGGCCCGTGTTCGGAGTCGGAGGCGAGTTGTGTCACTCCGCTCCCGGTTGAGGAAAGCAGCCTGCCCCCAACGGCGAATCCCAAATCTTCCACGATGGTCACGGGTTGCCCGCTGGCCGTGGCGACATGGCGTATGGTGCTCTGCAGTCCTCGTAGGTCGCTCCGTTGGGCCAACGTACGAAGGGTTTCTCCGCTTGTTTCGAATAGAATGCCGTTGCCCGATTTCGCGAGCCCCGGAAATGCAATACGTCCTTGGTTGTCGAGTGCAAGTACTTCGTTCATGCCCAACGAAGTCAGCTGGTCTTTCACCGCCGCAATGGTCCGCGTCTCGCCGTTGCGATAGGTCAGAAGCGAGGACCCGTCTCGTTCCAGGAGGCCGAACGCGCTCAAGCCGGCATTGTTGATCACTGCATAGCCGCCGTGCCTGGTTTGTCGAAAAGACTCCACGGTTTCTGCAATCTTTTGAAGAGCGTCGCGGCTGGATGGAAATACCACCGAATGTTCATTCTTCAAGATGGCCGTTACGGCAACCACGCCCGCGTCGTTTAGGGAAGGCGGATTGAACAGCAGGACTTCTCCGGACGGTTCCGCAAACCGCCGGAAAGTCTAGCGTTGGGCCTCGGCGGGGATCAGAGCGGCCGCCAGCAACAGCATCGCCGCGGCAGGCCGGAAGGGAAAGCGGTTCTTCGGGTTCGACACAAATCTTTATGTGCGCACCCAGTCGGAATTTGCCGGGAACCTACTTCCCAATCCCCAAAAACGCCGCCGTCTGGGTCCACATCTCGTCCATCACCTCCGTCAACTCATGTCCGGCGTCAAAAATCTGCAATTTGACATTCGCATGCGCAGCCGCAAACGCCACCGAACTCGCCACCGGCACCGTCATGTCGTTTTCTCCGTGGAAAATCAACGCGGGCTGTGTAAATTCCGGCGTGGCTTCCCACATCGCTGCGTCCTCCGCCAACTGCCATCCTAACTTCCGCGGAGCCTTATCCCCGTAGTGGTACAGCTCCATTTCGCCTGTCTCTTTCCAGGTCCGGAACTTCTCTTCGCCCATCATTTTCGGCCACCGCTCATGGAAGCCGAACGCCGGCGCCAACAGCACCAGTTTCTCCACCTCCGCGTGTCGCGCCGCATACAGCGCTGCCAGATAGCCGCCCATGCTGGACCCGACCAGCGTCACCGGTTCTCCTTTCGCCTCCTGCGTCAGGATCTCGAACTGGCTGGAAATCGTCAGCCCGAAAAAATTTCCTCCGTCCAGGCGCGGAACCAGCACCGGAATGCCTGCGGCCTCGAAACGGGCCTGAAATACCTGGGCTTTGCGAGAAGCCGGACTTGACGCGAAGCCGTGAAGATAAATGATTCGCAAACGATTTTTCCCTCATCTACTATTTTGCAGAGTTGCGGTGGCAGCATGGGTACGGCTAGGATAGGGAAGTTTGAAGGAGACAAGGGAACAGGTATGTCCGTTGAAGCTAAAGTAAAGCAGATTATCGTCGAACAACTCGGCGTCGATGAGGCCCAGGTTGACGGCACCGCTGCTTTCGTCGACGATTTGGGCGCTGACTCGCTCGATCTGGTGGAACTGGTGATGGCGTTCGAAGAAGCCTTCGACCTCAACATTCCCGATGAAGATTCCGAAAAGATCAAGACCGTCAAAGACGCGATTGATTATATTGACGCCAAGGCCGCCAAAAAGGCCTAAGGCTTTTCATGCCCGTCCGCTGCCGCAATCGCAACCTCAAGCGGAGGGGAGATAGCATTGTCTGATACACACCAACGCAGAGTCGTTGTAACAGGCATTGGACTTGTGTCCGGCCTCGGCATCGGCACGGAGCAGACCTGGGAAGGTCTCCGTGCCGGCCGGTCCGGCATTGCGCCGATTACCCTGTTCGACGCTACCGATTTTGCCTGCCGGTTCGCCGGCGAGGTGAAGGATTTTGATCCGTCCAAATGGATCGAGAAGAAAGAGATCAAGAAGCTCGCCCGCTTCATGATGTTCGCCATCGCGGCGGCCGATGAGGCCCTCTCCATGGCCGGGCTGAAAATTGATCCGGCCGTCGCCGAAGAAATCGGCGTATTTATTGGCAGCGGCATCGGCGGCTTTGAAGCCATCGAGCGGGAACACAAGAAGTACTTGGAAGGCGGGCCTTCCAAGATCTCGCCGTTCTTCATCCCGGCCGCTATTGTCAATTTGGCCAGTGGTCACATCTCCATTCGCACCGGAGCCAAGGGACCGAATTCAGCCGTGGCCACAGCCTGTACCACCGGCGCGCATGCCATCGGCGATTCGTTCAAGATCATTCAGCGCGGCGATGCAGTGGCCATGATCTGCGGCGGCGCCGAAGCCGCGATTACCCCGATGGGCGTCGGCGGCTTTGCTGCCCTCCGTGCGCTCTCTACCCGCAATGAAGCTCCTGAACTCGCCTCTCGTCCGTGGGATAAGGATCGGGATGGATTTGTGGTCGGCGAAGGCGCGGGCGTGTTGATCTTGGAAGAATACGAGTTCGCCAAAAAGCGCGGCGCCACGATCCTCGCCGAACTGATCGGCTACGGCATGAGCGGAGATGCTTTCCACATGACCGCGCCTTCAGAGGATGGCGATGGTCCTTATCGCGTCATGCGCAATGCCATGCGCGACGCCCGCATCGAACCATCCAAGATCGATTACCTGAACGCGCACGCCACCTCCACCGACATGGGGGACAAGATTGAGACCGTTGCAATCAAGCGCGCCTTTGGGGATCATGCCTACAAAATGGCCGTCAGTTCTACCAAGTCGATGACCGGGCACCTGCTCGGCGGCGCCGGTGGACTGGAAGCCGGCATCACCGTGTTGGCCATCCGGGATCAGATCGCGCCCCCGACCGTCAACCACGAAACGCCCGATCCCGCTTGTGACCTGGATTACGTGCCGAAAGTGGCCCGGCCCATGCGGATCGACTATGCCTTGTCGAACTCCTTCGGATTCGGCGGCACCAACGGATCGTTGATTTTCAAGCGCCCGGCGGAGGAATAACTTCCGCCGGCCGCTCCTCGGAGAGGATCAGGCAATGAAGATTGTTGTTGCGCTCAAACAGGTCCCTTCCCGGGACTCGGCGCTGCACGTGCCCCCCGGCGAATCCTGGATCGATGAGTCGGACCTCACCTTTGAGGTGAATGAACCCGACGCCTACGCGCTCGAAGCGGCGCTCCAGTTGAAGGAAGAGCACGGCGGCGAAGTAGTTGTCGTCACCGCGGGGTCCGAAGGGGCTTCCGCCTCCATCCGTGAAGCGCTGGCCAAGGGCGCCGACCGCGCCGTGCATATCGAAGAGGAAGGGCTGCACACGGCCGACACGCTCGCCGTTGCCACTCTCCTTGCCAACGCCATTCGCTCCGAAAGTCCCGATCTCATTCTCACCGGCTTGCAGTCGGATGATCTCGGCAGTGGACAGACCGGCGTTGTGCTCGCCGAGTTGCTCGGCCTGCCCAGTGCCACGATCATCATGGCCGTGGAGCTCCAGGGCGCCGCGATCCGCGTCAAACGCGAACTGGAGGACGGCTGGTTCCAGCACGTCACCCTGCCGTTGCCTGCCGTCTTGACCATCCAGAGCGGCATCAACAAGCTCCGTTACGCCACCTTGATGGGCATCAAGAAAGCGAAGACCAAGGAAGTCCGATCCCTCACTGCTGCCGACCTGGGCGGTGTCCCTGCTTCACAGGTCGCCTGTGAGGCGGTCTATCTGCCGGGCCGGGCCAAGCAGACCCAGTTGCTGGACGGTGACGCCGAAACCGCGGCGGCTGCGCTCGCCGACAAGTTGAAATTTGAGGTGCGGGTCATATGAGCGTCCTCGTCGTTCTCGAACAGACCAATGGCCAGTTTCACCGCATGGGCTGGGAAGCCGTGGCCGCTGCCAAAGAGCTGGGCCTCCCCGTCTCCATTGCCGCGATCGGTCCGGCCGGTGAGGCCGCCGGCAAGGGCGTCGAAAAGGTATACGCCATCGAGCACGCCGATCTGGCCTCTTACAGCGCCGACGGATATACGGAGGCGCTCGCCCAACTCATCCGGTCCGTCAATCCCCGTTTCGTCGTTTTTCCGCACACCTACCAGGTGCGCGACTACGCCCCGAAACTCGCCACTCGCTTCGGCCGCGTCCTCGTCAGCGACGTGGTGAAGCTCAAGGCGGAAGGCGGCAAGACTATTGCAGTGCGGCAGTTGTTCCAGGGCAAACTGAACGCGGACTACGCCCTCGGCGCCGAAGGACCGGGCTTTCTGTCCATACAGGCGGGAGCCTACCGCGCCGATGCGGCCGGTACAGGTTCTCCCGAAGTGGTTCCGTTTGCACCGCAGATCGCTCCTGGAACAATTCGCGTCAAGGCCGAGGCTCCGTTCCGTGAGTCGAGCCGTGCCGTTGACCTTACCGCCGCCGACATCATCGTGAGTGTGGGCCGCGGCATCAAGGAACAGGAAAATATAGCCTTGGTGGAAGAGTTGGCAGCGGCGCTCGGCGGTGAGATTGCCGCCTCCCGTCCCATCTGCGATGCGGGCTGGCTTCCCATGGAGCGTCAGGTCGGCAGCTCCGGCCAGACGGTTTCGCCGAAGGTTTATATTGCGGTGGGCATCAGCGGCGCTATCCAGCACCAGGTCGGCATGAAGGGATCGAAGACGATCGTTGCGATCAATAAGGATCCCGATGCTCCGATCTTTGAAGTAGCCGACTACGGGATCGTCGGCGACCTGTTTGAAGTGGTGCCCGCGCTCACCGAAGCGGTGAAAAAACTGAAGGGCTAGCCATGGGGTTACGGGTCCTGCAACTGTGTGCAGTGACCCTCTACCTCGTGGGCGCAATTGGGGCCGTCGCCTATTTCGGGTACTCGCCGTTTTGGCTGATTCCAGTACTCGCGCCTGCCCTGTACTATCTCTTTACGCTCCCGGAAGTGCCGGGATATGGTGCAAAAGTGCACCAAAAGCGCATCAAAAAGCGCGTTTTGGAGCTCAAAAAGGACGCTTCGAACGTCGTTTTTGTGCCACTTGTCGAGCGCGGATACCTGATTTCGGATGCCGAAATCGCGCAACGGAAGCGCCGGATCGCGGAGTTGGAAGCCGTCCCTCACCGCCGGAAATACATCCCGCGCATTATTGCCGGAGAGAACATCTCCGACGACGAGATCGACTATCGCGAAGACCCGTCCAAACTCCGTCTTTGCTTACACTTGCAGCCCTTGGAGCAAGCACTGCGGGCCTCCGGCGCCTCACTCCGCCCGTATCCAGGCGCCGCCGTTTTCTCCGCGTCCCCCATCGAGTGGCCCGCCTTCCGGGAGCGCTTCGCGCTCCCGGAAACCATTATTTATGAACAAGTTCCGGGTGACCGCTTCGGCCCGGACACCCAGCGCCTCACCTGTACCCTCTGTTCCTCCTGGCTCGAATCGGCCTAGTTTTCCCCAAAATCGAGCACTGCGGCGTTCGCCATCTGCATAAACCCATATTTTGCACTGACATCGGCGCCGGACATCTGCACCAGGTACACCCCCACCATGTCTTTCTTGGGGTCCACCCAGCCGTGTGTCCCGAACGCCCCGCCATGACCGAAGCTCCCCACCGACAGGTAATTCAGTTGGCCGCGCGGATCTTCCACCACCTCCCAGGTGAGGCCGAACGCGGTGTTCGGCATGTGGCCGGCGCGGAGGTTTCCGGTCTGTTTTCTCGTCATCGTTGCGATGGAAGCCTTGGAAAGGAAACGCTTTCCGTTGGCGACGCCGCCGTTGAGGAGCATCTGGTAGAAGGCGGCCAGGTCCTGGGCGGTGGAGTAGAGACCCCACTCCGGGGCCGAGTACTTGGCGCCCTTCCGGTAGTTCAGCGAGTCGCCGCCGAGAGTCTGGCTGTTCATTTTTTCCATACCATCGGGTAGTTTGCGATAGAGCGTCGCCAGGCGGAGGTGTTTTTCGGCGGGCAGGAAGATATGGCTGTCTTTCATGCCGAGCGGTTGGAACAGGCGGGTTTCGAGGAACTTCTCGAACGGCATGCCGGACCGTAACTCGATGATTCTGCCAAGGATAGCGATGCCGAGGTTGGAGTACTGCCACTTGCTGCCGGGTTCGAATTCGAGCGGCATCTGCGAGTAGACGAGCATGGCATCGGCGAGGGTCCGGTCCATTTTCTGCTCCAGTTCCTTCAATCCGGCCGGCGGGCCGTAGGACATGCCGGAGGAGTGGGTCATGACATCAAAGATGGTGATGGGCCGGGCCGGTTTTTTCATTAAGACCGTACCGTCCTCGTTCTTTTTCACCACGACCATCTGGCCTCGGAATTCCGGTATGTGCTTTTCGACTGTGTCAGTTACGGCAAGCTTCCCCTCTTCGGCGAGCATCATGATGGACGTGCCGACGAAGGGTTTGGTCATCGACATCATCTGGAAAATGGTATCGGGGCGCATGGGGCGTTTTGCTTAGCGGTCGGCCCAACCGACGGCTTCCAGGCTGGCGACCGTACCGTGGCGCTGGACGAGGGTCACCGCTCCGGAGAGGACGCCCTGATCGACCAGTTCCTGCATCCTTTTCGGGATGCGCTGGAGCACGGCGGGGTCCATGCCCGCCTTTTGGGAGGCCCCAGGGTCTACGGGAGGCGCCCCCCACGCTGAAATAACGGCCAACGCCGTGAACAAAGCCTGTTTCCACATGGAATTCGAAACCATAGCTCCTATATAATCACGGACAAACGATGAAGTCTCCGTTTCTTGCGATTCTCCTTTCGTTAGCGGCGGTAGCGGAGACGTCCGCCCCGCTGGGAACCTACACGGCCGTCGAGCGAAGACACTGGGCTTTCCAGAAGCGAGCGACGCCCCCGATCCCGCAGTTCCCGGACGCCGCCGACCGTGCGTGGGTGAAAAACCCTATTGATTCCTTCGTCTTAGCGCGTTTGCAGAAGGAGGGACTGTCGCCTGCTCCGGAGGCAAGCCGGCGTACGCTGATTCGCCGGGCGTCGTTTACCCTGCGCGGTCTGCCTCCCACACCCGAGGAGATCCGGGAGTTCGAAGCGGACAAGGCGGGGAATGCCTGGGAAAAAGTGGTGGACCGGTATCTGGCTTCGCCGCAGTACGGCGAACGGTGGGCACGCCATTGGCTGGACGTGGTCCGGTACTCGGAGACCGATGGGTTTGAGTACGATACGCACCGGAATGGCGCATGGCGGTTCCGGGACTATGTTGTCCGGTCCTTGAACGAAGACAAGCCCTATGACCGGTTTGTCCTGGAGCAACTGGCGGGAGACGAATTGGACGCCAAGGCGGAAGGGCTGCGGGTGGCGAGCGGGTTGCAGCGTCTGGGTCCGTTGCGCAAAAACGCAGGGAACCAGGAGGTCGCCAGCAGCCGGTCCGAGGTGTTGACGGAGATGACGAACATTGTGGGCGCGGCATTCCTGGGCGTCACGATCGGCTGTGCGCGGTGCCACGACCACAAGTTCGACGCCTTCCGGCAGGCGGACTACTACCGGATTCAGGCATATTTCGCCGCGACGCATGAGAAAGATATCCCGCTGGCTTCGGCGGAGGAGCAGGCGGCCTGGAAGGCGAAGGCCGAGAAGATGGAAGCAGACATCAAGGCAGTGAAGGCCTTGATGAAGGGCAAGGACGGTGACGAGTTGGCCGCGTTGGAGAAGAAGGTGGAGGCGATGACCGACCAGTTGCCGCCGCCGCTTCCCGCGTTGTTTTCGGTGGAGAACGACTTTCAAAAGGCGACGCCGATCCACATTCTGGAGCGCGGCGAGTACACGCTGCGAAAAGAGAAAGTAGGCGCCCGGCCGTTGGGCGTTTTGCTGCCCGATGGCGCTCCGGAACGGATGTCGCTTCCGGAGAATCCGCGGACGAAGTTGGCCGAGTGGGTGGTAGACGCGGAGAACCCGTTGACGGCCCGGGTGATGGCCAACCGGCTTTGGTATTGGAACTTCGGGCGGGGAATTGTTGCCACGCCTAACGATTTCGGCAAGATGGGACTTCGCCCGACGCATCCGGAACTGCTGGATTGGCTAGCGAATGCGTTTGTTGCAAGCGGATGGAAGATCAAGGCGATGCAGCGTTTGATGCTGCTATCGAGTACCTGGAAACAGTCGTATGACTCGCCCGCATTTGTGAGCGGTATGGAGAAAGACCCCGAGAACAAATTGTTCTGGCATGGATCGCGGCGGCGATTGGACGCGGAAGAAATTCGCGATACGATGCTGGCGGTTTCGGGCCGATTAAACACGCGGATGGGCGGGCCGAGCGTGATCGTACCTGTCGATAAGGAATTGACGACGCTGTTGTATAAGCCGAGCCAGTGGGCGGTGACGCAAGACCGCGGCGAGCATGACCGGCGGAGTATTTACCTGATTGCGAAGCGGAACCTGCGATTGCCTATGATGGATGCCTTCGATGCACCCGATATGCAGATTTCCTGTGCCCGCCGGGAATCCAGCACGCATGCGCCGCAGGCGTTGGAACTGACGAACGGCGACTTTGCGAATGCGATGGCGGAGTCCTTTGCGGACCGGTTGCGGCGGGAGGCGGGGAGCGACGGCGGACGGATTGCGGACCGCGCGTGGGAGCTAGCCGCGGGGCGGGCGCCCACAGCGGCGGAGCGTTCGCTGGCCCAGCAGTTTCTGGCGGGCGGACGGCCCTTGCGGGAGTTCGCACTGGCGGTATTGAATTTGAACGCGTTTGTGTACGTGGAGTAGCGATGATGGAACATGTGCGTTGGACACGGAACAGGCGGGAATGGATTGCCGATGCGTTTTGCGGATTCGGGGCGCTGGCCCTGGCCGGCCTGGATGCGCAGGCAGCGGTAAAGAATCCGCTGGCTCCGAAGACGCCGCCGCTGCCAGCCAAAGCCAAGTCGGTGATTTTCCTGTTTATGGCAGGCGGGCCGAGCCAGATGGAGACATTCGATCCGAAGCCGCTATTGAACAAACTGCATGGACAGAAGCGGCCGCAGGAGTTTGGCGACGTGAAATACCAGTTTGTGGCCCCCAATGCCACCCTGCTGGGGACGAAGCGAACCTTCCAGAAGTACGGAAAGAGCGGCATCGACGTTTCCGATCTCTTCCCGCATACGGCCCAAGTTGTGGACGAGCTGGCGATTCTGCGAGGTTGCCATGCCGATATGGTGGTTCATTCCGCAGCCCAGTACCAACTGATGACCGGACGGATTCTGCCTGGGTTCCCGAATATGGGTTCGTGGGTGACCTATGGCTTGGGTTCGGAGAGCAACTCGTTGCCTGCGTATTGCGTGTTGCCGGACCCCAAGGGAGCGCTGGAAGCCGGGCAGCCGATGTACATGCAGGGCTTTTTGCCGGCAGTCTATCAGCCGACCATGCTGCGGAGCGGCGCCAAGCCGGTATTAAACATGGACTTGCCGGGCGGCGTGACATTCAGCCAGCGCAAGGAGACGCTGGACTTTCTGCGTAGCGCCAATGAAGCGTCGATGAAACCGGGCGATGCCGAACTGGAGGCGCGGATTGCGGCTTACGATCTGGCGTTCCGGATGCAGTCGGAAGCTCCCGAGGCCTTCGATATCAGCAAGGAAACCGAGGAGACGAAGGCGCTTTACGGTATTGGCAAGAAGGAGACCGACGATTACGGACGACGGTGCCTGCTGGCGCGGCGGCTGGTGGAACGAGGCGTGCGGTTCACTTGCGTGGTGAGCGGCGGCGGGCCAGGCAATATGCAGTGGGACGCGCATAACGATATTGAAGAAAACCATCTGCGGATGGCGATGCATTCGGACCAGCCGGTAGCGGCGCTGATTCAGGACCTGAAGCGGCGCGGGTTGTTGGATTCAACGCTGGTGGTGTGGGGCGGCGAGTTTGGACGCTCGCCGGAGTCGCAGGGCAGCAAGGGACGGGATCACCACAACCTGGGTTTCACGATGTGGATGGCGGGCGGCGGCATTAAGGGCGGCCAAGTGGTTGGGGCTACGGATGCCATCGGCCTGCGGGCGATCGAACGGCCGATGCATTTCCGCGATATCCATACGACGATTCTGCACCAGCTGGGCCTGAGCCAGGATGCGTTGAGCTATTTGCACCTGGGACGGCGGGAGCGACTGACGGAGGTGCATGGAGAAGTGATCAAGGAGATTGTTTGAAAAAGGCATTGGTCACCGGCGCGGCGAGCGGGATAGGCGCGGCCTTGATAGGGTTGCTGCGGGACGACGGATATGAAGTGACAGGTATTGACCGGATCCCCGGCCCTGGGATTACGGAAGGGGACGCGGCAGAGATTCCCTATGACCTGTATGAGCTCGTTTTTCTGAATGCCGGAGTGATGGGGCAACCGGGGCCCTGTTGGGCGGCGGAGAGCGAAGAAACTTGGCGGGTGAACTTTCATGCGCCTCGCCGGGCGGTGCAGCGGCTGATTCCGGGTTGGCTGGCGGCTGGCCACGGAGGACGGATTGTGTTTACGGCGTCGCTGGCGGCGCTGCTGCCGATGCCGTTTTCCACGGATTACTGCGCTTCCAAGGCGGCGTTGCTTTCGTTGGCCGAGACGTTGCTGTATGAACTGCGGGCGGCGGGATCAGAAATCGGCGTTTCCGTGGCCGTGCCGTCCTTCACGCAGTCCAACCTGGCGGCGGGGTTGACGGGGGAATTTGCCTCCCATTTTCAGGGATTTCTAGACCGGGGGACGCCGGCCGCGGAGATTGCGCGGTCCATGTACGAGGGCGCGCTGGCGGGACGGTTTTTGCTGGTGACGCATCCCGAGTCGATGGAAGGCGTGTTGCCGCGATGGGAAGCGCTGCTATCGGGGGCGGAGCCGGGGCGGCCATCCGGACGGCGGATGGATGCGTTGTTTCAGACGAAGTATTGAAGAGGCGTGGGTCTAGCTGCAACCTTCCACAAGGGCAATGGCCTCCCGTGTCCCGACGCGGAAGGAGGTAACGATATTGCCGTCTGTCTCAAAAACCATCCCGTATGCGCGCTTCGGCTTCCCGGGGAAGTAATTCAGGTAGTGCCCGCTTTCCGCCAGATAGTGATGCGGTTCGACGGTGATCTGGCCTGGATATAGCTGCTTGATTCGTTCTTCGGTGTCTCCGACGCTTGCGCCGTTCCGGGTGCTTATACCAGGCGCAAATACGTCGATTCGTACGACCCGGCCCCTGGCAATCATGATCCCGAGATGTTCCGGGATCGATTTGCTTTCCAGATAGGCGCACTCGTTGAGCGGCGCCAATGGTTCATTTCCTTCCAGGTGAGCCGCGGGATCTTTTAGGATTCGGCGTACTGTCGCAAGTTTTGCACCCAGCCGGATGGGCCCTGCGCCTCGTAGTGAGATTTCCCAGTCCGCCGCAGTGGCCGCGAGGTGCAATGCAAGCATCATTCCCACTGCCATAGCCGCGCTCTGCCATACGCAGATTCTCATTTCCAGGCAAGATACCACGCCCTTTGGCGGCGGAGCTAGGCGCCGGTGGAGACGGGGCCGGCCGTGCGGGCGAGGGCGGAGGCCATCTGCTCCTTGCGCTCTTCGGCGGCGCCGGCGGCGGAATCCGTGGCTGCTACATAGAAACAGAGCGAGGCGGCGAAGGCGGCAGCCATTACCGCATGGAAGATCCAATAGCAGTCGTCCATGGCCCAACGGGCGGCGTAGGCCAGGAAGGGCGGGAGAGCCAGGATGGGGAAGCCGGCGAGGAAAAGAAGTTGTAGCTTGCCGCCGTTGTTGCGCCAAGCGTCGTCCGGGTCGGTGGGCCGCGGCGCATACACGCTGGCGAGGTTGCCTGCGCCCAGCAGAACGGGAAGGAAAACAGCGAGCGTGGCGAGTGCGTCCAGGACCTGCGGCGGGCCGACGTGGACGGGCAAAACGACGGCCAGCAGGGCTTGAAAGAGCAGTGAGAGCAGGCTGAAAGCTGCCGAGACAATATTCTTCGCCCACAGCGCCTGACGGAAGGAAACAGGTATGACAAACCACTGCTGCGCGCTGGCGCGTTCAAAACCGAAGATGTTCCAGTAGAGCGAGTCGCCCAAGACCAGGGCTCCGTAGAGGCAAGTCATGATGAGGTAGTTCGATGACGTCCAGCCGCCGGGGTTGCGGAGCGCGGCCGGGAGCCAGAGGAGCGCGCCCATGGCGGCAGCCATCAAAAACGTGAGGCGGAAGCGGGACGAGCGAAAGAGGGATCGGCATTCCTTTTCGGCGATGACGGCCAGCGGATCGGAGAAAAAGGCAGACGGCCAGCGGAATAGGCGATCCTGCCAGGCGGGGTGTTGGGCGGCAGGGTGAGGCGCCGCTCCGGAATGCTCTTCCAATCGAAGGGAGCGGGCGAAGAGGCGGCGAGAGACTACATAGGCCCCGGCAACCCAGAACGCGAGGGCGGCGAGGGAGAGCAAGGGGGCTTGGCCCAGGGCGAGGCGGGCGGAAGCGCTCCAGGGAAGCAGTTGCAAGAGCGGTTTGAGAACGGCCAGGGCGGGGAAAGCGCCGAAGTTGGGGATGGAGAGAGGAGCGGCATCGAGCAGCTGGGGCAGCAGGGTAAGCGCGACAAAACCAAAGACGAGGAGTTCGCGGATGCCCTTGCGACGAAACGCGCGCTCCAGCAGAGACTTGATGCCGGCGGCGAGCAGGAGATTCAGCGCGATGAAGGGGAGTAGGGCGAAGGGGCTCCAAAGGGGAAGCGCCCGGTTGCAGGCGAAGCCAGCGCAGAGGCCGGCGCAGAGAATGAGCATTTCCGGGGCGGTGGTGACACGGAGCGTGACCTCCAGGAGAAAGAGTTGATTGGAGGGAATGGGAAAGGCGAGTAGGCGGCGAAGATCGATAGCGCCGCCCTGCGAGGCGGCGACGACGGGGATAACCTGCCAGAAGCTAAACATGCCGAAGAGGCCGAGGGGCAGAGTAAACTCCAGGACCGACAGGGGGGCGGCTCCGCTGACGAAGTAGCCCGCGCCGGCGGCGCCGGCGACCCAGGCGAGATACCAGAGAGCCATGACGATCCACTGCACGGCGATGCCGGCTTTGTTGGCCCCGCGGAGGAAGTTGGCTGAGACGCGGGACTGGGCCCAGACGATGGCGCGGAGAGCGGCGAAGCGCTCCACTAGAACCACTCCCGGGATTCCGGGGGGCGGAGGCCGCCGACGAGCCGGACGAAGATCTCTTCGAGGGATTCGGGTCCGCCGCGCAGGTAGTCCATGGGCTCGTCGAGAACGAGGCGACCATGGTCGATGATGGCGACGCGGTCACAGAGGCGTTCCACGACCTCCAGGACGTGGGAGGTGAGGAAGATGGTGGCTCCCTTGGCGACGAGGTCGAGGAGAATATCCTTCATGAGGCGCGCGCCGACGGCGTCCACGCCTTCGAAGGGTTCATCCATGAGGAAAACCTGTGGGCGGTGGATGAGGGCGGCGGCCATGGCGACACGTTTCCGCATTCCTTTGGAGAATTCTCCGATCAACTTGGTCCCGTGGCCATCCATCTCCAGGAGGGCGAGGAGTTCCCGGGTCCGTTCGCGGGTGAGCGGGAGGGGAAGGCCGTAGATGCGGCCGGTGAACTCCATATATTCGTGGGCCGTGAGGTGGTCAAAAAGCAGGGTGTCCTCGGGGACAAGGCCGAGTTGGCGCTTGATGGCGACGGCGTCGTGGGGCAAGCGGAGGCCGAGGATTTCGATTTCGCCGGCGGTGGGCATGGCAACGCCCATCAACATACGAATGGTGGTGGTTTTACCGGCGCCGTTGGGACCGAGGAAGCCATAGAAGCATCCCCGCGGTACGGAGAGGGAGAGCCCATCGACGGCTGCCTTGCCGGCGTACTCCTTGCGGAGATCGCGGATGGCGATGGCGGGGGAGGAGTTGTCACCGGGCGGCGTTGCAGTCGCGGGGTTCACCTACACAGTGTAAGACTTTCCTTCCATTGGCCGAAGAGCTACACGAGTATGTCCACCACCGTTGTATCGCCCAACCTTCGTGAAAAAGCTCTCGAAGGCATCAGCAAGATGCCTCCGTTCAGCCCGGTCCTTACCAAACTGCTGGCGAGCCTGGCCAAGGACGACATTATGGTCTCCGAACTGGCCAACTGGATTGAGAAAGACACCGTCCTGACCGGCAATGTCATGCGGATGGTGAATTCGGCGGCCTACGGCCGGATGGGCACCGTATCGAGCGTGCGGCACGCGATCACGATTCTGGGGACAAACCGGCTGCGGAATATCGTGCTGGGGCTTTCGGTTTGCAACATGATGTCCCAGTTGAAGTTGCCGGCCGGATGGTCCACCAAACAGTTCAACCTGCACGCGGTGGCGGTGGCGAACATGTCCGACCTGCTGGTGCAATACATGACCGTAGAGTACGCCGAAGGGGCCTTCGTGGCCGGATTGCTGCATGACGTGGGCAAACTGCTGCTTGCGGTAAGCTGCCCGGAGGAGTATGCCGCGGTGATCAGCGAGTGCCGCCGGGAAGGGCTCGAATTGTACGACGTGGAAGTGACGCACTTCGGTTTTTCGCACGCGGAACTTTCGCAAAAAGTACTGGAGAGCTGGAAACTGCCGATTCCGGTGCAGGTTGCCGCCCGTTACCACCACAATCCGGACGCCGACAATACGGCGCCCGGTCTCATTGCGCTGGGCCGCGCGGTGCAATTGGCCGATTTCACGGTAAATTCGCTAGGGCTGACGGCGGTGGCCGACGACCGCGAGGTGAAAGACCCGTCGCCGGTGCTGCAGGCGGTGGGACTGGGCGAGAAGTACGAACGGATTCTGCGGAGCTTTGAGCAGGAGATGGAGGCGATTCGCGGCATTCTCTAAAGCGGGATGCGCGCGACGTAGACCTGCGTCGTGCCGGTGCGGTCACTGGCAAAGACGACGTGGGTCTCGCCTGGCGAAAAAGAGGGGTGGGGGTGGGTCCACTGCGGGCCATAGACGGTATCCGTGCCCGCCTCCATCCAGCTCAGAACGGCTGGCCCTTGGGCGGCGCTCCGGGCCGCGGCAAAGTCCTCAGCCAGGGCATAGCGGCTTGTTTTCCATTGGGAACCGGCGCAGGAGGAACTGGCGAGGCAGACGAGGCGGCGTTGGCCGGTGGCGACGTCCACAAGGAAAATGCCCTCGTCGGGGTGGTTCGTGTCGTAGAGAATGCGGCTGCCGTCGCGGCTGGGAGTAATGTGCCAAGCGTTGCAGGCGGCAATGAGAGACGTGCGGCCGGATTGCCAGTCCAGGCGGCGGAGTTCCCGGGGCCAGACGGTATAGGCCAGTTCGCCGGTGCGGCCGAGAAAGGTCTCATGCACGATGAACTCCTCATTGCAGTGTTCGTAGAGGCATTCGAGGCCCGTGCCGTCGCGGCGAATGCGGTGCATGCGGGGCGCGGGGTCGCCGGCGAATTCGATCCATTCGGGAAAGAGAGGATGGAACTGGGGATGGATGACGGTGCGGGGGTACGGAAGTATTCGCCACCCGTCGCCGTTGGTGCGGCCGACGGCGAGGCCGGACTGGCCGTCTTTCCTGATCGCGGCCACGGCCCATTCGCCTGCGGGATCGAGGGAAGGCTCGCCCATGGAACCGGCTCCGAAATCGACGAGGCAGGTTTCGGCGAGCGTGACGAGGTCCAGGCGCCAGAGGGAGGCGGCGCGAACAAAGAAGACGGTATCGCCGGAAGGAGCAATGGCGGGGGAGAACGGATGGATGGGTGGGCCGCCGGTGAGTTGGCGGATGGGGCCCCCGGGATAGGGGGTGACGGCGAAGAGTTGCCAACTGCCGGTGCGGTTGGAGATGAACAACAAGGTGCGGCCGTCCGGCGTGAAGGAACTTTGGAGGAAATACGTGGCGTGGCTGATGGCGGGGGCGGTGGTGAGTTGCAGCACTTCGGTTCCGGTGGCGGAGTCCGTGTGGCGGCAGAGCTCGGAGGGGCTCTCGGATCCTTTCGCCATCGCCTACTTTTTCCGCAAAAAGATCATGTGCTGCCAGGGGAGGGCTTCGACCACCTTATCGATGGCGAAGCCTTCGGGTTCTAATTCCGCTTTCACCTCGGCGAGCGTCATCTTATGTTCGAGCCGGATGGGGATGCCGGGATCCTCCTTACGGTATTCGAGGAGGACAAGGCGGCCATCGTCCTTGAGCGCGTTCCGAATGGATCGGAGCATGGCTTGCGGTTTTGAGAATTCGTGATAGACGTCGACGAGGAGGATCAGGTCCTGCGAGGCGGCGGGAAGGTTCGTTTCCGTTTCCGCGCCGAGCACCGGTTCTATGTTCCGGATGCCGGCGGAGGCGAGGCGCTTGCCGAGAAGTTCGAGCATCTTCGGCTGGATATCGACGGCATACACCTTGCCGGAACCGCCGACGAGACGAGCCATACGTACGGCATAGTAGCCGGTACCCGCGCCGAGATCGCAGACGGTCATGCCGGATTTCAGTCCGAGTTGGGCGACGGCTTTGGCGGGACTTTCTTCGTTTTCGCGTTCGGAGCGTTCGAGCCAGTCGGCTCCGGCGGCGGACATAACGGGCGCGATGACGCGGCCGCTGACGGGATGGCGCAGGGGGAGTCTCTGCCCGTAGGCCAAAGAGGACAGGAGGGTTAGCGCCAACAGATAGATTTGCATTTGATACCGCAGCTAATCATAATAACTTCAAATCCCGTCATAGTTAGGATCTCGCGGTCATGTCCCTGTCGAAGCGTGCGTTTGTGGCACTTGGCATCTCTCTTTTTTGTGCGGCGCTGCCGTCGTGTTCCGGCGGGAAGCCGCAGGCGCTGAGTTTTCCCATAGGCCAGAAGGTACAAGTGGGGAAGTTGTTCTATCAGGTGGTGGACGCGCAATGGTCGGCGGAACTGGTAGGGGCGAAGCAGCCGCCGAAAAACCGGATTCTGCAACTGCGGCTGATGGTGACTAATAGTGGAGCGTCTGAGATATCCGTTCCGATGCTGCGGCTACTGAACAGCGCCGGAACCGAAATTGGGGAATTGACCGAGATTGAGGGAAACCCGCATTGGTTGGGAATGATCCGGCGATTGGAGCCGGCATTGACCGAGGAAGGGCATGTCTATTTTGACGTTCCGGTGGGGGCGTACCGGCTGGAAGTAATCGACAATTCGGTGGCCGACAACGAGCGGATCGCATTTATCGAGATTCCGGCCTCGCTCGCGCCGCCGCCCGCCGCGCCGGGTTCCGGTGGTATGTAAGAAGTATGCGTCTGCTTGGCGCGTTTTTCCTGATTCTCTGGGTAGGATTGCGGTGCGACGCCGAGTTGGCGATTGTGCAGCCGGTGGTGGCACAGTATGACGGCGGGCCCTCCGTTCCGCTGGGGTATGCGTTCGGCAGCGGCGAATCGCTGTTTCTGACCTTCGACGTGGCCGGATTCAAGCCGGAAGGCGATGAGGATCTGAAGCTGAACGTTTCGTGGCGGTGCCAGGCGTTCGATGCCAAAGGGGTGGCGCTGACGGCATTGGACCAGGGCGCGGTGAAGGTGGACCTGGCTCCGGAAGACAAGAAATGGCGGCCGCGCGTGCGCGTAGAGTTGCACCTGCCGCAGGGGATGCCGACAGGGGCGGCGGAGATCCGGTTGACGGCCTTCGACCATGTGGCGTCGGCGGAGGCGGCGTTGACGGTACCGTTCCGGACACGAGGGTTGGATATCAGCGGCGTCGACCGATTGCAGCCGCTGCGGTTCCGGTTCCTGCGGGCCGAGGACAGCGCCGAGCCGTTGACGGTGGCGGCGTACCGTCCGGGAGATACGGTGTGGGCGCGGTTTGAGATTGCGGGGTACGAGCTGGGAGAAGGGAATGCCTTCCAGGTGAGCTACGGGCTGGAAGTGTTCCGTGCGAACGGAGAGAGCCTGTTTGCGCAGGAGGAAGCGGCGAATGAGGCGGGGAAGTCGTTTTATCCCCGGAGATATATGACGGGCCTTTTGAGTCTGCAGTTGACGAAGGATCTGGCGGCCGGGGAGTATACGATTGCCCTGCGAATCCGGGACGGGATTGGCGTGTCGAAATCTGAAACGAAACATGTGTTCCGGGTGGAGTAAACGGGCGCTCCCGGCGGGGCGCTAAACGCTGTAGAATAGCGGGATCTATGAAAAAACTGCCGATTACAGCGGCTATGCGTGGTTTGTTGGCCATATCGTGCCTGGCGGTAATTGTCTCCGCCACTCAATCGACGGCGGAGAAGACGAGCGGGCAGGGCAAACTGCGGTTCCGGCTGCTGCACCATTCGGATGTGTTGCCGGCGGAGGCGCAGAAGGTGCTGAAGTCGGCGCATGGCGGATTTGCGGTGGACCGCCGCAAGGGCCAAGGCGAGACGTACTTCGCACTGCCGGGCGCTGGCATCCTGCAGATCAGCGCTGATTTGAAACAGGTGAAGCTGCTGCCGACGGCGGAAGAGATGAAGGGCACCAACATGCACAACGCCATGTTGTGGTCCGGCGCGGGCGAGACCTATCTGACGTTCCCGGGGAATGCTTCGAACCGTGTCTACACGACGAAGCTGGACGGGACGCTGGTGAACACGTTGACGCCGCCGACCGAGGCGAACGATCTGGGGAACGAGACGGTCAACACGTACTTCAAGAACAAGGGGCCGTTTATTCCGACGGACGTGGAGTATCTGAATGGTCTGTTCTATATTCCGACGGGTTACTCCAAGCTGGATTACGTGCTGACGGCGCGGGTAAAGCCTGGACCGAATTTTGAAGCGGCGTGGAACAATCTTTCGTTCGGCGGCCGGGGAACCGGCGTAGGCCAGTTCGGTACCGGCCATGGCGTGACGGTTCTGCCGGGCAAGAAAAAGATCGATGTTGCGGATCGCCCGAATTCCGAGATTGACCGGTTTACTCCGCAAGGTAAGTATCTCGAAACGGTCAGCCTGCCGAAGGGATCCTTCCCGTGCGATACGTTCTACGAGGGGAAATACATGGTCGTCGGCGCGCTGCATGGACCGGACCGGACGAAGGGCGCCCCGATTTACATTCTGGAAAACGACAAGGTTGTTTCAACGATCATGCCGAAGGAAGATCTTGGTCTGGCTAACTTCCAGCACATTCACAACGCTGTGATGCGGAAGGTGGGTAAGAAGCTGTATGTGATCGCGCAGGCCTGGAATCCCGGCGACTTTGCGATTCTGGAGCAGGTCGACTAACTGGTTCGCGGTTGTACACATTTGTCTCCCAGGGAGTGAGAATTTCCGCTCCGGTTCGCCACTCCCTGGTATATGGGTCTTTTCCGGACCAGAACCGCGGCCGTATTCGGCATTGATGCGCACCTGATCGATGTGGAGGTGGACTTATATCCGTCCGGTTCCGCGCGGGACTTTATTACGGTCGGCATGCCCGACCTGGCGGTGCGAGAGAGCCGGGAGCGCATTAAATCAGCCCTGATGAACTCCGGTTTCGGGTATCCGGCGAAAGCGGTGACGATTAACCTTGCGCCGGCGAATGTACGCAAGGAGGGGGCGGGATTCGATCTGCCGATGGCGCTGGGCATTCTGGGCGCCACGGGGGCGTTGCAGGTGAGCGACCACCACGCATTTGCCGGTGAATTGTCACTGGACGGCACATTGCGGCCAGTACGCGGGGCCTTGTCGATGGCGGTTTGCGCACGGCGGAGCGGACTTCGGTATCTGGTGGTCCCGAAGGAGAATGCGCCGGAAGCGGCCGTGGTGGAAGGGATTCGAGTGCTTGGAGTCCGGCATTTGGCGGAAGCAGTGCAGGCTCTGCGGGCCCCCGACGATTTTGCGGCGGAAAATCCAGCCGCGGCAGGGGGGACGGCGGAGAGTTTTCCGGACTTTGCCGATGTTCGCGGCCAGACGACGGCGAAACGGGCCTGCGAGGTGGCGGCGGCCGGAGGGCACAATGTATTGCTGGTAGGCCCGCCGGGTTCCGGCAAGACGATGTTAGCGCGCCGGCTGGCGGGGATACTTCCACCGCTCGACTTCACAGAGGCGCTGGAGACGACGCAGATTCATTCGGTGGCGGGGCAGTTGCAGGCCGGTTCCGGACTGTTGCAGCGACGCCCCTTCCGCTCGCCGCATCATACCGTGTCAGATGCCGGGTTGATCGGCGGCGGCAGCGGCATCCCGCGGCCGGGCGAGGCCAGCCTGGCGCATAATGGCGTGTTGTTTCTGGACGAATTGCCGGAGTTCGCACGGAACGTGTTGGAACAGTTGCGGCAGCCATTGGAAGAGGGAGCGGTGACCATCTCCCGGACGTCGGGGACGATGCGCTTCCCGGCGCGATTTATGTTGATCGCGGCCATGAATCCGTGCAGTTGCGGTTTTTACGGCGACCCGACGCGGGAGTGCCGGTGCACGGGAGCGATGATCCAACGCTACCTGGGGAAAATCAGCGGGCCATTGCTGGACCGGATTGATCTGCACATCGAAGTGCCGGCGGTACCCTACAAGGAACTACGGGCAAACGAGGCGGGCGTGACGTCGGCGGCGATGCGGGAACGCGTGTTGTCGGCCCGGGCAAAACAGCAGGCGCGCGGGTTCTACAATGCCAGTCTGCCGCCGGCGGAGGTGCGGGCGCATTGCCGGTTGGACGAGTCCGGCGAACGGACACTGGAGATGGCGATGCGGAAGATGGGACTGAGCGCGCGGGCGCATGACCGGCTCTTGAAAGTGGCGCGGACTATTGCTGATCTGGACGATGCCGAACGCGTGCTGGCAAAGCATTTGGCAGAGGCCATTCAGTACCGTAGCCTGGACCGGAGCTACTGGGGGTAACATTCCCAGGCGGAACCGCATCAGACGGCCAGAGGATCAACCGTTTTGACGCTTTTTTCCACCCTGGGCTCGTCCGTTGAAAAGATGGGAGAAGTAGGCGTCTTCACGGGGCGCGTACTGCGCGCATCGATAAAGCGGCCCTTCGAGTGGCAGGAGATTGTGCAGCAGATCCACGAAGTGGGCGTGCGCTCCCTCCCGTTGATTGCGGCCTCTGGCGTAGCTCTGGGCGTGGTGATGTCTTTTCACACCCGTTCTTCCATGGTGCGGTTTGGCGCGGAATCGATGATTCCAGCGGTGTTGGCGATTGCGATCTTTCGCGAAATTGGCCCGTTGGTGGCCGGATTGTTGCTGGCCGGCCGCGTGGGAGCGGGCATAGGCGCACAGATCGCCGGGATGCGCGTTACGGAACAAATTGATGCGCTGGAGGCGCTGGCGATCGATTCGTTCAAATACCTGGTGGTGACGCGGGTACTGGCGTGCATCATTGCGCTGCCGGTGTTGACGACCGTTATCGATTTTGCGGGATTGATCGGCGGATTTCTATCGGAGAACGCCATCTCCGATACGTCGTTCCGGTATTTCTTTAACCGCGCGTTTGCCAGTTTGGATTGGACGGATTACATTCAGCCGACTTTGAAGACCACTGCATTCGGCCTAATCATCGGGTCCATTTCGTCGTACCTGGGCTATACCGCGACGCAGGGCGCGACGGGGGTTGGACGGGCTTCCACCGGCAGCGTGGTGTACTCTTCGCTGGTTCTGATTCTGACCAATATCTTGCTGGTCAAATTTACGGAATTCTGGTTTCCCCAATGAGCCTTCCATCCAACCAGGCTATTTGCCTGGAACATTTAACCAAGGCGTTCTCGCCAGAGCGAAAGGTACTGGACGATGTTTCCTTCTCCGTGCCGCGCGGAGAGGTATTCTGCCTTTTGGGCAAGAGCGGTACGGGCAAAAGCGTAACGCTGAAATTGATTATGGCCCTGTTGCGTCCGGATGAAGGCAAAATTCTGATCGATGGAGAGGATGTTCTGGCCCTGGATACGCATGCGCTGCAGGAGACGCGGAAGAAGGTGGGGTTTCTATTTCAGAACGCCGCTTTGTTCGACTCGATTTCGTTGCGCGAAAACCTGGCGTTTCCGTTGCGCCGTCATACGGCGAAGCCGGAGGCCGAGATTGCCGAGGTGGTGAAGCAGAAGTTAGAAGCGGTGGGGCTTGGCAACGATGGAGACAAGATGCCGTCCGATCTTTCCGGCGGCATGAAAAAACGGGCCGGACTGGCGCGGGCTTTAGTGCTTGACCCGCAGATCCTGCTGGTGGACGAGCCGAGCAGCGGGTTGGACAGGATTACAGCGGGAGAGATTCATGAACTGTTGGGCGAACTCAAAGAAAAGAACGGGACGAGCATGATCCTGGTGACGCACGATCCGGCAGGCGTGCGCAGATTCACCGATCAAATTGCGGTGTTGGATGGCGGGAGAATCGTGGCGAACGGAACGCCGGACGAATTGGAACAAAGCGACAACGAACTGGTGCGTGAACTGGTACAGGGAGGACAAGACCGATGAATACTCGCAATTTGACCGTGGGGTTGTTCATGATCGGAGGGACCGCGCTTTTTGGAACGGGACTGTTCCTCTTGGGAAACCGGCACCGGACATTTGCGAAGCATTTCGTGGTCTATACGGATTTCGCGAGCGTAAGCAGCTTGGAGAGCGGCGCGAGCGTGCGGGTGGCCGGCTTGCACGCCGGTGAGGTCCGCCAAATCGAAGTCCCGGCGGATCCGCAGGGAAAATTCCGCATCCAATTGCGGCTGGACCAGAAATTTCAGCCGCTGGTGCGCCAGGATTCCAACGCGCTCATTATGACCGAGGGATTAGTGGGCAACAAGTATCTGGAGATTGAAAAGGGCAGCGGGCAGGGCCCGGAATGCGGGGAAGGGTGCGTAATTCCGAGTACAGAGCCTTTCGATTTTGGAGATCTGATGAAAGATGCGCGCGGACTGCTGGCCACTACGAAAGAGACGATGGAAAATGCGAAGCGAGTCGCGGGAAATATGGACAAGGCCGTTAGCGGGTTTGTCGCGAGGGACGCCAGCGGCAAGACCGGGGCAGACTCCATGCGGGCTACCGCGGACAGCGCGCAGCGGGCGATGAGCAGCCTGGCCGAGGACGCCGAGGCGTTGAAACATAATTTCTTCTTGCGAGGCTTCTTCAAAAAGCGCGGCTATTTCAACTTGGATAACCTGACGGTTGCCGAATACCGGAAAAGTAAGTTCGTAAAAGACGCAAAGGCGATCCGGACTTGGCTGGGACAGGGCGAACTATTTACGCCGGGGGGCCAATTGGGTGCAAAGGGTGGACCGGCGATTGACCGCGCGGTAGGCCAGTTTGCTGAGGCGCTTCATAACAATCCGGTGGTGGTGGAGGGGTACTCGTCGGCGCAGTCGCCGGATGCGCGGTACCGACAGTCCCTGCAGCGGGCCGAGTCAGTACGCAAGTATCTCGAGACGAAATATAGTATCGATGCGAAGGAGATAGGTGCGATTCCGCTGGGGGCGGAACCGCCGGAGGGTACAGGGAAGCAGACTTGGGACGGCGTGGCGATTGTTGTGCTGCCGAAGAAATAGTACGGGATCGCAGGCGTTGCTACGAACGCAGCCTCAAGTCCGAATCAAAAGATACTGAGATCATTGACATACAAGTCGGTCGAATACAAGATCGAGCATATGCGTATGTTGTATTTGTTTCTGGCGGCATTGCCGGTTTTTGCGCAATTTGACCCCCAGAATGCAAGAGTACTAGTATATGTGCCGCAAATTGTTGATGGGGGTGACGCTGTTCAAAAGTGGCAGACAACCTTACAATTGCTCAATGCGAGTGCTTTTGACGCCACTTGTACTTTTGATTTCCTGACATCCTCTGGGCGGCCGTGGATCGTTAATTTCGGTGTTGGACAACAATCGACTATTACTGCACGGATACCGGCCCAAGGCCGCACGACGCTCCGGAGTCTCGGCGTTGGAACGCAGGTTCAATCCGGCTGGATGTCAGGGTTCTGTACCTATCCCATCTCTGTGAATGCACTTTTCCGAGTTGCGGATCGGGGCCGTGAGACTGCCGAAATCGCGGCTGCCGCCGTTATGCCTAGTCCAAGGTACGTGGCCGCCGCAAACAGGGATCTCGGCGTGGCTATCGCTAACATTTACCTTAGTGGCATCAACGTAAAAGTGTTGGCTGTAGATGCTCAGGGACGGAATGTAGCGGCCCGTACAGTTCCAATTTGTTCTCAGTGCCAGGCTGTGGGAAACCTAAATACTTGGATGCCCGAATTGCCCTCGAATTTTGAGGGGACTATGGTGATTCTTAGCCAAGATCCTCAAATGGTGTTTGTGGCATGGGCTCTTCATTCGGAACGAGGACTTTTGGCCCCTCTTCCAGATGGATCTTTGTCGTGGCCGGTGTCTCACTATGATCGAATTCAGGAAATCTGGTACAAGCTCCTTAATAATGCAGTTCGTTTATTTCCACAATATTCGTTGGAGACAGCCCGCTTACACGTGAGCCATGAGCCAGTGATTAACGCGTTCGCTACCAGCAGTGGAGATGTCACTATCCATATTGCCCTTGCTCAGTTGATTAGCGACAGCCCGAGTGAATTAGCGTCCGTCATTGCCCACGAAATTGCCCATGTCCTGCAGTTCCGGAAGCGTGGTGCTATCCTTAATCCCCAAAATATCGAGTTAGATGCGGATGCTGTAGGCACGATGCTGCTTCTTGCGTCCGGTTTCGATCCCTATGCTTCTGCTGGCGCATTCGGGAAGCTTATGATGGCTTCTCGTCGAACAAGTCTTGTAGCACAAGCTTTCGACAACTTGACCGACCCGCACACCTCATTAGCCAACCGCATCGGCGAACAAATGAATTTACTGGATAGTGTTTGCGGTCTTCCCGACTTCAAGGCCTTTTGCGCCGATTACAAGAATCTTATTCATCCCAATTTCCCCAGCACACTTCCCTTGCACAAACCCGGGCTGGGGTCGCTGTATGAGCGTCAAGCGCCCGTTCATTAGGCGTGCGCGGCCCGGAACGGAGCCCATTCCGGTGCGCGCTCCCACCACAACATCTCGGCGGGGTGTTCTTCCTTAGCCCGTTCCACGCAGCAGGACACCCATTCCCCGAGTCCCAGACCGGCGTACGGCATGGCGACATCGAGCACCGAGACATACTGCTGCTTCGAAAGGCTACCCAGTTCGTCGGCCAGTCGATTGGCCTCGTCGGCTTGGCCGGAGCGGCCGTAGCAATAGCTGAGAGCCCCGGCGATACGGGGATCTTCCGGCGCCAAAACGCGCCCGCGACTGCAGGCGATGATCGCTTCCCGGTACTGGCCCAGCGCAGCATAGGCACGGCCCAGAAGCAGGTAGACCTCCGGATCACCGGAATTGATCTTAAAGGCGAGCCGGCAGTGGTTAATGGCGGCCTCAAAATCTCCGCGCCAGAAATGCACCCACCCCATCGCCAGGACGCCGGCAATTTCTGACGGGTCGATCCGCTGCAAAACCGATAGCGCTTCCTGGAAGCGGCCCTGAGCGGCGTAGACGTGGGTGGCGAGTCCTATGAGGGCGTCAACGCGGGACGGGTCCATTTCCAGCGCGCGGAGGAATGCCTGCTCAGCGGATCCAACCGGCTTGCCGAGAACGGCGTTCGCATATCCCAATGCAACCTGCGCGTCCACGGAGTTTGCAGGCTCCTTCATGGCGGTACGAATGGCCTCTCCCAGCGTTTCCTGGGGAGCGAGGAGCCCGCGGGCAGCCTTGAGCACTTCGTCCATCACAAGCGGCCGCACAGGGATCTCCGTGCGAAGGGTGGCGACATTGAACATCGACGTCATGCCGCTGGCCGCTGGCGGTTCAGGCTCAACAATCGTTTCGCCCGCGACACGCTGGCGCAGGACGCGCGTCATGGTTTGCGCCAATTCATCCTGCACGGCCAGGGCATTGCCCATGTCGCGGTCGAACCGTTCCGACCACACCTGATAGCCGGTTCCGGCGTCGGTGAGTTTCATGATGATGCGCACCATGTTGCCCGCCGCGCGCGCATTGCCTTCCAACAGCAGGTTGACGTTCAATTGGGCGCCCACTTTGCGCAGATCTTCCGTTTTACCTTTAAACCGCGCCGCGGAGGTGGTTGCCGCCACCTGCAGGCCCACGACGCTCTGCAACTGATAGCCAATCTCTTCGGTCAAACCGTCGCAAAACGCGGCCAACGCTTCGTCATTGCCGACTGGGATCACCGGAAGCACCGCAACGGCAGGTTCTTCCGGCAGCGGTTCCAACTGTTTCAGGCCGTCGCGCAGTTCAGCGCGAAGGTCTTCCACCAGAAGATCCATAGTGGCGTAGCGCTCTTCCGGCTTTTTCGCCATGCCTTTTTCCACGATGCGCTGCAACCCGTCAGAGACGCCGGGGCGCATCTCTTCCATCCGTGGGACCGGCTGGTACATCACCTCTTGCAGGTGCGCGGCCGCGTTCTTGGAACGAAAAGGTTTTTCGCCCGTGAGCAGTTCGAAAAGCAGGGCGCAGAGCGAGTAGACATCGCCGCGGTGGTCTACGGATTGACCTTGTAGCCGTTCCGGCACAAAGACGCCGAAGGCTCCCGTGATCGATCCATTGCCGGCAAAAGTGGGTCCGTCGCCGAACCGGGCCTTGCCGAAGTTGGTGATCTTTACGGCATGAGTGGGGGTGACGATGATGTTTTCCGCACTGACGTCGCGATGGATGACGCCGTGACGGTGGGCCTCGGCCAAGCCCTGGGCGACATTCAGAATGTAGTCGACGCTGCGGTCAATGGGAATGAGTTCGCCGGAGGTAACAGCGCGCTGCATTCGCTCCCGGAGCGAGCCGCCCGGTTGATATTCGTAGATGAGATACCGTCCGGCGGCGTCCTCCACCACGTCAAAGATAGAAGAGATGTTGGGGTGATTGAGCGAAACGCCCGCCCGTGTTTCTTTTTGGAAGGAGGTGAGGGCGTCGGCATCGTGGTCGGGCACTTCGATGGCCTTCAGAACCACCATGCGGTCCAGCCGCAAGTCCTGAGCCTTCCAAACCGTGTTGGTATCGCCCGAGCCCAACTTCTCCAGGATCAGATAGTGGTCGATCGTTTTGCCAATCATGACTCTTCTACATTACTCCGGCCGCTCACTGGCGGATGTGCTTCCAATTCCGTTTTGGCGGCGGGCGTAAGGGCAGGGAATGCCGTCGTCCGCGTGGCTGCCAGCCGCGCCGGGACAATCGTTCGTGTGGTCTTTGCCGGGGTGCAGGCGTAATCGCCCGTGAAGGCCCAACCCGTTTGCAAAAGGACGCCCAATTGGGAGGGCGCGTCGGCTGACCAGAGGGCGAGATAGGCCCGGCCTTCCATGTAGCGCCAGATCTGTTCGATGGTCTTGTCGAGCGCCGCCCCATCCGTTACTTTCCAGCGACAGGAGGGAGATGCCTGGGCTGTGACCACCACGCCTTCGGCCGCTGCGACGCCGAGCGGGCCTACGGGGGCGGAACCGGCCATGGCCCGGCTGCCCTGGGGAGCATCCAGCAGGGGGCCGGCGTCAAAATCTACGACGGAATCGCCATAACGGTAGCTTTTCTGCGTTACGGCTCCGCCCTTGTAGCGGGCGCCGGCGTTGTCGCCCAAAATGTTGTGCATCCAGCCGGCATGAATCGCTTCCAGCCCTCGCTGGCCGTCCGGCCCGCCCCCCAGCAGACGAACGGTAGCCTCCAACCGAACGGCCGGTTCCTTGCCGCTATGCAGCGCAAATTGATCGGAACCCGGGATGCGGGCGCAGGCGCATAACCGTCCATTGACGCTAGAGTGGTTCTCCACCAGTGAGGCGTGGACGAGAACGACTTCCCACTCCGCGGCCGGGCCGCCCCATTCCGGGCTACCGCTGGAGGCGCGCACACGAAAGGTGCCGGCGGCATCAGTCGCCAGCAAAGCGGCTCCTTCACTGGTGGTCAGAGCCGGCAACGGGTTCGGGGAAGCCTGCCGGACAGCGGCGTTATCGTCGGCAGTCCGTTCGATGCTCCAGTGCAAGGGAATTCCGTCCGGCTGCATCCGGGCAGAGAGACGTACGGGTTCCTGGGCCGCGCCGGCAAGCAGAGCGAAGCGGCGGCCGGCAATCCCATCGGTAGCCGTTGCGGGAAGGCGATTGGACCGCGATGGCGTGCCCGCGGCGGAGGCCGTCATTTCATTAACGGCGATGACCGTGACTGGCCGGCTGTCGCCGACGGCGTTGTTCCCTTCGACGTGGAGTTGCAACGTCGCGTCGCCGAGCGCGGCACTGGGTTTGTTGCCTTCGATCCAGAAACTGACAGGAGCCTTTGGTGCGTCGAACGAGAAGCCTTCGGACAGTTCATGCCCATGGATGGTGTTCGCGTCCGCGTAGAGAGTCAGCGTGGGACCCGGGCCGGGCGCTGTGCGCAACAGCAGGCGGCCCTGGAAATTGCGCGGTTCCACCGGCAGAACGTCGATGCGGCGGCGAGCGCCGTCCACACCGGTGCAAAGCTCTCCGGGACCGGTTTCCAGGCGTAGCTCCACGGCGGTCATCTTGACCTCCGTTTTCCCGCCGCGGTTCAATTCCAGTTGCAGGGTGATTTCCCCGGGAGCCGCCGCTTCGGCGTAGACAGTGATGTCGGGGTCAAGCGCGGACGGGGCAAAGGGAATCGCCCCGTCGGCCATGGGGAGATCTTCGGCGGCGGTTGCGGTACGGAAGAAGCGAAGCGCGGCGGACGAGCGGCGGAGACGGCCTCCGCGGCCCGCGCCCTGCAGGAGAACCGGCACACGGTTTCTTTGGCGGCCGCGCTGAATAACGGCGACATGTTGCGCCGGAACAATTTCCGTGGTCAGATCCTGACCCAGAGAGTCGGTAGGGCCGCCCAGGCTGCGCGCGGTCACCTCCAGCCCCTTCGCTTTCACCTCGAACTGGGTCAGCGAGCGAAGATCGCTGGTTTCCGTCCAAAACGCCTTTACGGGGCCAAAAACGGTATGCAATTCGTTATTGGTGCAGGTGGGCAGGTACACGCGCAGAACGCGCGGATCATAATAGCGAAACAGCATCTTCCGGCCGGAGGTGTCTTTCACGGTCAGAAAGGTGCGCAGGTGGCGGCGGAGTTCCTTGAGCGAGGCGTCGCAGCGCAGGAAGATGCCAAGATTCTGGCCCATATTGTCGGCCAAATAATTCGTGAACTTGTCGTCCGGGTCGAGTTGCACCAAATACGGCGCGGCCATTTCCAACGCCTGCGGCAGCGGACCGGCGAATAGGCAGCTATGTTGCAGGAAAGAGTTGGTCAGCGTCCAGTAGACCTTCTGGTCCTGGGCAGCGTCCACCACGGCCCAAATGTCCGGGCGCGGACCGTGCGGCCACAACGCCTGGCGCAACTCATCTTTCATGCATGGCTCCCTTGCTCCACCATGCGTTGTTGGCACTCTTCGCAGAAGGGATAGGCCGCCTTGGCCGCCGCAATCAGAACGGCGGCTTGCGTAACGCCGTCGTGATCGCTGTCGAAGGTGTTTTCGTCCTCCGGTTCCTCTTGCTCTCTCGCTTCGCGAGGGCCCGTGGCGGTGGTGGGAATCACCTCCGGAACCAGATGATCCTTCTGAATCATCCGCTGCGGCAGGGCGACCAGCAGTTCGCCGGCCACCAACTGCCTCGCGATGATCTGGATCACCTGCTCATCGGAGAGATTGCCGGCGTTGGGGCCGGAGGCGGTCTTTAAGGCCTGCCTCCGGAAGCCATTCATGGCAACCGCGTCCTGCCGGAACCCGTTCAGAAACTGGGTGGCCGACTTTAAATCCCATCGTGTACGAAGATCTTCCCTTCGGAAGAACTGATATTCCCGACTGCGTCCGAATCGAATCAAACTCATCTAAAACCCCAGGGAAAAGGCTTCCCTAGTATACACCGCGTTCAACTCAATTCGTCATACCTGGACAGCGGTCCGCCGGCGAGCACACTGGTCCAATGGGCATAGTAGGCGGGCTGGTCGCGGTAGCCGCCATGAGAGTGCACGACAGCGCTGCAATCGATGACGTAGAGGTTGGGCGTCTTGTCCATCGTTATATCCTTCCGGCGCGGTCCGCGGAGGCCGAGCGCGGCGTGAATACCGTCCAGCACATCGCCTACCCAGAAGGCGCCGCCAAGCACAGGGTCTTTCTTGGAGAAGTAAGCCAAGCACCGGTTGCAGGAGGCCATGGCGGAAAAGTACTTGTGATCGGGCTCCAGAATATTGTCATCGACAGCGGCCGCCGCGAGTAAAAGATTGTCGACGAAGGTTTTATTCTTCGGATCGGCCAGGGCGTGCAGAGCGACGCGGGCGCCCAGGCTGTGCGTTTGTACATCGACGCTGAGAGCGACGCCGCGCAGGCCGTTGATCAATTCACGAAGGCGCGCGCCGGACCGCTCCGCCTTCGGCCGGGCGCCGAAATAGCCGAGCCCGAACCGGGAGCCGGGCCAGGTGAACCCGACGATGAGCCCGTAACCCTCCGGCGGACGCATGCCCGGCCGGTCCAGCCCTTTCACTAATTCCCAGTACGACTTCATGACATTCTCCAGCGGGTTGTTGAACCCGTGTACCAGAATGCACACGTGCTTGTTGGCGGCCGCTTTCAGGATGGTGTCCAGAACAACGGCGCGATGCTCCTTATGAGAGCCGGGGTTGAAGTAGTTCCGGTATTGGTTCTCGCCGGAGACGATGATGTTGGATTCAAAATCTTTGCGGCAGCTAACGACGTACATTCAGGGTCAACTCCTGTCGGTATGCGCTCTATGCGCAATCCGCCGCTATTCTACGCAAGTGGCGAACCGGTTTAGGAGAGGCCCATGAGTTGGAGGTCCGGGCGTGCGGTCCGGAGCCGGGCGATGCCGTCCGCCGTGACGCGAGTACCTTCCAACGCCACTACCCGCAACGATTTCCATTGGATCAACGTTGCAATCACCGCGTCGTCGATGTTCTTGGCCAGCGCCAGCCGCAACTCGCGCACGTTTCCCAACGCGCGGAGAGATTGCAATCCATCCGCTGTCACCGGAGTCCGGCTGAGGTCCAACTCCCGCAGGTTTTTGAGTCCGGCCAGTTTCTCCAGTCCGTCCAGACTCTGCCGCTGCTCCTCTTTCAAACCGGGCTTGTCGGCTCCAATATCGTTCAATACCGCGCCGTTCAGCCGCAGCGACTCCAGATTGTCCATGGCCCCCAACTCCGCAAGGACGGCCGGGTTAAGGGCAAGGCCCCAATGTCCGGAATCCACGCGCTGCATGCCGCCGATATCCAGACGGCGGAGCGCGGGCAACAGTTTTAAGGACGACAATGCGGCCAAGCCGATTCGCGTGCCGCCGATCGATAGTTGTTCCAGGCGCGGCAGCTCGGCCAGCAGCTCTACCTGTGAATCGTCAATTTGGGTGTAGCTGATATCGAGTGCGCGCAGAGACTGAAGCTTGGCGATGGCCTCAAAAGCACGGCTGGTGATCCTGGTTCCACGCAGGTTTAGCCGTTCCAATTTCTGCATGCCCGGGAGGGCTGCCAAACCGTCGTCGGTGAAAAACTCCGCAAAGTAGAGGTCGAGTTCGCGAAGATTGACCAGACCTCGCAGGCGCTCCAAACCGGCATCGGTAATGCGCGTTTGCGCGAGGCTCAGCCGTTCAAGCGAAGTCTGTCCGGCGACGCGGTCCAAGTCGCCATCCGTGGTCCAGGTGGCGGTCAGATCCAGGGCGGTTTGCGCCGGCAGCAGGCCGGCCGCCAGGAACAATAAGAACTTCATGCGCGCCTCCTGTGGGGCAGGCCGGCCTCTTTGTCCCAGAGAATCTGAAGTCCGGCGCGGGCGTCGCGCAGGCGCTGTACGGCGGGGCCGGTGAGCAGAGAGTGGTAAAGATCCAATTCGCGAAGCTTGCCGAAACCAAGCAGGGTATCGACGGCGGCATCCGTTATGTTTGTACTGTCGAGACGCAAGGATTCCAGCGCGGCAAGAGATCGAAGTCCGGCAAGTCCCTTGTCGTCGAGGTCGGCATAGGCGAGATCGAGCTTGCGCAAGTTAGTCAACCTGGACAGAGTTTCGATGCCGGCGTTGGTAAGGCGGGTACGGGCGAGATCGAGCGATTCCAGAGCGTGCAGCGCGGTTAGCTTCCGCAGCGACGCGTCAGTGATGCGGGTGTCACGCAGGACCAGGGAACGCAGCGATCGTAGCCGCTCCCAAGGCGCTTCGTCGCCCACATCGGCTGCTGCTGCGTCCAGGCTGACGAGCTGCAATCCGGCCACGAGCGCGATGCCCGCGCTTGTAACGTCACTTTCAGCAAGAACCAGATGACGTAGCCGAGCAAGCCGGGCGACGCCCGCCATACCGGAGTCCGACGCGGGCGTCCCAAGCAAGGTCAATTCTTCCAGCCCGCTGCCCGCCGGCCACTGTGCGAACCCGTCGCCCTCGACGTAGGTGTTGTTCAACCGAAGCCGGCGGAGCCGGGGCAGCCGTGCCAAGGCGGCGAGGCCCGCGTCGGAAACTTGGGTGCTGTTCAGCGACAACTCTTCCAGGGTGGGAATGGCGGCGAGCGCGGGAAGGGCGGAATCGCCCAGGTCAGTGGCCTCGAGATCCAGAGTTCGCAGGCCCGGCATGCGGGCGAGCGCGACGACAGCGGCTTGGGGAAGCGGAATGCCGCGCAACGATACGTACCCATCCTCCGGGCGCTCGCTTCCTCCCAGCGATCGAATCCACGCCGCCAGAACCCCGGCATCGGCGCTGTCGGGAGGGACGATCTTCGATACGTGACGCGCCGCCCCCCCGGCGAATTGGACCCGCGCCTGCGGCAACGCCGCACGGAACACTTCCACACCGGAGGCGGTCACACGCGTGTAACGGATATCGATCTGGCGCAGCTTGCGGAGAGTTCGCAACTTTTCCAGTCCCGCATTGGAAATCTTGGTTCGATAGAGATTCAAAGATTCCAGATTCGTCAAGCGCGCCAATTGTTCCGCCGCCGCATCCGTCAACGCGGTTCCTTGAAGGTCCAGGCGCCGCAGCGACTGCATCCCGGCGAGCGCGATGAGCGATTCGTCGCGAATGCCGGTACCGTGGAGGTCCAGGTCTTCCATCCGGGTCATGGCGGCGAGCGGCGCAAGATCGGTGATAAACGTGTCTCCGGCCCATAGGCGCCGCAGATGACGCATTCCGGCCAAGGCTTGAAGGTCCGGCATGGGGCATAGCGTTACATCGAGCGATTCCAGGTTGGGGAAATGCCGCAGCCCGGGCCCTTTTACTTCCGCCTGCCGTAGGGCGAGCTCACGCATCCCCTGCAGGCCCGCAATTTCTTCCAGGCCCGCATCGCGGAATCGGATACGGTCCAGAAAGTGGTCACTGAAGGTCAGTTTTTCGAGCGTTGCCACGGGTGCGAGGAACTTGAGAAGCCGGCTAAGATCTTTGCCGCCGTCGGCATTGCGGTTCCAAAGCGGGCCGGGCAAACGCAATTCCCGGAGGCGGCGCAGACCCGTCATACGTTCCAGATCTTCCGGTACGGCATTGACGGCGACCCAGTCCACCATTTCGAGCTGGAAATCGCCGGCGGGCAGATCGGCCAGATCCGCGATGACCTGGCTATTGATGCCGACCCGTCCTCCCTCCGCCAGCGTCCAGCGCGCGACTGCCACATCCGCTGGGCCGGCCCACATGGCGATCCCAAGCGCCCACACCGGCCAGACACGCATCAGACGATCTCTGCGAGCTTTCGTTCCGCGGTAGGGAAGGCCTTCACTTGCGCGCCCATTACCTCGGTTGCGACCGTGAGATAGAGGTCGCCGAGAGTCCCGGTGGTGTGGGTATGAAGGCCGGTTTTCCATCCGCCCGCGTGCCCAGCAAGCAATAGCGCCAGGTTGTTGTTCTTGTGGGCATTGGCTTCGGCATGTTCGTGGGCCATTACCAGGGCCGTGTTGTCCAACAGCGTCTTTTCGCCTTCCGGCGTTGCCTTCAGACGGCCGACCAAATAGGCGAACTCCTCCACATGCCAACGGCAAATGTCGCGCAGGATGCGCATGCCGCGCGGCGTTTCCACTTCGCCATGCGTATACTCGTGGTGGCGTTGTGCGGTGTGGCCGAGCCAGGGGAAACGGGTCAGGCCCTGGCACTTGGTGAGCATATAGGAGGCTACATGCGTTTGCTGGGACGCCAGCGCGTGGACGAGCAGATCGCTTTGCAGCTTTGCGATGCGTGGATAGTCGCGCAGGTCCATTGCCTCGGCGGGCCGTTCCACATGCGTCTGGTACTCCGGTGGCAGTGTGGCGATTGACGTTTCCAGTTCCCGGACGGACTGGAGATATTCACCCAGTTTTCGTTTATCGCTTGCCCCGAGTTGGCCCTGCAACGTGGAAGTCTGCTCCTTCACCGCGTCGAGTATGCTCTTCTGGCGGGCCACCCAGCTTACGTCTTTCACGCCAAAAAGGCGGTCAAATAGACGGTGCGGAATCATCTCCGGAGGTAACGGGCGATCCCGGTCGGCCCAACTCAGATTGCGCTGAATGCTTTCGCCAAACGACTCCTGACAGACGCCTACCTGCAGCGAGCGGAACCGCGTATCGCCGCCAATTTTCTGAGCAATAACCTGATCAATCGAAGGTCCGCCGGCCCCACGGCCCGTATAGGTCTTGCAGGAGACAACGGCGCTCATGGACGGATAGTGGCTGTTGCCGGGGCCGGGCAGCCGCGCGGCGGCGCTATCCAGCCCGGTCACGATATGCACATCGCCGCGAAACGGGGCCAGCGGCTGCAGGCAGGAAGGCATGGCGAAATCCGCGCCGGTCTCCTTGGGAACCCAATACTTCTCCGGGATGCCGTTGCCGTTGAACCAGAAGATAAATCGTTTCGGAATGGCGCGGGAAACGCCGGCGGCATAGGCGGCGCCGTTTGTATTAAACATTGCCTCCAGCGCCGGCAGACCGAGCCGGATAAGCGAACCGCCCGCGCCAATGCCGCGCAGCAGCCTGCGGCGGTCCATTCGTGTATCAACGGGCATGGCTAGACTCCTCCAAAAACGGACGCGACTTGACGATGGCGAGCACCAACTCCCGGAAACGGAAGCCGGAATTTGCAAACTGTTGGTAGGCTCCTTCCAGATATGGCCGATCGGCGGTGGTCTCCGACCTGCCTAGAGCATACCGGAAGAATTGTTTCACAATGCAGCGGTGGCACGCCGGCGTCTGCGACAGGATACGGCCGGCTTCGGCGGGATTGTTGAAGTCTGATCCGGGGATACCCAGGATGGTGGCCTGTGTATCGACCGCCAGCTCCATCTTTACGCCTTCCCGCCGTACATTCTTTTTGCTGCTGTCCACCGCTGGAAAAGCCAGCGCCACTTGCTTTTCACGGTAGCGGCCAATAGCGTCGAACTGTTCAAAGCCAAACCCGATGGGATCCACCAAACGATGGCAGGCGGCGCAACTGGGACTAGAGAGATGTATGGCGAGCCGCTCGCGGTTCGTCATCGGCTTATCCGCTTCTATGACGGGCAGCGTGGTGCTGACGCCAGGAGGAGGCGGCGGAACGATCTGGCATAGAAAATGTTCGCGGATGAAAAGCCCGCGTTCCGTTGGCGCCGTTTCGGCCGGTTTCGAGGTCAGCGTGAGGAATGCCGCCTGGCCAAGCACGCCTGCCCGTTTTCCGCCCGCGGGGAAACGAGTCAGTGCAAATTCGGAAGCGGGAGCGGGAACTCCGTACAACTGGGACAAAGAGAGGTTCAGGAAGCTGTAGTCCGCCGTGAAGAATTCCAGAAAGGACTTGTCTTCCCACACGAGGTAGGAAAATAATCGAGTCGTTTCTTCAAGCATCGATTGAATCAGCTCGGTCCCGAACTCGGGAAATAGTTTCCTCTCGCGCAGCGCGCCCTTTACCCGGTCAAAGCGCAACCATTCGGATAAGAACTGGTTCATCGCCAGTTGTGCCCGGCGGTCCCGCATGAGTCGCCGCGCCTGCGCTTCGATCTGCGCATCCGTCAGCAAACGCCCGCTGGCGGCCGCCTGCTGGAGTATTTCGTCCGGGGGAGTGTCCCATAACAGATACGACAAGCGTGCGGCCACGCCGTACTGGCCTGTGCCTGTATGAAAAAGGAAACCCGGGGATTGCAACATCGCTTCCACTACCGTCTGCGCATCGAAGTCCGGTCCCAGTAGCTTTGCGAACGTGGCGGCCTCGGCATCCGACAGCGGACGGCGGAAAGCGCGTTGGCCGAAGGCGCGAACAAATTGAAGGCCGCACCCGGGCGCACGTTTGTCGCAGGGAATCAGGCGCGCGATGGCTCCGGACCGCGCGGCATCCCGGGCTAGTTTTGCGGCGGCACGGGCGTAGTCCTCGGCCATCAGCGGCGAAATATTCTGGCCTTCCGCCTGGTTGGTAAAGCCGTTAACGACGTCTTCAGGGGGAAATCGGTTGGCGGGGCGTGTACGGTCCCCCAGAAGCTCGGCCACGGTGTTGTTGTATTGGCTATGTGTGAGCCGGCGCAACACGGTAGGCAATGCTTTGCCGGCAACGGCAGCCGCAGAGGATTCGGCCGGACGCGAGGCCAGGTAGGAAGTCCATGCCAGCAGCGCGCTTTCGTCCGGCGACCCTTGTTTCAAACGTTCGCCGCCCGGATGATTTACGCGATTCGTCGGCTTCGTGACCAGAAGCGATTGTTCGGGCCGGGCGCGATCCACCAGCCGTTGCAACGACAACCCAAAGGCGCGAATCTCCGCCGCGCTGGCTTGCCCGTCGGGAAACTGCAACCGGCTGGCTGAGGCCACGCCGTTCTCCGCGTGACAGGCGCGGCACTGCGCCTTTTCCAGAACCGGGTAGAGCTGCGTTGCGAAATCTGGCGTCTGCCCCGCCGCGGACAGCACAACAAATAGGCCGAATATCCTCACGATTCCCGCTATTGAGCCTATCAAATCTTTGTTACCATCACCGCCATGCGCGGCCTACTCCTTTTGTTATCGGCGTCCATCGTGTTGGCACAGGCCACGGACAGGTCACACGGAAGGTCCATGGTGATTGCGCGAGGCGGAATTGTTTCCACCAGCCAGGTTTTGGCGTCCCAGGCCGGCGCAATGATCCTGGCCAAGGGAGGCAGCGCAGTGGATGCCGCAATTGCGGCGAACGCCGTGCTGGGCGTCGTCGAGCCGATGATGTGCGGCATTGGCGGCGATCTATTCGTCATGTACCGCGATGCGAAGACGGGCCAGATTGCGGGCCTGAACGCCAGCGGAGGGGCTCCGCGCGCACAGACAATCGAGGCCCTGCAGGCCAAGGGGCTGAAGGAGATGCCCAAGACGGGCATTCATTCGGCAACGGTCCCAGGCTGCGTGCGCGGCTGGGAGGCGATGCACCGCCGTTATGGCAAGCTGCCTTGGAAAGATCTGTTCGATACAGCGATCCGGCTGGCAGCCGATGGCTTTCCCATGCAGGAGATGGTGGGCCGCGTATGGGAATCGGAACTCGTGAGGAAAGACCCTGAAGGCCTGCGCGTTTTCTATCCGGGCGGGAAGACGCCGGCCGTAGGCGATATTTACAGAAATCCGGATCTGGCCGCCGCGATGCGCCGGATCGCCGCCCAAGGGGCGGATGAGTTTTACAAGGGCGAAGTCGCGGCCGCCATTTTGGCAAAATCGAAAAAACTGGGGGGACTGCTGTCCGCGGAAGACTTGGCCTCTTTTGAACCGGAGTGGGTTAACCCTATATCCACCCTGTATCGGGGCTGGCGCGTCCATGAGCTGCCTCCCAATGGGCAAGGGCTGGCGGCCTTATCCATGCTCAATATTTTGGAGAACTTCGCGCCGGCCGCAGCCTATTCGTCCACCGAATTTCATCGCAAGATCGAAGCCATGAAGCTCGCCTACGCGGACTTGCAGTACGTCGGCGATACCCGCGTCGTCAAAGTGCCCACGGCTGGGCTGATATCAAAACCATATGCCGCGCAGCGGGCCAAGTTAATCAACCCAGCAAAAGCCAACTGTGCCGTGACGCCCGGCCAGCCGCCCTCGTCGAGCGATACGACTTACTTTTCCGTTGTTGATGCCGAGGGCAACATCGCTTCATGGATTCAAAGTGTTTCAGGGCTCTGGGCGTCCGGAGTCACCGTTGACGGCATGGGATTCCACCTGCATAACAGGGGCGGGGGATTCAGCTTCGATCCCAAGCACGCCAACGCGCTAGCGCCCGGTAAACGCCCGTTTCATACAATTATTCCCGCGATTATGCAGAAGGACGACTTGCATATCGGCTTCGGCATCATGAGCGGGGCCAACCAACCGCTGGCGCATGCGCAGTTCGTCTCCTATCTGGCCGATCACCACATGAACCTGCAAGCCGCTCTGGAGGCCCCGCGCTTCACCAAGGCCCGCGCGACCGGATGTGACGTGATCATCGAATCGCGCGTTGGGCTCGACACCCTGGCCGATCTTTCCGCCAAGGGGCACCAGGTGACTATCGCACAACCGTACACAGCCAGAATGGGGCGCGGCAACGCTGTGATGCATAACAGCCATACCAAGGTAAATACCGCCGCCTCCGATCCGCGTGCCGACGGCGCCGCGATCCCGCAGCCATAGCGATTACCCACGGTTTGTATCTGGGCCAACCGCGTCTCGAAAGTCCGACGCCTCCAGTATCTTCTTTGGAAATCCATACTTCGCCGTTCGAAGCATGGCCTTCCCCAACTCTTCGGTTGTAGAAACAGATCGCGGTGCTGCCCAGCGGAGCAGGCTCATCAGCGGGCCGGTCAGCTTGTATGCCGCCCGGATCCAGGCGGTGCGCGATGCTGTGCCATGCACGGGCTGGACCACGCCAGGCCGAAAAACATAGACATCGGCAAACGGCATGGCGAGAATCGCGTTTTCAGCTTCGCCCTTCACGCGCGCCCACATCTGCCGGCTGGTCCCCGCGCTGTCGGCTCCGCGGCCGGAGATAAACAGGAACCGCAATGCTGTATTGTGCCGCAATAGGGTCTCGCCGATGGAAACGGTCAGGTCGCGCGTGATCCGGCGGTAACTGGCTTCTGTCGCGCCGACCGACGTCGGCCCCAAGCAATAGAGGCAAACGTCAAACCCATCCAATGCGCTGCCCAGCGACTCGAGCGCAAAAAGGTCCCGGGTGACGATCTGCCGTAGTTTGGGGTGTGTCAGTTCGACGCCCGCCCGGCCGGCGGAGACAACCCTGGTCACGTCCGCATCGGCCAGACATTCACGCAATACCCCGCCGCCAAGCATTCCGGTGCCGCCGAACAAGATCACTCGCATAGTTACACTCTACGGCTGCACACGGTGGCCTACCCGTTGTACGATTTGGACCGTTGTGGCCCGCCCCTCTTCCCTGATGGCGGCGTCCATTTGAAACGTAGTGCCTCGCGGGTACATGTGCAGCCGGCGCTCCAGTGCGACGTAGCCCTCACACAGGGTCTGGGCAACCATAAAATCCTCGCCTCCTCCTGGCAATAGCGAGATCCGCACGGGTCCTGCCGCTTCGGCAATCCATTCTCCGGTCTCCTGTCTGCACCATGCGGAACTACATAGCGCTTGGATTTTACGCAGCGCGTCCACGTCCAAGACCCATGCGTTGCTCTGCACTAAGGCCAAGCGAAGCGTCCTTTCGAATGCCAACCCGTCCTGCCCGATCTGTGGTTCCTTGCCCTTCCACCACGCCCGGAAGTAGGCGAGCGTCTCCCAAAGCGGTTCTTGGACTGCGGCCGACCCATAGCGGCCTAGCGTCTCCGCCGCTCCGCGCTTCACTGGCACGTATGGGCTTGCGAGCATGCTAATCGCGATCTGCTCCAGAGCCGGGCTCATCGCGCTGCGTCCTACGCTGTTTACGTCGTGAGCCATGTCCATGCAGGCGGGCAATTGCATAGTCCGCCGTAGTTCCGCTTCTCCGAACCGTGGATCATGTTTCAAGAAGTAGAAGGGCAGGAGCAGCGAACAGCCAGGCCCCGGAGGCCTCGCCCGATAGACCTGTTTCACGCGGTTTAGGATGGCTCCGGTCGCATACCGCACAATCAGCCGGTCGTCCAGGCTGCCTGCTTCCAGCCGTGCCGCCAGCGCTTCGTCCAACGCAGGCAAACTGTCGTCGGGCAACAGAGCCAGCGCCTCCCACGCCAGATTTTTGTCCGGCTTTTGCAACTGCGACAGAATGAGCGCCCTCCCTTCCTCCGGGGCCAACGCGTATAACCGGCGTAGCGCAATGCTCGGCAGGGGTCCACGCGGCAAGGCATACAATTCGCGCAGGACAGGAAGCATGGCCGGGTTCCGTAGCACGCCCCAGTTGGTTTCAAGGAGCGCGACCTGCTCTCGCTCCGGCAGTGCGCGAAGGTTCCCCGCCAGCGCCGCCGGCGAAACCGGCCTGCCAAGTTCCACCAGGGTTTTTAGGCAGATAGCGCGCGCCGCGCCCTGCTTCCTGTTCACCGCTGCGCGCAGCCGTTCTATGTAGCCGGTCTTCCTTCCCGGATGCACCAATTCCTCCAACCGTTGCAAAGTGTCCAGATACCGCGGCCATACCGGTTGGTCCGGGGCAGTCAACCGCCCTTCCAGGTAAGGCAATAGAAGCGGCCGGCTCCGTGAACCCAGAACGCCCAGATGGGCCTGGAAGGCCGCCACGTTGTCGCCGTCATCGAGTTGTCTTGCCAATGCCAAGGCCGCCTCCGGCGTGTCAAGATACCGCAAAGTATCCGGATCGCCCTGCCGGATTTGGGAATCCACCCACGCCGCCGGAGCCGGAACAATAGTAAACGTCAGCACGTTGGAGACCGCCGTCATCCCTGTGACCCGGCGTCCAATTACATAAACACGGAACGTGCCGGGTTTGCGGAATCGAACCCAATCGTTCAGTGTGCGGGCGAACTCGAATGGCTGTCTGGCCAAAGGAATCGGTCCGCCCGACAGACCACCCAGGCCGCCTTGTTCGAAAATCGTCCCGGCCAGGGGATCTTCGGTATCGCCGGCGGGGTCTGCTACAAATTGTTCCACCCCATTCAACCGCCCGATGCGGTCCTGCAATCTTCCGTCCACCGTAATGGGCGTATTTCCAACCGCGCTATACCGGATCGTCAGAGGAATGGCTTCGCCCAGATAGTATTCCTGCTTCGACGTTGAGACAGCGAGCCGCAACTCGGCCGTCTCCATAGCCCGCAAGGCCCGCCAGCGGTCCAGGAAGGCATCTTGAGCCATCGCGGCCACGGCGAAAAGGGCGAGCCAGATACGCATACGTACTGTGTGACTCCACGGGGGCGCGATCGGTTCCCGCTAGAGAATTCACCAATCCGTAACGGAATAGACATGCACTTGCTGATACGATGCGAACTCAGAGGGCAGGGAAACCCAGCCTCGCGGCTGCCCGCCCTGGGCGTCGAAACGGCATACTGGGAGTAGATGGCGTGTCCGAAACGCAAAGGATAGACTGGGTGAGCCGCACGATTGAATCGCAGGAGTCCCTCCGGGATCCGAAACTATACTGCAACCGGGAACTAAGCTTGTTGGCCTTTCAGCATCGAGTGCTGGAGGAAGCCTTGGATACCGCCCATCCGCTGCTGGAGCGCATTAAATTTCTCGCCATATTTGGTTCCAATATGGACGAGTTTTTCATGGTCCGCGTGGCCGCGTTCCAACAGCAGCAACAAGCCGGAGGCAATGACCTCAGCCTGGATGGCCGTACCACGGTGGAACAGTTGGCCACCACCCGCGCCGAGGCCGGACTGCTGGTCGAACGCGCCTACGAATGCTGGCGCGGCGACCTGCTCCCGGCCCTGGCCGCCGAAGGCATCCAGGTCGTCGACTACACCGCCCTTTCCCCGGAACATCGCGCCTATCTCGCGAACTTTTTCCGCGCCTCCGTGTTCCCCGTCCTGACTCCTCTCGGCTATGACCCCGGGCGCCCATTCCCCCACATTTCCAGCCTGAGTCTCAACCTTGCCATTCTCCTCCGCGACCGTGCCGGCGTAGAGCGTTTCGCCCGCATCAAAATTCCGGACACGATTGATCAGTTGATTGCCCTGCCGTCGACAGACCCCGGCGTAGTGCGCCTCGTCTGGTTGGAGCAGATCATTATTGCGAACGTCGGGGAACTGTTTCCCGGAGCCCGGATACTGGATTGCTACGCTTTCCGGATTACTCGGGATGCCGAGGTCGAAATCCAGGAGTTGGAAAGCGATGACCTGCTGGAAACGATCGAGGAGGCGGTTTGGCAGCGACGTTTCCGCAATCTGGTCCGGTTGGAGTTGAACCGTGATGTGCCGCACAGCGTCCTGGCAATTCTTGGCGAGGAGTTGGAGGCCCGCCCCGAACAGACGGTGCAGGTTGCCGGTCCATTGGATTTCAAGCGGCTACTCCAGCTCTGTGCCCTGGACCGCCCGCGCCTGAAATTCCGGCCGTTTGCCCCCTCCACGCCCGCTGCCCTGCAAACCCAGGCCAAGGAAGACGTTTTCGCGGCCATTCGCCGCGAAAGCATACTCCTGCATCATCCTTTTGACTCTTTCCAGCCCGTTGTGGACTTCCTGCGTCTTTCCGCGTTAGACCCCCAGGTATTGGCGATAAAAATGACGCTCTATCGTGTCGGCAGGGACTCGCCGGTAGTGAAAGCGTTGCTTAGCGCGGTACAGGAGGGAAAACAGGTCAGTGTTCTGGTGGAGCTGAAGGCGCGTTTCGATGAGGAGAGCAATATCGAATGGGCCAAGGCGCTGGAAGCCGATGGTGTCCACGTCGTCTACGGCATTGTGGGACTTAAGGTGCATTCTAAGGTTGCCCTGGTCGTACGTCGGGAGGCCGATGGTATCCGGAAATACGTCCATCTCGGTACAGGCAATTACAACCCGGCCACAGCCCGCATCTATACCGACTTGAGTCTTCTAACCTGCGACGACGGCATTGGCGATGACGCGGTGACGCTGTTTAACCGGCTCACTGGGTACTCCGAACAGCCTGTCTACAGCAAACTGCTTGTCGCGCCCGATAGCATGCGGGCCGAATTGATCCGCCGTATCGGCCGCGAAATCGAATTCGCCGAGCGCGGAAAACCGGCGCGGATCATCGCCAAGATGAACGGAATCGACGATCCGGAGATCATCCGTTGGCTATACCAGGCCTCGCAGGCGGGCGTGAAGATCGATCTTCTGGTCCGCGGCATCTGCTGTCTGCGGCCGGGTATTCCGGGTATCAGCGAAAACATCCGGGTTCGAAGTATTCTCGGCCGTTTTCTCGAACACAGCCGCGTTTTTTCTTTCCGGAATGGAGGGAAGACGGAGATCCTGTTGGGCAGCGCCGATTGGATGACGCGCAATTTAAGTCGCCGTATTGAGATTCTCTTCCCAATTGAGGATCGCCGCCTGATCCGCCGCCTCGGCGAGATGCTGGAAATGTACTTGGCCGACAACGTGGGCGCGCGGGAGATGCGGGCCGACTGTAGTTATGTCCGTTTGCGCCCCGCCAGCCCCAATGAAGCGGTCGAGGCCCAATCTACATTCCTGCGGTCCGAGTTGCCTTCCGCAAAGGCCTAGCGCGGGGGCGCCGTCACGATACAATGACGGACATGCCGCCCGCGGCGGCCCGCGTCCGTGCGGTCTGTGGCGGGCACTCCCCCACGAACTATGCCGTTTCTTGAGCAAATGGAGCGATTCGATACCCGCTCCCTCCGCATGGTGCAACGTATTATGCTCGCGACGGACGGCACGTTGACCGATACCGTCGAGGCAATTTTTAACGAACCCGTCCGGCTGAACAAGCTGTCGGTGGAATGGAAGACGAATGAGGAGCCTTTGCCCTGGCTCTCCCTGGCCGCCGGAGCGGAGATCATGGACCGCCGTGTTGTCATTGCCGGTCTGCCGTCCGGACGCGCCTACGTCTATGCGGAATCGACGCTGGCGCTCGCCCGCCTTCCCCAGGATTTTCGCGCGGAACTGGAGGTTTCCAATGAGCCGCTGGGGAGGTTGTGGTCGCGTTATCGCCTGGAGACGTGGAAGGAACTAATGCATGTCTCCCTGCTGACGCAGCCCGCCATCAGTGCCTATTTCCAGCCGGACGATAGCCCGCAACTTGTCTCCCGCACCTACCGGCTATTTTGTGGAGGCCAGCCAGCCATGTTGATCAACGAATATTTCCCGGCCATTTACGGCGGCGTGGAGCAAACACAATGATTCGCTGCGCGCTCGCCCTCTTCGCCGTGGGGCTTTCCCTGGGCCTATGCCTGGGGCAGCAGCCTCCCGCAAAGCCCGGCAGCATTAACTGCGAAGAGTGCCCGTATCCCTTCCCAAGCTCCTATTTCTCGCTCACTCTCTACGGGGAAACGGTACGCATGGCGTACATGGATGTCGCCCCGGAAGGCCCTGCGAACGGACATACGGTAGTCCTTCTTCACGGCAATAACTTCGCGGGCTTCTATTTCGGATCGGTCATCCAGGCCCTCCGGCAGGCGGGCTTTCGCGTCATTGTGCCGGACCAGATCGGCTATGGCCGTTCTTCGAAGCCGGTCATTCCCTACTACTTTGCGGATATGGCCCGCAACACGCGCGTCCTGCTGCAGAGTCTGGGCGTGCAGAAGGCGATGGTGGTAGGCCACTCGATGGGCGGCATGTTGGCGGCTCGATTCGCCACGCAGTATCCAGCGGCAATCGAGCGGCTGGTGCTCTATAACCCGATTGGCCTTACGGACAATCGTTTCCTGGGGCCGCCCGTTGATTTTGAAGTCGCTTACAAACGCAATTTGACCTCGTCTTACGACGCCATTCGCGCCAACCTCATGCGATATGTCATGCACAAGCCCTCCGCCTGGAATGCTGAGTTCGAATCGTATGCGCGCATTCGTCATTCGTGGACGCTTAGCGTGGACTGGCCGCGGTTGGCCCGTGTGCAGACGCTTCTCAGCAACCTGATCAATCTGGATCCGGTGGTCTACGACTGGTCACATATCGATGCGCCCACACTGGTGTTCGGAGGCGCGGAGGATATGCTGCCCGGTACGGCTGCCGCCTTTCAGACCGGAATGAAGCGGATTGCCGCCGCGATCCCGGAAGGAAAGGGTCGGCTTCTCTTGCTGCCCGGCCTTGGCCACGTACCGTTCGTCGAGGACCCGCAACGCGCCATGCCGCCGCTGATCGCATTTCTGCGGGAGGGAGTTGTGAAGTAACCGCCGGCCGGATTCCGGCCGGACATGCCCGTAAAAATGCGCCCGCCGTACCCCGGATGATTTAATAGAAAAATGGCCCAAATTCTGGACGGCAAGCGCGTCCGCGACGAAATCCTCGAAGAGCTGAAGCCCCGTATTGCACGGCTCGCCCGCAAGCCCGGCCTTGCTGTCGTCCTTGTCGGCAATGATCCGGCCAGCGCCGTCTATGTCGGCAGCAAAGTGAAAACCTGCGCCGAACTCGGGATGCACAGCGAAAAACTGACGCCGCCGGACACCATCGGCACGGACGAACTCCTCGCCATTGTTGCTGACCTCAACGCCCGCAACGATATCGACGGCATTCTCGTCCAGATGCCTTTGCCCAAGCAGATCGATACGCAGCGTGTTCTTGACGCTATTTCGCCCGAAAAAGATGTCGACGGCTTTCATCCCGCCAATGTCGGCAACCTTTCCATTGGCCGCCCCGGACCCAAACCCTGCACGCCCTCCGGCGTCATGGAACTGCTGCGCCGGTATCAGATCCCCGTGGCCGGCAAACATGCGGTTGTGGTTGGCCGTAGCGACATTGTCGGAAAGCCCATGGCGATGCTGCTTTTGCATGCCAACGCTACCGTGACCATCTGTCACTCCCGCACCGCGGATCTCGCCGCCGAATGCCGCCGTGCCGATATCCTCGTCGGCGCGATTGGCCGCCCCGCCATGCTCACGCGGGAACACATGAAGCCGGGAGCCGTTCTCATCGACGTCGGCATCAATCAACTCGATAACCGCGATGACGTCGTCCGTATCTTCGGAGAAAATACTTCCAAAACCAACGCCTTCGACAAGCGCGGCAGCGTTCTGGTAGGCGACATGCATCCTTATGACGCCGACGAGCTTTCCTCCTCCTGGACGCCGGTACCGGGCGGTGTTGGCCCTCTAACGATTGCCATGCTCATGGTCAATACCGTCGAATCGGCGGAGCGCCGCCAGCCGTGATCCTGGCCGTGGCTCTCACCGGAGGTCTCGCCACCGGGAAGGGTTTCGTGGGAGAGGTGTTTGCCGAACTGGGGTGCCACCGGCTGGAGGCGGACCGCCTCGGGCACGAAACCCTGCGCAGAGCCGGCGCCGCATTCCCCGCCGTACTCGCCGCTTTCGGCCGCGAAATTCTGGGAGATGACGGAGAAATTGATCGCCGCCGTCTGGGAAGCATAGTCTTCCCGGACCCGGCGCGCCTCGAACAGCTCAATGCCATCGTGCACCCGGCGGTCGAGAGTCTTCGCCAGGCCCGTATCGCGGAGATAGCCAAGTCGGACCCCAATGCCATTGTCATCTGCGAAGCCGCGATCTATATCGAAAGCGGTATGCTCAGCCGTTTTGACAAGGTGGTGCTCACTGTCTGCGGCAGGGAACTGCAGATCGAACGCGCCATGGCCCGTTCCGGTTGGACCCGCGCCGAGGCCGAAGCCCGCATTGCGCGGCAGTGGCCAGACGAGGCAAAACGAAAATTTGCCGATTACGTCATAGATACGTCGTCGACCCTGGAAGAGTCCCGGCGTCAAACCGTCGAAGTCTATAATTGTCTCAGAGGCCTATGAAGCGCTTCCGCTACTTGATCATGGCCGGCATCTTCGCCGGTGCGTTTGTCTACCTGACTACTGTTGCTAAATCCCGGTTCTTTCCTTCCGGGGGCAGTCTGCGGGATTCGCCGCTATTCCAGGAAGCGAAGGTCAACGGGGCGGGGCTCAGTCCAGACGAACTGAACAATATCGAGATTTACAAAGCGGCGCGCGCGGCCACTGTCAATATTTCCAGCACCGTCTACCGCCGCGGCTGGTTTGCCGAACTCATCCCCAGCCGCGAAACCGGCTCCGGATTTGTCATCGACGGCGATAAGGGCTTGATTCTCACCAATAACCACGTGCTGGCCGGTGGGCAGAAGATCGTGGTTACCTTCGCTGACCAGTCGAAATACGATGCCGAAGTCCTCGCCAAGGACCCGGGTAATGATCTCGGCCTTATCCGCATCAATCCGCGAAAGAAGCTCCCTACGCTCCGTCTGGGAGAGTCCGAGCACTTGCAAGTCGGTCAAAAAGTTCTCGCCATTGGCAATCCTTTCGGTTTCGACGGTACGCTCACCACGGGCATCATCAGCAGCCTGAATCGCAATATTCGCGACGAAGGCAATCGCGAACTGGAAGGGATGGTGCAGACCGACGCGGCCATCAATCCCGGCAACTCGGGCGGCCCGCTGCTCGATTCGCAAGGTTCGGTCATCGGCATCAACACGGCCATCTACGGCCCCGGCGGCAACATCGGCATCGGCTTTGCCATGCCCATTGCGAAAGCCAAGGTCATGCTGAACGACTTCCGGGCAGGGAAGAGCTTTAAGCGGCCGTTCTTCGGCGTCCAGACGCTCTTCGTGCAGGGCGAGTGGGCGGAGGCGCTGCGTCTGCCGGCCGATGGCGGCTTGCTTGTCCAAAGCGTACAACGCGGCACGGCGGCGGACCGGGCGGGTATTCGAGGTCCACGGGAATTTGCCGTGATCGGAAACTATGAAGTCGGCGTCGGCGGCGATCTGATTATGGCTATTGACGGCAAGCCTTGTGAAACGCGGGATGCCATCGCCAGTGCTCTTGCCAAGAAACGGGCCGGTGACGTCATGGAACTGACGATCTTCCGCGGCGGCCGTAGTATGAAGGTCACCGTCACTCTCGGAGAGGCGCCGGAGGACACGCTTTAAGCGCCTGCGCCGCGGGCCATCTTGACAAGAACAATCAGTTGGCCCGTGTGCCGCTGGGTGTGCTCAGCGATATGTCCCAGAAGTACCCCCAGCGGCGTCTCCAGCCGCTGGCGCCCAATGTAGCGCGGCGCTTCGTAGTCCCGCGCGTTCTCGGCGAAGGCGGAAGCCGCTTCGAAGGTCCTGGCCACTTCGGCCAAAAGCTCTTCCTTTCCTGCGCCGGGCTCGCGTTCCTTGCGCAGAAACGTTAACTGTTCCTCGCGAATCGCTTCTTCCTTTGCGTAGGTCAGCAGCCGGTCCACGCTGCCCGCCAGATGCCGCAATTGAAACCCGGCGCTCTGTCCCGGCAGAACTTCTGTCCAGATCTGGGCATCGGTCAGCGGCTCTATCCACTGCCGTACATCGGCCAGCGAATGCTCCAGGGAACAGCACAGCAATCGGGAAATGGGAGGTAGGGCCGCGAATCGTCCGGCGAGCCAAGGTTCCATATCCTCCAGCAAACCACAGCTCTACTGGAAGTCGATAGCCGTCAGTTCTCCAGTTGCCCGCAGATACTGTACGTTGACCTTGGCCTCCTGCGCGCCGCACCCGAATGTGTGCTGCGCGGAGCCTGTGCCGGTGATCCGGATCTCCCGGGGCCGCGCCACCCGCAACGCTAATCTCCCGGCCGCCGTCTCTACATGCGCCACAGGCGGCTGCGCTACGCAGTCGAACTCCACCAGCGTTCCCTTGGCCTCCGCGTCGCCGCGCAGCCCATTCCAACCCTCGGGAACCACCACCGTCTGCCGCTGGGCGGGCGTTGGAGTCTCGTCCGGAGTCAGTTGTACCAATCGCGCCAGTCCGGCGGCCATCTCTCGTTCCGTTGGGTTGCGCGCCGCCATCCGGCAGCGCAAGGCGGCGTGGGCGGCTTCGGCCCTCCGGCCGCTGCGTTCCAGAGCCAGGGCCAGGGCGTGCCAGAAAGTCGCTTGCCGGGGCAGCAGGCGCGCCGCCGTCTGGTAATAGTCAATGGCCCCTTCTTCGTCTCCGGAAGCCGCGGCCCGAAGTCCCAGCAGAAAATGCGCTTCCGCATGATTTGGGTTTCGTTCAATGGTCTGTCGCAGAAGAGCCCGCGTCCGGTCCGGCATGCGGTTGCTCTCGCGCAACAGCATGGCAAGTTCGAAGTACGCCGCGGGCGCGGGAGAGTTCGTCGCCACTGCTTCTTCAAATAGACGTTCCGCGGCGGTCTTGTCGCCTCGCGCTAACGCCAGCAGTCCGCGCTGCGTCGCCGTCCGCGCTATGCGCTCGGCCGCCTGGGGCCTCCCGGCGTCAACGGCCAGTTCCGCAAGGCGCTCTTCGGCCTCTTCGGCAGCCAGCGGACGAGCCGCATAGGTCCCTGTATGCCCTCCCGCGGCAATCCGTGCTGTCCGGAACTGGCGGCGCTCCACGGCTCGGCGAGCGGACTCCAGCAGAAGGCCCTGCCGCTGGCCCAGGATACGTACGCACGCCTTCGAGAATGTTTCCCCCCTCGCCAGGGCCTCCATCAATTCCGGCGCCTTCTCCCGCACGCCAGGCGTGGTGAGCAGGTAGTGAACCAACGCCCAACTCTGCGAATAAAAGCGGCCCACGCGGGACCCCTCCTCGCGCATCGCCGAATCCGGCTGCGCCTCAAAAAACTCTCGTTCGCCCAGCCACGCATTGCGGTTCAGCGATCGAACATGCGCCTCTACCGGAGCCCCTATCGTTGCAATCTGTCCATCAATGCTCATCGTGGAATAAAACTCCGCCAGCCCTTCCTCCAGCCACAGTGGACGCCGCGGTCCGCTATGTTCCAGGAAGGCGTGCACCATCTCATGCGTCGCCGCCCGCTCACTGTCGGCCTGCCCCCAGCGGACGACAATCCAATCCTGGTCCGCGCTCGTCTGGAAGAATCCGCCCACGGTCACCGATGGCCGTAGGGAAGCGAATAGGGACTCGGATCCCAACAGGGCCACCCGCAGCGGCAACACCCCATTCCGGGCGCCGAAAATCTGCCGCATCCGGTCCAGCCGTTGCGCCACCCGGACCGCCGCCGTCGGTTGCGAATCCGTCATGATTTCGAAACCTTCACCCTGTACCGCGCTCCACCGGGTTTCCCCGCGCAAGCGCCCTGTACATAGGCTCAGAACAATGAGGGTAATAACTTTTTTCGATTGGACCATGCAGCGGCGCGCTCGTACGCTGGAGTTGTGTCTATGACGACTGCGGACATCCCCCCACCCCAAGTATCGCTCCTGCACCGCGTTAGCAGCATTGTGGCGAGTGAGCGATCTCTGGATGAAATGCTCGGCGAAATCATTGGGTTAGCGGTGCAAGTGACCGAATGTGACGCCTGTCTGGTGTATTTGTTCGAAAAGGAGACCAACGAGATCGTTCTTTGCGCCTCGCAAGTCCCGCATACAGCCGAAATTGGGAATCTGCGCATGAAGATCGGTGAAGGTATCACCGGTTGGGTGGCGGAACACAAAGCTGTTGTGGTTCTGCCGGAGAACGCATCGCAAGACAAGCGGTTCAAGAAGTTCCGCGGGTTGGTGGAAGATACATACGAATCGTTCCTGTCCGTGCCCTTGCTCACGGGCGGCGAACTGA
>DASTML010000084.1:0-4293 GCA_035714175.1 Bryobacteraceae bacterium | reverse complement strand
GAACAGGTCAATGTGACATTGAATGCACATAAGACTACACAGCAAGCCGATTTGGATCGTCTGGATAACAAGAAAGACAAAACCATCCGGGATGTGGAACGCGCCAAGGGCTACCTGTCGCGGATGAAGATTGTCGCTCCGATTGACGGCATCGTGAATATCCTTCCCAATACCCGTACGGCCGGTTCGTTCGGTTCCACGCCGCCTCCCTTCAAAGAAGGCGACCGGGCTTGGACGGGGGCTGCGATTGCGGAGATTCCGGATCTCTCGGAGATGCGCGTGGAGTTGAAACTGGACGAGGTAGACCGCGGCAAGTTGCAGTTGGGACAAGCGCTGCGCGTGCGTGTAGATGCCATTCCGGAAGTTGAGTTTTCCGCGAAGCTGGACTGGATTAGCCCGATAGCCGCCGTGATTTTTAAAGGGATGGGCTTGACGGAGAAGACGTTCCCGGCGCGCGCGACGCTAGCCAAGGTGGATCCCCGGTTGCGTCCGGGCATGAGCTGTAGCGCTGAAATCATTATTGAAAGCGAGCAGAATGCGGTATTGCTTCCCGCTCGCGCAAGCTTCATGAATAAAGGGAAGCCGGCGGTCTGGGTGCAAAAGGGCGGCGGTTTTGAGATCCGGCAGATCGAAGTCGGGAGACGGAATGACAACGATATCGTTGTGACAAAAGGTCTGAAGGCAGGCGATGTCATCGCCATGGAAGACCCCAACGAAGTTGCCAAGCGGGCCAAGAAACTCTAACTCAAACCGTTCGGACCAGGAATTCCAATGACTAAACTCCTTATTCGTCTGACCATTCTTTGCGTCATCGTGGGCGCGGCATGGGGCGGATACCGCCTGATGCAGCAGCTTCCGGAACGGCAGCAGACGATTGCCACAGCCAAGGTACAACAGGGTGAAGTGGTGGTGCGGACTTTTGCGCGCGGCGAATTGCGCGCGGTCCGTTCGGCCACCTTGACGGCGCCCAACCTGTTCGGCACCGTGCAGGTGACCAAGCTTGCCGAAATCGGTTCGTTTGCGCGCGAGAAAGACCTGGTCATCGAATTTGACGATGCCGAACTCGTGCAGAGCGTAGAAGAGAAGCAGTTGGAAATCGACCAGATTGATGAGCAGTACAAGAAGTCGGAAGCCGATCTGGCGATCCGGAACAATCAGGATCAGGTCGAGTTGCTTCGCGCTCGCTATTCGGTACGCCGCTCCGAACTGGAAGTGAAGCGCAACGAACTGCTTTCGCCGATTGACCAGAAGAAGAACCAACTGAACCTGGAAGAGTCCAAACGGCGGCTGAGCCAGTTGCAGAGCGATATCAAATCCCGCCAGGAACAGGCCGAGGCGGAATTAGCCGTGTTGCGCGAACGGAAACAAAAAGCGCTGTTGGAAATGGCGCGCGCCCGCTCCCGCCTGAATCAGGTGAAAGTATTGGCTCCGATGAGCGGGCTGATCGCCATTCGCCAGAATACGGCGAGCCGGATGGGCTTTGGTTTTGACGTTCCCGATATCCGGGAAGGCGATCAGGTACAACCGGGCATGCCGATTGCCGATGTGCTGGACCTTTCGGAGTTGGAAGTCGTCGCCCGCGTGGGGGAATTGGACCGCGCCAATCTGAGCGAAAACCAGGAAGTAATTCTGGCGCTGGATGCCGTACCGAATGAAAATTTCCGCGGCCATATCAAGACGATGTCTTCGACTGCGAGCGCGAGCGTATTCTCTTCCGATCCGGCGAAGAAGTTCGATGTCGTGTTCACGATCGACATGAAAGAACTGCTGACGAAACTCGGCGCCAAGCCGGACCAGGTGCAACGCATTCTGGCTACGGCTGAGGCGAACCGCAAGAAGCCGCCGATGCCTTCAATGGCCCTAGGGGGCGGTATGCCCGCACTCCCCGGAATGGGCGGCATGCCCGGCGGCGGCGCTGCTGCGCCCGGTGGAGTGCCTGGTGCTCCGGCCGGTGCACCCGGTGGCGCTCCGGGCGGCGCGCCGGGTGCAGAAGTCGCGGGTGGCCCCGGCCAGCAAGGCGCAGGCGGACAGCAGCGGGGCGGCGGCCGGTCCGGCGGAGCAGGCGGCGGCATGTCGGAAGCGGATCGCACCAAGATGCGCGAGTTGATGCAGACGGCGTTAAAGGGCCGGAACATGCAAGACCTGTCTGCCGAAGAACGCACGAAGATCCTGCAAGACGTCATGGCCAAGATGGGCCGCACGCCGGGGGCAGGTCGCACCGCGGGCGCCCGTCCGGACGGTGCAAAGCCAGAGGGCGGGGCCGAAGCGGCGCAAGGCGGAGAGGGCCGCCGGCGGCGGGAGAGTGGTGCGCCGGCAGGATTGGGCGCAATGTTCGCGATGGGCGGGAATGGGCGCTTCACCGATGCCGACCTGAAGAACGCCAAACTTCCCCCGCCGCCGGACCAGGATTCCACGCTCGATGTTCTTTTGCGGCCGGGATTGCTGGCCGATGTAGAGATCATCGTGGAAAAAATTCCGAATGCGGTTCACGTCCCCGCCCAAGCCGTGTTTGAGAAAGACGGCAAGCTCATTGTCTACGTCAAAGAGGGATCGAAGTTTACGCCGCGTCCAATTAGGGTTGGCAAGCGCAGCGAATCGACGCTGGTAGTCGCAGAGGGATTGAAGGCCGGCGAAGTGATCGCCTTGGCGAATCCTGAAGAAAAGCCAGGCACAAAACAGAAGTCGCAGGATAAGGGCGGCTCCGGCGGCCCCATGAACGCGCTGCCTGGCGGCAAGTCGTAATTTAGAGAGAGCCGAGGAGTCAGAAACGAATGTCGATGATTGCCGACATCATCCCCGAGATAAAAATGGGGTTGGCCAGCTTGTTGGTCCACAAGCTGCGGAGCCTTTTGACCATGCTGGGCATGATCTTTGGCGTGGGCGCGGTGGTGGCTATGTTGTCCATTACCGCCGGCGCACAGAAAGAGATGATGAGTTACATCGATTTGCTCGGTGTGAATAACATCATCATTGAGGCCAAAGAAGCCGTAGACCGTAATGAGTTGCAGGCGCGTCGCGCCATTTCGCCCGGAATGTCGTTTCGCGACTTCCGTTCGATTTCAGAGAACGTACAAGGGTTGGAGGCATTGACGCCCCGCAAGCGTTTCAAGCCGCAGAAAGTTTTACCAAAAACGGCTTCGGAATCTCCCGTTCTAATCGGGGTATTGCCGAACTATATGGCAATTAACAGCCTCCGTGTGGTGGAAGGCCGATTCTTCAATGAGGACGACAATGACCGGTCCGCCCCTGTTTGCGTGCTGGGAGAAGCGGCGAAAGTAAACCTGCTGGGCTTTGACCCCGCGGTGGGCAAGTTCGTCAAAATTAACGATACCTGGCTGCAGGTGGTGGGCGTACTGGCCGCGCAGGCCACGGCGGATTCCGTGGAAGGACTGGAAGTCGCCAGCGGGAACAATCTGGTGATTGCGCCGCTCAATACCGTCATGCGCCGATTTGAAGATAACAACAGTTACTTAAAAGATGAGATCGACGGTATGTACATTCGTGTCAAGAACGGCACGGATTCGATTGAAACCTCCAATATCATCAATGCGATTCTAACGGCGACGCACAAAGATGCCGGGGATTTCGCAATTACTGTGCCGGCCGGCCTGTTGGAGCAGCGCCGCCGCACGGGCTTCATTTTCAATGTCGTCATGATCTGTATCGCCGGCATCTCCCTGCTGGTGGGCGGAATTGGAATCATGAACATCATGTTGGCCACTGTGCTGGAGCGGACGCGGGAAATTGGCATCCGCCGGGCCATTGGGGCCAAGCAGAAAGATATCATCCGGCAGTTTTTGACTGAGGCTGTGCTGATATCGATCATGGGCGGATTACTGGGCATCATCTTCGGTGTGACGCTGTCGCAGATTATCGCTTCGGCCGCCGGTTGGTCGACCGTGGTCACCACGTCGTCCATCGCCGTCGCATTCGGTGTTTCCTGCGGCATCGGACTGGTGTTTGGAATCTACCCGGCCATGCAGGCCGCTCGCCTCGACCCGATCGAAGCGATCCGTTACGAATAAGAACGAGAAGAATTTCCATACAATGAAATCGCATCGCCAATTGCTCTCGATGGCACTGTCTCTCTTCGTGTGCCAATCCTCCTTTGCCTGGCAGGCTCCCGCGTCCGGAACGATCGGTGTAATTCCCGCGCCTGAAAGCGCTTTCCGTCATACCAGCAAGAAAGACCCTGATCTGCTGGATGCGCCCTTCTTCCCCCGCCGGAATTGGTTCAAACGCCACTTTGCCGAGCCGCTGCCGTCGGTGGAACTGCGCGGCGTCAGAAAGTTT
>DASTML010000083.1:0-11737 GCA_035714175.1 Bryobacteraceae bacterium | reverse complement strand
CTTCGTAATTGCCGGCGCCGCGGCCAAGGCCTGTACGGTCTTGGCGTGCTGGGCGCAGATCGTAATCTCGCCCAACTCGCCGTTCCGCTGCATCTTATATAACGCGGGCAGGATCTGATCGTGCGTGATCATCCCGCCGCCGACAATCAATACCGGCTTCATGCGCCAATCGCCTCGGCAAACGCTTCTTCAAATACGGCCAGGCTCTCGTCCACCGCTTCCGCCGAAATATTCAGCGGCGGGCAAACCTTGATCGTCCCCCCGCCAAAACCCACCGGCGAGAACATCAACACGCCCTTCTCAATCGACTTCCGGATCGCGTTCCAAGCCAAATCGGCGTCCGGTTCCTGCGTCCCCGGCTTCACGCACTGGATACCGGCGACCAATCCCTTGCCGTCCACCCAGCCAATCTGCGGGTACTTCGCCTGCATGCCACGGAAGTAATTCAACATCCGCTCGCCCTGCACGCGCGAGTTTTCCACCAGATTCTCCTTCACAATCAGCTCCAGAGAAGCTGCCGCGGCCGCGACGCAGATGGGGTTGCCCGTGTGCGTGGAGGTCATCGAACCCGCCGGGTGCAAGTCCATGATTTCGGGCCGCCCGGCCACCGCCGCGATGGGCAGCGAGCTCGAAATGCCCTTCCCGAACGTCGTGAGATCCGGCACGATGCCGTAGTGCTCAAAGCCCCACATCGTGCCCGTGCGGCCGAACCCGGCCTGCACTTCGTCGCAGGTCAACAACGCCTGATGCTGCTTGCACCACGCCTGCAACTGCTTCATATACTCCGGCGGGGCAAAGGACGCCGATCCGCCCTGGTACGTCTCCAGAATCACGCCCGCCACATGCGCCGGGTTGATGCCCTTATCCGCCAACTGTTTTTCAAAGTAGGCAAACGACGTGTCTTTCGTGCGGTAGCCGTCCGGGAATTCCAACTGTACGAAGCCAGCGTCCAGGTTCACAATCCACTCTTTGAGCGACGGAATACCGCCCGCTTGCTGCGAACCAAGCGTCCGGCCATGGAACGCTTTTTCAAAGCTGACGATAACCACCTTCTCGCGTCCGCCCACCTTCACGCCCTGCGTACGCATCAATTTGATCGCGCACTCCACCGTCTCCGAACCGGTCGTCAGCAGGAAGATTTTTTTCAGAGGCTCCGGCAGCACTTCGGCCAACCGCTTCACGAAGTTCGCGCGAATCTCGTTCGGAAAGCAATAGTTGGTCAGCAATCCGTGATCAGCCTGCGCCTTGATCGCGTCCACGATCTCTTTCCGCCCATGGCCGGCATTGGTGATCAAAACGCCGCTCGACCAGTCGATCCACTGGTTGCCCCACTTGTCCCAAACCGAGTAGTTTTCGGCACGGTCCCACACCACCGGCGGCTGACCCTGCATGGCCACGGGTTCGTAGGCGTGTAGCTGTTGCAGCACCGGGATAGACTCCGGTACCGGAAAATCGGTCACAATGCGCCGCAGTGCGGTTTCTACTTTTTTCACCGGGCGGGGGACGAGTTCGTAATTTCTGGCCATGGAACCTTCTATTGTCAGGGAACAGCCGCGAAACGCGCAAATCGGTTGCTCCGTCCAATGGACAATGAGCACAGCCGCCACCGTACGCGTGCAGCAAAGTCTACTTGCGCCCCTCGAGAAACGTGCATTGATCTGGATCGCCGAACGCCTTCCGCGCGCCGTCAATTCGGACCACCTCACTGTGCTCGGCATCTCCTCCATGGTCGCCGCCGCGCTGGCTTATTGGTACTCTGCCTCCAACCCCATCGGCCTCTGGATCGTCAACATCTGTCTGGTGCTCAACTGGTTTGGCGACTCGCTCGACGGCACGCTCGCCCGTGTCCGCAATCGCCAGCGCCCCCGCTACGGCTACTATGTCGATCACGTCGTCGATGTCATCGCCATCTCGCTACTCATGGGAGGCATGGCGCTCAGCGGCAGCCTCAGCCCCACCATTGCGGCCTTCTTCCTGGTCGGCTACCTGCTGCTCAGCAGCGAAGTCTTCCTGGCCACCCACTCGCTAAACAAGTTCCAGATCAGCTTCTTCAAATTCAGCCCCACCGAACTGCGCATTCTGTTGATCATCGGCAACCTGTTCGTTTATTACATGGATCCGGAGGTCAAAATTGGGGACCAGACTTGGCAACTGTACGACATCGGCTTTGCCATCGGCGCCGCTGGCGTCATGCTCATCTTCGCCATCACCGCCATCCGTCACACCATCCAGCTCTACAACGAAGAGCGCCTCGATTAAGCCATGTGGCAACGCTGGCTGCGCTTTAACGCCGTCGGTCTCGCCGGCATTCTGGTCCAACTCGCCGCCCTCTATGCGCTGCGCCACGGCGCCGGATTGCCGGTGCTGTGGGCTACCGGGCTCGCCGTGGAAACCGCCGTCCTCCACAACTTCTACTGGCATGAGCGCTGGACTTGGCGCACGCTCGGCACGCCCGGTCTCCCGGCGCGTCTGCTGCGATTCCACATGGCCAACGGCCTCGTCTCGCTCGTCTCGAATCTGCTCTGGATGCGCGTGCTCACCGGCGCGTTCGGCATGCACTACCTGCTGGCCAACGGCCTTGCCATCGCGCTTACCGCGCTGCTCAACTTCGCGCTCAGCGAGCGCTTCGTCTTCCGCCCCGCCCGCTAGGCGTCACTCCACCCACTCCACGCCTGACGACTCCAACATTCCGCCCAGCACCGCCGCCGCATCCTCCTCCACCGCCTGCAAAACCTTCTCCGCAAAGGTACGGTCATTGGAAATCGTCACGGCGCTCACCAAAGCGCGGTTCAAAACGTCGGAAGGCCCGATCTCCGCCACCGCCACATTGTGACGGCTGCGAAGCCGGGCCTTCAAACTGCGTATGACGTTCCGGCGGTCTTTCAGGGATTGCGCATGGTCAATCCGCAATTCCAGGTGAAGAACGCCGAGAACCGGCATAGATTAATTGGGCTGGTTCAGCTCCCGTGCAACCTGCTCGGTGCCGAACGCTTCGATGATGTCGCCCTTCTCCAGATCGTTAAACCCGTTGATAGAGATACCGCACTCAAAGCCGCTGCGCACTTCGCTTGTATCGTCTTTGAAGCGTTTCAGGGCGCTGATCTTGCCAGTGAAGATCACATCGTTGCCGCGGTTGACGCGAACTTCCGCCGTGCGCGGGATTACGCCGTCCAACACGTAGCAACCGGCCACGGTACCGATCTTGGAAATCCGGAAGATCTCCCGAACTTCGGCTTTGCCGCGGTAGACTTCCTTGAACACCGGAGCCAACAGGCCCATCATCGCCTTGCGGATTTCGTCGGTCACCTCGTAGATGATCGAGTGCGGCCGGATGTCGATTTTCTCGCGCTCCGCCGCCGCCTGCGCATTGCGGTCCGGCTTCACGTTGAAACCGATGACAATTGCGTTCGACGCCGTCGCCAGCATCACGTCCGTTTCCGTAATCGCGCCGACGCCAGTCAGCAGCACCCGGACCCGGACCTGATCGTTCGACATCTTCTGCAACGTATCCGACAGCACTTCCGCGCTGCCGCCCACGTCGGCCTTGATGATGATGTTGAGATCCTTGCTCTCGCCTTCCTTCATGTGAGCGTGCAGCGCCTCAAGCGTCATGCGCTTGTTTTTGGCCATCTGCACGTCACGGTCGCGAGCTTCGCGGAACATGACGATCTGCTTCGCCTTCGCCGTATCCGTCACCATCTGGAACGGATCTCCCACTTCCGGCAGCATGTCGAGACCTAGCACTTCCACCGGAGTCGCCGGGCCGGCTTCCCGAACAGGATTGCCCCGGTCATCGAACATGGCGCGGACTTTCCCGAATACCGAGCCGCACAGGAAGAAGTCGCCCACGCGCAGCGAACCATTGCGAACCAGGACTGTTGCAACCGGACCACGGCCCTTGTCGAGCTTGGCTTCCAGCACGTTGCCGATAGCCGGACGCGTCGGATTCGCCTTGAACGCCTTCATGTCGGCGATCAGGAGAATCATTTCCAGCAGCAGGTCCAGATTCTGCTTGGCTTTGGCCGAGACCGGCACCATGACGGTATCGCCGCCCCAGTCTTCTGCCAGCAGTCCATGTTCGGAGAGTTGCTGTTTGATCCGGTCCACCTGCGCATCCGGTTTATCGATCTTGTTGATGGCAACAATGATCGGCACTCCGGCCGCTTTGGCGTGGTTGATCGCTTCTTTCGTCTGCGGCATCACACCGTCGTCAGCCGCAACAACCAGGATGACAACGTCCGTCACCTTCGCGCCGCGAGCGCGCATCCGGGTAAACGCTTCGTGACCCGGCGTATCGATGAAGACGATCTTCTTGCCGTGGATCTCCACTTGGTAAGCGCCGATATGCTGCGTAATGCCGCCGGCTTCGCGCTCGGCAACCCGGGCTAGCCGGATGGCATCGAGCAGCGACGTCTTACCGTGGTCGACGTGACCCATGATCGTGACGACTGGGGCGCGAACCACCAAGTCTTTCGGATCTTCGGCCAACTCCACTTCCCACGTCTGTTCGTCTTCGTAGCTGACCTGCGAAGCGGTAGCGCCAAAGTCGCGCGCAATCTCTTCCGCCAGCTTGGCGTCGATTGTCTGGTTGATCGTTGCAAAGAACTTGCGATCCACCAGCTTTTTGATGACCAGCGTGGTCTTGATCCCGAGTTTTTCGGCCAATTCCTTGACCGTGATGCCTTCGGAAACCGTGATCTCTTTGCCTTTAGCAAGCAGCAGATCCGTGTTTTCTTTCTTGGCGTAAATCGGACGAAGCTTACCCTCTTCGGCTTCCCGTACACGGCCCTGGTTGGGACGCTTGCGGTTGTCGGTTCGGCGGCCCGGATCGACTGGAACAGCCATTGTGGACGGCTGCAGCATACCGGGCGAAGTGGGATGCATCGGACGGCCACGGCCGGGACCGCCAGGGCCACCGGGACGATTGCCATAAGGCGAAGGCTGTCCAGGTCCGGACGGACGGCCAGGCGTCGGCATGCCGGGGCGCGCGCCGCCGCCCTGATAAATCGGGCGGCCAGGGGCGGGCGGGCCAGGCCGGGGGCCGGGCGCGCCGGGACGCGGGCTGGGGGTGCTCTGTAACTGTTTCAGCCGGTCCACCATGTCAGGGCGCGGCGGAACAACCGGACGCGCGGCCGGTTGACCGGCCAGTGGACGGCTCGGACCAGGCGAAGGCTGCGGACGGGGCGCCGGAGCGCCGGGCCCGGCTGGGCGCGGCTGCATCGGAGGACGCGGCGCCACCGGAGGAGCGGGAGGACGGGGAGCGGGCGCGCCAGGGGAAGCTTGCGGTGTATTGCCGGATCCGCTGCCTACAAAAACGGCAGGCGGCGCAATGGGACGCGGCGCAGCGGGAGCCGAGGGAGGTTGCGGCCGCGGCGCCCCCGGAACGCCTGTTCCTGGAGAAACCAACGGTTGACGCGGACCAGAAAGAATCTGGCCGGGACGCGGCGGGGCCGGTTGCACCGGACGCGCCGGAGCCACCGGCATGGCCGGCGCTTTCGGGGCGGGCGGTTCCGCCGGTTTCACGGGAGGTTGCACCGCAATCGGCGGGGAAATCGGGCCGCCCGAGGCCAGCGGCGGGCGCAAAGGAGCAATCGCCTTCGCCGGAACGGGAGGAGTAGTCGCTTCAGCCGCGTCGCCTTGCGTTTCAGCCGGTCGCGCCGCCGCGGGCCGCGGGACCGACGGCACCTGCGGAATCGGAGGCACGGAAGCCACGGGCGGACGCAAGAAGGCCGGACGCGGTGCGGACGGAGCCTGCGGGGCCGCAGGAGCCGGGGCAACCGGAGCGGCAGCCGCCGGAGTAACCGGAGGTACGGGAGCCGGCGGCGTCACCGCGGGGGCCGGAGGCGGAGCGGCACTCGCCGCCGGCGGCGGGGTGACCACCGGGGGCAGCGGCGCATCGGCCTGCGATTCGTCTTCATGATCCCCGCTCAGGTCGGCGTGCGGATCGTCTTCCACCCGGTAGCGGACGACCGTCGGATCGTTCCGCATGTGGTTACGGATCAGAAGAGCAAGATCGTCGTCGATCGAACTGGAGTGGGTTTTCTTGTCTTGAACGCCCAGCGTGGGGAGCGCATCAATAATCGCGCTAGGCTTGACTTCAAGCTCCCTTGCCAGTTCGTTAATTCGGATCTTACTCATAGATGGAGAAAAAATATCGATGCGCCTCGTGCGTACCAGCCACGGCGCCAAAGGAGCATACGCATGAGCGTTACTGCCCCTTCTGCCATGGTAACAGATTCACTTCCAGCAGGATAAACAGACGATCGTAGGACCGTCTGCGTAACAGCTAGGCTTGATTTTCCGGTGTCGTGGGTGCGGCGGCCGGTTCGGCCTCCGGTTCCACGGCTTCGGCAACCGGTTCCGGCTCTTCGGTTGCTGCGGGCTCGACAGCCGGTTCAACGGCGTCGGCCGCGGCTTCCGCCGTGCCTGGAACTTCCTCTTCATAAGGGCCGTAGTACGCGTTCACGGCATACTGGATGCTCTCCAGCGCCTTGGCGGTAATCCCCGGAATCTGTTGAATCTCTTCCGGCGTCATCGCCCCCAAACGCTCTACCGTCCCAATTCCGGCCTCAAACAGCCGTTCCACTACCTTCTCCGGCAGCCCGAAATCGATCAGCACCGACAACGGAGCTCCGGAAACCTGCAACTGCGCCATCTGTGCTTCCACTTCCCGGCGCTTCTCTTCTTCGCTCTTAATATCGATCTTCCAGCCGATCAGCTTCGCCGCCAGCCGGACGTTCTGCCCCTTCTTCCCAATCGCCAGCGAAAGCTGATTGTCATCCACAATCACTTCCATATGCCGGTCATTGGCGTCGATCACCGACACGCGGCTGATCTTGGCCGGGCTCAACGCATGCGTAGCAAACTGTACCGGGTCTTCCGAAAATTCGATAATGTCGATCTTCTCGCCGCGCAGTTCCCGGATAATCGACTGCACGCGCATCCCTTTCATGCCGACGCAGGCGCCCACCGAATCCACATCCCGGTCCCGGCTCGCCACGGCAATCTTCGTCCGCTCCCCCGCCTCGCGCGCGCAGGCCCGGATCACCACCGTGTTGTCATAGATTTCCGGCACTTCCTGCTCAAACAGCCGTTTCACAAATTCACAATCGGCGCGCGACAGAATCACGCCGGAGTTCTTCCCGCTCCGTTCGACGCTTTTGATGACGCAGCGAACCCGCTCGCCGATCTGGAAGTTTTCTAACCGCGACTGTTCCCGCTTCGGCAACCGCGCCTCGGTCTTCGAACTGACGTCGCAAACCAGGTCGCCCATCTCCATCCGCTTCACCGTACAGTTCACCAGTTCGCCCACGCGGTTGTGGAACTCGTTGAAAATCGTGTCCCGTTCGGCCTCGCGGACCTTCTGCATAATGACCTGTTTGGCCGTCTGCGCCGAAATGCGGCCCAACGCTTCGGTCTTCTTCGGAAATTTGATCGTCCCGCCCACCTGCGCCGCGCGGTCGTACTCGCGCGCATCGGCCAGAGTCATCTCGCGGACCGGGTCCGTCACTTCTTCGACAATCATCTTGACCGCCGAAATCTGGATCGCGCCCGTCCGTTCATCGAAATCGGCAATCAGTTCTTCATTTCCCTTGAACTGTTTCCGCGCCGCGGCCAGCATCGCGTCTTTCACCGCGTCAATGACAACTTGCGGATTGATGCCCTTTTCCTTGCTCAGCATCTCGATGGACTGATAAATAGTTCCCACGGTGACTCCTCTTACCACTCAAACTTCAAATTGGCTTTTTTCACTTTCTCCAGCGGAATCTGGGCTGTCTTCCCCTCGGACGATTCCACCGTCAGCACACCTTCCGAAAACGCCTGCAACGTCCCAATCCAGGTCGTTGCATTCGCCACCGGTTCGCGGACGACTACTTTCACTTTCTTCCCAACCGACTGCTCAAAATCCCTCGGCCGCGTTAGTTTCCGTTCCACGCCCGGCGAACTGACCTCCAGAGTGTACTCCGCGCCGGGAATCAGGTCCTCGGCGTCCAGCACCTCTTCCAGCCCTAACGAAACAGCTTGGCAGTCACTATGCGTCACGCCTCCGGCTTTATCTACATAGACGCGCAGCACCCGGTGTTTGCCGCCGCCGAGAAACTCAATATCGACAATCTCGATATCTCCCGCCCGCGCAACACGGTCCGCGATCGCCCAGATTTTGTCCATTAACTCTTGCCGCATGTTATCGCCGCCAGCGGCAAAATAAAAAAGTGGGCTTTCGCCCACTTGTCGTTTGCCGTCGTCGCTTCCTATTGTACAACTCCGGCAGTTTTGTGCAAGCGGGTTTCCAAAGGAACAAAAAAGCCGTAGACAATCTACAGGCATGGATGTAGCCTGTCTACATCCATGCCGAAACCCGAAGGCTATAAGAACCGCATCGAACTTCTCCAGGGCACGCTCGACATGCTTATTCTCCAAACCCTTCGCTGGGGATCGCAGCACGGTTACGGCATCGCGCAGGCCATTCGCTCCGGGTCCGGCGACGTACTGCAGGTGGAAACCGGGTCACTATATCCGGCGCTGCACCGCCTGGAAAAGCAGGAATGGATTCGGTCGGAATGGAGGAGTTCGGAGCACAATCAACGTGCCAAGTACTACGAGTTGACGGACGCCGGTCGCACGCACCTGTCCGCGCAACACAGCCGGTGGACGCAATTGAGCGCGGCCATCGCCAACCTGATGGAACCGGGGGAGCAGTCGTGAGCCTCCGAAATCTATTCCAGCGCCGGAAGATGGACCAGGAACTGGATGAGGAACTCCAAAGTCACTTCCATCTTGCGATCCGGGAGCGCATCGAACGCGGGGAAGATCCCCGGGAGGCCGAACGCGCCGTTCGCCGGGAATTTGGAAACTATGCGCTAGTACGGGAAACCACTCGGGGCCAGTGGGGATGGAATCTCTGGGAGGAGATTTGGCAGGATGCGCGGTACGCGCTGCGCGGCATGAGGGCCAACCGCGGCTTCACCGTCGTCGCCGTCTCTTCTCTGGCCCTCGGCATCGGAGCCAATACTGCCATTTTCAGCCTGGTCTATGCCGTCCTTCTCCGCCCCCTTCCTGTTTCTCACCCGGAACAACTGGTCGAACTCCTCCAACGCTATCCAGGGGAACCACGTAGAAACGGCAGTTGGACACTCCGCGACGTGGAGTACTACCGCCAACACAACCATGCTTTTTCGGCAATCACCGGCATGGCAATCGACAACTTGGCGGAACTGCGCATCGAGGAAGCCGGTATGCGTGTCGGAATCGCCGAATATGTACTGGGGAATTACTTCGCTGAACTCGGCCTTCGGCCGGCGTTGGGCCGCTTGATCGGGCAGCAGGATGAAAAAGGCAGCGCTGTTGCCGTGATCAGTTGGGACCTTTGGACTGCCCGCTTCCACCGTGATCCGGCCGTACTCGGCAAGCGGGTCCAAGTGGACAAGGCGTCGCTGGAAATCATCGGCGTCGCGCCGCGCGATTTCACTGGACTTCGCATCGAAGCGAAGACGGATCTCTGGACGCCGGCCGGACAGGATAGAGGCTTTCACCTCATCGCTCGCCTCAAGCACGGCAATGCGATAACGCAAGCTCGCACCGGCATGGCGCAACTCTTCCGTTTCACCATTGAGGAACGCGCCGCCCGCAGTAGCGACCCACAGTTGCGGCAACTGCGCGTAGAGGTCGAAACGTGCGCCGCGGGGTTTTCGACCGTCCGCGACCGTATGGGCAACCCGCTCACAATGCTAATGGCCATCTCCGGCGTACTGCTTGTGTTGGCCTGCCTCAACCTTGCCAGCATGATGCTCGCCCGCGGCGCCGGACGAGCACGGGAAATGGCGTTGCGCCTCGGCCTCGGGGCCAGCCGCGGACGCCTGCTGCGCCAGTCGCTGACGGAATCACTGCTGTTGTCCGGTGCGGGAACGTTGGCCGGAGCGATTGTCGCCTGGTCCGGCATTGGCCTGTTCACTCGAATCATCGCCAGCGGACGTCCTGCGGAACGGATCCAACTGGATATCCAGCCAGAGGCAACGGTACTGCTCTTCGCCGCGGGAGCTGCCCTGTTGACGGGGCTATTTTTCGGCCTCGCCCCTGCCTGGGCCGCCCTGCGCTCTCTTCCCGCCTGCGCGCTGCGTCCTTCCGGGAAAGCGGCGGATACGCGCGGCAACCGCTTTTTCGGAAAAAGTCTTGTTGCGGCACAAGTGTCTTTGTCGATAGTCCTCCTGGGCGCGGGCGTGCTTTTCATCACTCACCTTCTTCACCTTCGCTCGGCAGACCTTGGCTTCCGCCGGGATTACATCCTATTGGTCAATCTCGACCCCTCCGGTCCCGGCATACGTGGCGAACAGCTCTCCCAGCTCTATCAAAGGCTTCTGGAGCGGATGAACGAAATCCCGGGCGTGCGCATGGCCTCGCTCAGCGCCCCCACGCCCCTGCACGGCGCAGGCGCCAGCGGCTTCGGAACGGTCGAGGGAGTACCGCAGCGCCCCGAGGACCGCCGCTGGATCTCTATCAGCTGGGTGGGGCCCAGATACTTTGAGACGATGGGTACGCCTCTTCTCGCCGGGCGTGAATTCACGCTGCGGGATCAATCCAATCCGCGCATCGCCATCATCAATAGCACTCTGGCCAGCCAGTACTTTGGCGGCCAGGACCCGCTCGGCAGAAGAATCATCCTCGATCACGTCACCGGCATGCGTGAACCGGCCGCCTACGAAATTGTCGGCGTCGCTGGAGACGCCAATTACATGGAGATCCGGGAAAAAGAGCGCCGCGGCATCTTCCTGCCTGCGTTTCGTGCCGGCCGCGTCACGGCGGGGACCTTCGTGCTCCGGACCGATATAAACCCTCATAGCGTTGCCGCGTCTGCCCAACGCGTGGCGGCCGAGGTTGCCCCATCCATACCCGTCACAAATACAACCACCCTCAGCGATCAGATTGAAGCGACCATCGTTCCCGAACGGCTGATGGCTATGCTTTCCGGCTTCTTCGCACTTCTCGGCGCGCTCTTGGCCGGTATCGGCATTTATGGACTGTTGGCTTATACCGTGGCGCGCCGGACCAATGAAATTGGTATCCGCATGGCGCTCGGCGCTTCACGGAACGGCATCGTAAGGATGGTTCTGCAAGAGGCCCTCGCAATCACTGGCGCTGGCGTCGCCATCGGCATTCCGGCCGCATTTTGGGGACATAAGCTGGCCGCGGTCTTCCTGGCCGAATTGAGCACTACGCATGTTGCCGCCATTTTACTGGCCGCTGTCGCGATCCTTGCCGTGGCGCTTCTGGCATCCTGCATTCCGGCGCGGCGCGCGGCCGCTGTAGACCCCATGGTGTCGCTACGCCATGAGTAATAAGCCGAAAAACGAGTAGCAGGCGGAACGGGATGGTGGGCGGTCACAGGCTCGAACTGTGGACCTCCTGCTTGTAAGGCAGGCGCTCTAACCGGCTGAGCTAACCGCCCCCGTCTTTTCTATTCTCTCACGCCGGGGTACAGTCTCGGCAAGCCCCATATAAAAGGAGTTCGTGCCCGGTCACCGCAAACCCTTGCGGAGCCAGTTTTTGCACATTGGGAAGACAGGCGTTTAGTTCAAATACTTTTCCGCACGCCCGGCAATGGAAGTGATGGTGATGCTCCTTGCCGGCCAGTTCGTAGTGTGTCACTTCGCCCGGCAACTCCACCGCCGTCAACCAGCCCTCCTCCAGCAACATCTTGATATTGCGGTACACCGTCGCAATTCCAAGTCCGCTGTGTTCC
>DASTML010000082.1:0-4402 GCA_035714175.1 Bryobacteraceae bacterium | reverse complement strand
CCTCTTTGTGGCTGCTGTGGACAGCGGGTTTCGCAATGCCCCAGCTGGGGTACTTTCATGATGACGGTCTCTATGCCGGTACGGCTTCCGCCCTGGCCGAGGGGCGTGGCTACCGCATCGACAGTCTGCCCGGCGAACCTTGGCAGGTGAAATATCCACCGCTGTTTCCCCTTTATCTGGCGCTGGGCGCACGTTGGGAACCGGCCCTGCTCGCCTTGACCTGGGCATTGCTGCCGGCGCTGCTGTACCAGGTCTGGCGTTGGCGCAACGATCCGGTTCTGGTCTTTCTCCTCGGATGGAATGTCTACTCCGTGGTCTTTTCCGGGACCACGCTCTCGGAAATCTTCGGCGCGGTCCTGCTCTTGCAAACGGTCCGTATGCTGGAGGCGGAACGAACCCGCGCCGCGGCCTTGTGGGCCGGTCTGTCCTATCTGGCTCGCACGGCGTTCCTCGCGCTGCCCGTGGGCGCGGTATTGTGGCTGTTGCTGCGCCGCAAGCGGAGGGAAGCCGCCGAATTTGCCGCGATTTTTGTTCCGTTTTTTGTGGGCTGGAATCTGTGGACAGCTACGCATCAGACGCCGAACGTCACCGGCGGTTCCGTCTACTACCTCTCCTACACGCGCTTCTTTTGGGAGAACATGGGCGGCGGCATCTGGCCGGAAGTGTTGAAGGCCAACGTTGAGTCGCTGGTAGGCAGCGCCGGCGGCGCCCTGTTTTTCAATTCCGGCACTTCCTTCTGGGAGATGAACTTCGCGCGCCTGCTGCTGTTTGCCGCCGTGGCCGGGTGGGTACGGCAGTGGCGGGAAAAAGGATGGATGCCCTATCCTCTTCTGTTCCTGCCCTACGCCGCGCTCCTCACCGTCTGGAATTTCCTCCCGAACGAGCGCTTCCTGTATCCCTTTGTGCCTCTTCTTCTCGAAGGTCTCCTGACGGAGATCCGCCATCTGGCCGCTATGCTGCGGAAGACCTGGTTTACGCAACGCGGCGCGACGATCCTATTCGGGACGCTCGCCGCGGCCGGAGCGGTTTGGATCGTGCAGCGGAATGCGCTTGCTTCGTGGAAATATGCCCCCTCCCTTCCGTTGCAGTACCTGGAAATGAAGGCGGATCGGGAGAAGGCCTACGCCTGGATTAGGGACAATACGCCTGCCGGCGCCAATTTTCTGACTTACGAAGACCCCTCGCTGCGCCGTCACACCGGCCGTCACGGGATTGGTATTCATGCGCCGACGCGCTTCTTTTACCGGAATGACATGGAAGCCGCCTGCGCCTACCACCGGGGCCTGATCGACAATATGCGCGCCGAGAATCTGCAATATGTCCTGATCGGGCCGAATGACTTGTCGCAGGACTTGACGCGGGAGACCCGGGAGAAGGTTCTGAGCGATTGGAGAACCCGCCCCGACCTGGAAACCGTCTACCGGAATGACCGGTATCTGATTCGGCGCCTCCGGCCAGTACAATCGGGAATGTGACAACCCGGATTGTTTGCGTCTTTCTTAGCGTCCTATGGCTGGAAACCTCCGCTAGCGCCCAGAATGAGCCGGTAACACTGGAGGTGGCGGCCGCCTGGCAACCCGCCTCGATCGTGACGCCCATCTGGGCTCCGTCCGGGGACCGGTTCGTCTATGAGGCGGGAAAACGCATCCGCCTCTACGATTGCGTGCGGAAGCAGGAGCGAGTTCTGGCATCGCTGTCCGAACTGGAGGCCAAGGCAAAATCCTCCTCCAATCCGGCAGGCGCGTTCCAATGGGAGAATCGGCGCGTGTTGGCCGGCAAACCGCAGTGGTCCCCCGATGGCGCACGTATTCTAGTCGCGGCGGGCGGAGACCTCTTTCTGGTGGAAGCGGCAACCGGCGCCATCCGCCAACTCACCGCCACGCCCGATAACGAAGAGGATCCGCTCCTTTCCCCCGATGGTTCGCACGTCGGCTACCGGGTGGCGAACGAACTCTACGTGCTGCCGGTCGCCGGCGGCAAGGCGCGCCGGTTGACCTTTGACGGTGGTCCGGTTTTGTGGAATGGCCGCCTGGACTGGGTCTATCCGGAAGAACTGGCGATTCCCCGCGCCTGGTGGTGGTCTCCGGATGGACGGGAGATCGCCTACCTGCAATTTGACGTAGCGGCGGAAATGACGCATCCCCAGGTAGATCCGGGACCTGTACGCGCCGTGCTGGAGCCGCAGCGCTTCCCGAAGGCCGGTACGCCCAATGCCAATGTGCGGCTCGGGGTCGTTCCCGCGCGGGGCGGCCGGACTCGTTGGATGGAAACTGGTGCTGGGGAGGACATTCTACTGGCACGCGTGCAGTGGATGCCCGGAGGCAAGGAGTTGGCCGTGCAGCGGTTGAACCGGGTGCAGGATCATCTGGAACTGTTGGCGTTGGATGCGGCAACCGGCAAGAGCCGTCTGTTATTGGAGGAACGGGACAAAACCTGGATCAATGTTCACGATATTCTGCATTTCTTTGGCCCCGGGCGATTCTTGTGGGCGAGCGAACGGGACGGGTTTCGCCACCTGTATCTCTATAGCGGCGGCGCGGCGCGACAGTTGACCAGCGGCGCATGGGAAGTGACAGGGTTGCAAGGGATTCTGGGAAACGAAGCCTGGGTTACTACCACGAAGGACTCGCCTCTGGGCCGGCAGGTCCACGCCGTCGATCTGGAAACCGGCGCCATCCGCCGGGTAACGGCCGCGGGCGGAACCCATACCGTCGCCCTCAGTCCTGGCGGAACCTTCTTTTTGGATGCCTGGCAGAGCCTGACGCAGCCTGTGCGCCAAACGCTGCGGAACCGGAACGGGGAGGAGTTGGCCGTCCTCAAAGAGCACACTCCGGGCCCGTATGCACTCCAACCCGTGGAGAACCTCTCGTTCCGGGGGCGCGACGGCACATTGTTTTACGCGCAGATGATCAAACCGCGAGGGTTCGTTCCTGGAAAAAAGTACCCGGCTTTAGTCATCGTTTATGGGGGACCGCACGCGCAGAAGGTGCAGGATACCTGGACGGGAGCGAATTGGGACCAGGCGCTGGCCGGGAAAGGCTACGTCATCTGGAAATTGGACAACCGGGGATCCAACTTCCGGGGCCACGCCTTTGAGAGCGCGGTCTATCGGGAGTTGGGACGTGTGGAACTGGCGGACCAACTGGAGGGTGTGGACTACTTGGTGAGCCAGGGCTTTGTCGATCCGGCCCGGATCGGCATCTATGGGTGGAGCTACGGCGGCTACATGACTCTCTACGCCATGACCCACGCCGGGAACCGGTTTGCCGCCGGCATTGCCGGAGCGCCCGTGACGGACTGGCGGCACTACGACACCATCTATACCGAACGCTATATGGGCCTACCCGCGAAGAACGAGGCGGGATACAAAGCCAGCAGTCCTATCCATTCCGCAGCGAACCTTGAGGGAAAGTTGCTGCTGGTGCACAATTTTCAGGATGACAACGTGCTATTCCAGAACACGCAAAACATGATGGAAGCCTTGCAGAAGGCGGGCAAGCAATTCGAAATGATGTTCTATCCACTCAAAAGCCACGGGGTGACGGGCGCCTATCGTCTGCATATGTGGCAAACGATGACGTCATTTCTGGATCGTGCACTACAAAATAAACAGTAGCGGGAATACGGCCTTACCGCCCGCGACCGCCGCCGCCGCCTCGTCCCGTGCTGACGTCCGCCCCGCGGCCGGCGGGAGCAGCGGAAACAGCCGCGGCGGGTGCCCCTGCGCTGGGAGCCGGCATGGACACGGCCCCTGCCGAACGGCCCATCGTGGTGTTATAGCCATAGTCAGAATTCCAGGCGCGGCCCTGTCCCATCCCAGAACCGCCGAATCCGCCATTGCCAGGGTTGTTCGGGGCCGGCATATAGGCTTGGTTATAGCGAATAACGCGGGCGGGACTGTAGTACATGTAACCATACGGGCTGCGATACATGCCGCTACCGGGCAAGTAGGTCATCATTCCGTAGTAGGAATTGAAGAACCACATGCCGGTCCCGAGACCGGAGATGCCGCCGTTGTACGACTTCTGCACCATGTTGGCGGAGGCGATATTGGCCATGGCCAAATATTCCGCCCGGCGGTTGGCCCAACGATAGAGCGGATCGCCCTGTTTGGCATCAAACTTTGCGATGAGGTTGCCGTTGGCGAACTGCATCTCCCGGCCTTCTTTCAGGATCTGCGGCGTGTCGCCGGCGATCACCTGGACCTCTCCCTTGTAGGCGCGAATGCCGGTCTCCGCTTCTATGCGGATGAGCCCCATTTTGGTGAACGATACGGCGGCGTCTTTAACCAGCATCGTCACGGCGTTGTCCTTCGCTACGTCGGCCACTTCCACAAGGGCCACGCCGCGTGTAAGTTCCAGGCGGGCGTCGGACAACCGCGTCGAGATCATTTTAACGGTGC
>DASTML010000081.1:0-50479 GCA_035714175.1 Bryobacteraceae bacterium | reverse complement strand
AACCCGCGCGCCGGAAATGCGTTGAAGACGATGGCCGCCTTTTCCGCTGCCCAAATCGAAACCGAACTCCCCGTACACTGCCCGTTCACATAGACCACGCCTGGCTTCGGCGAATCGAATGGCCCAGGAACGCCGGGCGACGAGGGCGATGCCAACGCCGGACACGGCACCGTCGGCATGCTTGAGATATCGATGATCGGCGTGGAAACCTGGGTGTTGAACAGCACATCGATCCGGTGCTCCACGCTAAAGGTGCCTTTCAGCGACAAAAAGTCAGGGTCGGCCGTAATCGTGACGTAGGGCGTCCCGCTGGGCTGCAACAGCCCTTTGTCGTCGGTCCAGCCCTGAAATCCCATTCGCGTCGTGCCGCCGGTGTTCTGCGCCACCTCTGCCCACACCGTATGCCGGCTACCCTTCGGCCAAAAGAAGGTGGCCGAACTCAGATACCGGGTCCCATCGACAAAAAAGGCCGCCCCGGCCGGTTCGGTGTAGATGCGCGTTTGGGTTGTCTGCGCCGCCGCTATCCCCATAGCGCCCAACCAGACTGTCAACGCCGTGATCGGCACTCGAATCATAGAGTCGTTCGGGATACTCCTTCGCCCCTACGTGTTCTTTCGGCCAGACCAGCAAAATCCTGAATAGTTGAAAAACCTTAGTTACAGTAGAAAGTAGAAAACCATGACCAATCCCGCTCCGTTGCCTGCCGTCCCCCTTACCATCGAGGGGTCCTGGGTAATGCATCAACTCTTTCGTTTTGAACGTCCGGCGTGGAATAACCTCGATACCTTTCACAAACGGAAGTACCTCCAGGAACTGTCGGTCCAAATCAAGGAATGGGAAGCGGACGAAAAATACCCGTCGGCGATCTTCACCATGTTCGGCCACAAAGCCGATCTCATGATCGTCCACTTCCGCGAAGACGCCGCGGACCTCCACCAGGCGGAACTGGACGTCTCCCGGCTCTCCATCGGCGGCGTGCTCCGCCAGGTTCATTCCTATACCTCGGTGGTGGAACTTGGCCTCTACGAATCGTCCATTAAAACGTATAAATCGCTGATCGAGCGCGGCCTCACGCCCCATTCCGAGGAGTGGAACGCCGAAATCGCCGCCACGCTCGCGCGCCAGCGCGAAGCCATGGCGCCCCGCCTGTTCCCCACGTTCCCCGATCGCAAATATATCTGTTTCTACCCGATGGACCGTCTGCGCGGCGAAAAGGAAAACTGGTACCTGGAGTCCATCGAAGAACGGCAGCGCATGATGCACGATCACGGGATGATCGGACGGCGCTATGCCGAAGATGTACGGCAGATTATTACCGGTTCCATTGGCCTCGATGACTGGGAGTGGGGCGTGGACCTGTTCGCCGATGATGCCCTGGTGTTCAAACGGCTGATCTACGAAATGCGTTTCGACGAAGTGAGCGCGAAATATGCTAAATTCGGTCAGTTTTTCATCGGTGTTCGCGTTCCCGGTTTTGCGTTGGAGCAATTCCTGATCGGCTGATTTTCTATGGGGTTATTCCTGAGTCTGGCCGTCGCCGCCGCGCTTGTGGTTTGGGCGCGCGGCCGGATTCGGGAGTTAGAAGAACGGGCCGCGGCGCAGGAGCGCCGCATCGCCTCCCTGACCGAGCGCATTTTTGTCCTCGAAGGCGGCCGGCCTACCCCCCAGCCGCTGGCGCCTCCTCCCCCCGCGGCCGTTCCGCCGCCTTTGCCGGCCGCCCCGCCTGTGCTTGCGCCAGCGCCTCCGCCGCACGGCCCCCTGCCGGAACCGCCGGAGCGGGATGTGGAAGCGCTGATCGGCAGCAACTGGCTCAGCAAACTCGGTGTGCTGCTGTTGCTCATCGGCATCGCGCTCTTCGTCGGATTTTCGCTTACCGAATTGGGTCCGTCGGGCCGGATCCTGACCGGGCTAACGACGTGCCTGGCCCTGCTCGGAGCAGGCATTGCCGCCGAGAGGATGGATGCGTACCGCACCCTCGGCTCCGCTCTGATCGGCGGCGGTTGGGCCGGCCTTTACTTCACGGCGTTTGCCGCGCACGGCGTCGAGGCCTCCCGCGTCATCGACAGCCCCGCCGCTGGCTTTCTCCTCCTGCTTGGTACGGCGGCCGGCATGATTCTGCATTCGCTGCGGTACCGGAACCAGACGGTGACCGGGCTGGCCTATATGGCGGCATTCCTCACTATTGCCGTCTCGTCATTGACGCGCTTCTCCGCCATCGCGTCCCTTCCGCTGCTTGCCAGCTTGCTGTTCGTTTCCTGGCGTTTCGGCTGGCAGGCCCTGGCCGCGGCGGGGGCGCTATTCTCCTATGCCGCCTATGGGTTCGATCTGGCTACCGGCGACAAAGACCGCTATTTCGTCTTCTTCGGCGAGCCGGTGATCTGGACCTATTGGGCAATGCTCGAAGCCTTCGATCTCGCCGCCAAGCGGCGGGGCGCCAAACTTGCGATTGCACCCTTGAACCTCACCGGTTTTCTGTTCGCCATGGCTGTGGTTTGGCCCCGGGGCAGCGGGTGGGAGCCCGGCTGGATGTTGGGCGCGATGGCGGCGGCGCAACTGGCCAGCGCCCTGCTGCGGGGCCGTTGGAACGCTTCGCGCGCCTGGGAGGACGACTCTGTCTTCGGCGGATTCCGCGCCTCCATCACCTATTCGGCTCTGTTTACGGCGGCCTTTCTGATCGATCGTTTCACAGGCGAGCCACGCTTCCTGGCGCTCGCACTGCTCGCCGAGACGATCGCAGTGTCCGGGTGGTTAGCGGGGAACCCCTATCTCCGGAACTTCGGGGCCACGCTGTTTCTGCTGCCCGTGGCCTTTGGCGACTACCAGTTCCACCGGCCGGGGGTGTGGACCCTTTTTGGTCTGTTTCTCTTGAACCGGCTCTTTCTGCAGGGAGGCATCTGGTACTCGTTCGGCATCCTCCTGACGCTCCCTCCCTTGCTGGCCGATTTTGACCCGCGCTATCTGCGGCCCGCGCTATTGACCATAGGTGCGGGCACGGTAGGGCTGGCGCTGCGTTGGCGTGACAAACCGGAGGCGCGGTGGGTGGGCTTGACGCTGGCCCTCTTTTCCGTGGGCATGCTGCTCTCGGATGTGCCCGCGACCTTGCCATGGGTAGCAATCGGGCTCCCCGCCGCGCTCTACGCGGCCTTCGGTTGGGCTGCGCCGGAGGGCATGGCGCGGTTTGTCACCTTTGCCCTATTCCAGGCGTATGCGAGCGCGCTCGTTTACCGGCTGACCGGTGAAACGCCGTGGCTGATGGCGGCCTGGATGGCGCTAGCGGCGGTCTGCTGGGCGGCAGGTGTATTGCGAGTTGGCGACAGCCTGGCCGGCAGCGCGTTATTGCCGGAAGGCCTGGCATTCGCCTATTGGGCCACACAAATATTGGGCCGCCAGGAAAACCTGGCGGCCCAGTCCATTGCCATTGCGGCCCTATTTGCCATGTATCTCGTACGGCCGCTACGCGGCGATGCCATGGCGAATGCGGCGGCAGCCTTACACGGCGTGCTGGCAGTCGCTACTACTACCGCCGTGCTTCAGGACTTTGTCAGTGGTAGAAGTCTGACGCTGGCCTGGGGCGCGGAGGCTTTCGTTCTGCTGGGCGCTGGAATCGGTCTGCAACGCCGGCAGTTACGGTTAAGCGGGTTGTTGTTGTTTGCCCTCTGTCTGGGCAAATTGTTCTTTTTCGATTTCTCGCAGCTCGATACGATCAGCCGGATGCTCTCGTTCATCGTGGTTGGCTGCCTCTTGATCGCCGCTTCCTGGATCTACTCCCGTTTTCGGGACCAGATCCATAAGTACCTCTAGCCGGTTGGCTCGTCAGGCAGCTTGTGGGATCTCAGTTACGGCTGGAGAAAGTTGTAGCGCTTCGCGGAGCGCATTCTTGATACGGAGCAGTCGAACGCGAACCGAGACCGGCGAGATACCGAGGGCCGGGGCGAGTTCATTGCTCGACCAGCCTTCCATGTAGTGGCGGACCAGAAGCTGGCGGTCCTCCTCGGAACAATGGGAGAGCAATTCAGCAAGCGTCGTGGAATCCGTGGAGGCGGAGATGGTCGCCGATTCCTCGGTGAGTTCTTCGACGGCCTTGCGACGGCGGAAATCGACGCGGAGCAGGTTCTTGGCAATGCTGTTGACCCAGACGCCGATGGCGGCCTGGTTCTTGAGCTGACTACGGCACTCCCAGCCACGGCTCCAAGCGGCCTGGGCAATCTCTTCGGCCAGCTCATGTTGCACGCCGTTTGCCTGTAGGAAACGAACCGTGCGAGAGAAGCCGAGCCGGTAGGCGTTGGCGAATTGCTGTTCGGTTAAGATCGTTGCGGTGTCCATGCCTTAAGTAATGCAAGACGCCTGCCAAACTCACCATTTATTTATTTTCAACAACTTACAAAGATGTATAAAATTCAATGTCCAAACTTCAGACACCTTCTTCGCTGAATGCCTGCAGCCGCTGGACGAGATTCTCGCTGGCTGTACAAATATTGGACGCGAACCGGAGACAGTCCGCTTCAGCGACTTCGACCAGCATCTCGGCGTAGCCCTGCACGGCGTTGAGCGGCGAGCGAAGGTCGTGGAGACGCCTGGCGAGGCGGTTGCGGCGATCCTTGGCTGCGTCGATGCGCCAGGCGAGTTCGGTTTCGGCGGCGGGCAGGAAGATGACATCATCAGGGTGGGTAGCGGGGCGGACGCGAATTTCCCACCTGCCGTCGATCTCGGTAAGCACCGCGTCAGGCGCGGTTTCGGTAATCTCCCAGCCCCAGGATTCGAGCAGGGCGCGGGCCTGGTCCGAAGCTGGGGAGAGAGTGACTTTCATTTTTGCGCCGCCTCCATGACAGCCAGCAGTTTGGGGAAGTCGATCGGTTTGGTTTCGAAGGCGCAGCAGCCGGCTTCGATGGCGCGGTCCCGTTCGGCGGGCAGCGCGTGAGCGGTGAGGGCGATGACCGGGATGTGCCGCGTGGAAGGATCGGCTTTCAGGCGGCGGGTAGCTTCCCAGCCATCGAGGACGGGGAGGCTCATGTCCATAAGAACGACAGCGGGGAGGTGCTGGCGGGTCATCCGCAGGGCCTCTTCCCCGTCGTTCGCGGTGAGGACATCAAAGCCCTTTCGCTGCAGACGGCGGAGCAGCATGTCGCGGTTCATTTCGTTGTCTTCAACCAGTAGGACAGTGGGCATTCACTATTACTCCAGGGTCGCGAGGACCTGCGCGATGAGATCATTGCCGCGAAGAGCGCCTTTGTGCACGACGGCGGCAGCCTGCTGGCTGAGGCGCTGGCGCTGGACAGGATCGAGGTCCATGGCGGTCACGACGAGAACAGGGGTTTCCCGGCCCCGGTCCGTGGAGCGGAGGCGTGTCAGGAATTCGAAGCCATCGACGTTGGGCATCATCAGGTCGAGGACGACCACGCCGGGCTGGACCTCCTCGCATTTTTCCAGGGCTTCGGCGCCGTCGGCAGCCTCGTAGAGCGTCCAGCCGAGATTTTGGAGCTGGCGCTTCAACATGACGCGGGCATCGGGACTGTCGTCCACGATGAGCGCGGAATGGGCACGGCCGGAGGCGGCGTGACGGAGGATGGCGCTGGAGAGGCGATCCACATCAACGGGCTTGGTAAAGACTTCGTCGGCGAGGAAACCGCGGGGGTCGCCGTGGGTATCGAGGATGCTCAACAAGATGACGGGGATGCGGGCGAGTTGTGGGTCGCCCTTCAGACGGCGGAGGATTTCCCAGCCGTCGGCGCCTTCCATTACGACATCGAGGGTGATGACGCGGGGGTTGAGGAGGCGGGCCATCCGGATGCCTTCTTCGCCGTTCCTGGCGACGGCGACTTCGACGGGATGCTTTTCAAAGAGCCGGCGGACGAGGCCGTGGATGGCGGTATCGTCGTCAATCACAAGGACCGTCGGCTTGTCCGAAGGCCCGAGCGGAGGCGCGGCATGGAGCGCGCCGAGCGTGAGTTCTTCGGGGAGAGAGAGAGTAAATGTGGAGCCGAGACCCATTTCACTCTGGACGTAGGTATCACCGCCGAGCATGCGGGTGAGGCGGCGGGTGATCGCGAGGCCGAGACCGGTTCCCTGCCCCTTGCCGCGGACAGGCGTTGATTCCAATTGGTGGAACGGTTCAAAGAGCAGTTCCTGCTCCTCCGCCGGTATGCCGGGACCGCTATCCATCACGTCAAAACGAAGGAAGGTTCGCTGGCCCTCAATTACCCGTTCCACGCGGAGGGTGACTTTGCCTTTCTGCGTAAATTTGCTGGCATTGCTGAGGAGATTCAGCAGGCACTGCCGGATCTTCACCACATCCGAGTACATCCGGGTGACGCCGGGGCCGATGACGATATCGAGCGTATTTCCGTTTTTGGCGGCCATGGGGCGGACCAGTTCCACGACTTCGGAAACAAGGTCCGGCACCTGGAAGGGGGAGGCGTGCACTTCCACCTTTCCGGCCTCAATTTTCGACATTTCCAGAATGGAGTTGATGAGTTCGAGGAGGTGCTTGCCGGCGGACTCAATCTTCTGCAGGTCCTGGTAGTCCGAGGTCCGGTTGTCGGTCTCGGCTTCCTCCTGGAGCATCTGGCTGTAGCCAATGACCGCGTTGAGCGGGGTGCGCAACTCGTGCGACATGGATGCCAGGAATGCGCTTTTCACGGCTGAGGCGTGTTCGGCGGCGCGGCGCCGGGCAGCGGTCCGCTGGGTTTCGACGGCGAAGAGAATAAAAAGACCGAGGCAGCAGATAACGGCAAGGAGGGCGGCCATTTTCATGCTGCTGAGAGTAGTCTGGTTGAGCCGTTCGCCCTCGTTCAAGGTGGAGAGTTCGAGTTCCGCCATGGCGTCGCGGAGTTTTTCCGTGGTCGACATCTGGCGGCCCTGCATGACGAGGCCGGCGGCAAATTCCCGTTCCCCGAGCCAGGCGGCCTGGGCGGAAACGGAAAGTTCCTCCATTTTCTGGCGGGCGAGTTGTTCAATCTGCGGGAGGCGGGCGCCTATGGGACCGCGGGCCGCACCCATTTCGCGGAGGAGAATCAACTGGCCGTCCAGGCTCTCCATAGCGCGGCTAAATGGTTGCAGGAACTCGGCTTCCCCGGTTAGGAGGAAGCCGCGGTGACCGGATTGGGCCTCAGCGAGCGAGAGTTCGAACTGGCGAATGAGGCTAACGGCGCGGCGGTTCTGGCGGGCCAGAAGATCGGCCTGCTGCGCTTTCTGCCAGTTGAGATAGACGGCGCCCACACCGAGAAAAAGAGCCAGCGCGCCGATAAGGATATAGAACATCTCGTCGAGCGGGCCCAGCCGCAACATCCACTTACGCATGCGTTGATTATGGCGCGTACGGCGTATCGACTGCAGGAAGCCGCCCTCCCGGTTGGGGATAGGATGCGGGGAAGGGCCGTGCTGTTACGCAAACAGCGGGGTCACCGCCGATTAGGATATCCCTGCTACGCTGAAAGTTCCGTCCTTATGAGCAAGCCCTTCGGATCACCGACGTTGTTGGCCGTTGACGACGATCCTCTCAGCCTTGATCTGGCCCGGGAGGCGCTGCAAGCGCTAGGACCGCAGATTCTGACCGCCGCGACAGGCGCCGAAGCCCGGGAGAAGCTAGAAGAGGCCAAGCCCCAGATTGTCCTGCTGGACTTGATGCTGCCGGACGTGAGCGGGTTAGAACTGCTGGAAGAGATTGTCCAGACCGCGCCCGGAACCGACGTCATTCTGTTAACCGGCCACTACACGCCGGAATCCGCCGTGGAAGCAATCCGGAAGGGCGCCTGCGACTACTTGACCAAGCCGGTAAAGATATCGGCGCTGCGGAGCCGGGTCAAGGAACTGATAGATGACGCGCAACGGCGGCTGGACGCGGCGCGGCTGGAAACGGAGCTATTGCATGCGAACCGGTTCCAGCGGATGGTGGGACGAAGCCCGCAGATGCTGGAACTGTTTGCGCTGATCCGGCGCGTAGCTCCCCATTTCCGGGTGGCGCTGGTGCGGGGGGCGACGGGTACCGGCAAGGAACTGGCCGCGCATGCGTTGCACGCGTTGAGTCCCGTGGCGGCGGGTCCTTTCGTGATTGCAAATTGTTCCGCGATTACGGAATCGCTGTTTGAGAGCGAGATGTTTGGTCATTTGAAGGGCTCCTTTACGGGCGCGGCGAATGACAAAAAAGGGCTCTTCGAGGCGGCGCACGGCGGCACCTTGTTCCTGGACGAGTTGGGCGATCTGCCGTTTGCCATGCAGAGCAAACTCCTGCGGGCCATTCAGCAGCAGGAGATTAAACCGGTAGGCGCGACGGCCACACGGAAGATCAGCGTACGAGTGGTTGCGGCGACCAACCGCGACCTGGAAGAGATGATGGGTTCCGGGTCATTCCGGGAGGACCTCTACTACCGGCTGAGCATGGTGGAAGTGCATGTACCGAAGCTGGAAGACCGGATGGAAGACTTCCCGTTCCTGGTGCGTCATTTCGTAACGCAGTTTGCCGATGAATACGGCAAACCACTCATGGGAGTTACTCACCGGGCGCAAGCGTTATTGGCGAAGCACAGCTGGCCGGGCAATATCCGCGAGCTAGAGAATGTGATCGGCTCGGCGTGCATGATGGCGGACGGCACGGAAGTGGACGTGCGCGACCTGCCGCCGGTGTTCCACCGGGTGAACGGGAGGCAACCACACGAATTTGCGCCTGAGCCCGCGGCGGAAAACGCTGCCCCGGCTCCGGCTCCGGGGCCAGCGGAAGTGGAACTGATCAGCCTAGATCTATTGAACAAACGCCACGCCCGACAGATCGTGGAGCACTTTGGCGGCAACAAGAGCAAGGCGGCCGAGGTGCTAGGCGTGACGCGGTCCACCCTCTACCGGCTTCTCGGCGAGAGCTGAGAGACGGCAGCGGGGGCGGGGCGACTCCAGGAACCGGCAGTGAAATTCCTGGGCCAGCGTATCCGGGTTTAAGGCGGTTTCGGCCTGACGGAGCAGGGCTTCGGCGACGGTATCGCAGTCCGGGGCCGGGGCGAACACACGCTCCGTACCGGCCTCATTCCACAACCGGTAGAAGAAGCCGGCGGCTCCGCGCGGCGTCGCTGCCGCGATGAGGCAGGCCCCGGGGGGGACGACCGGCTCATTGGCTACTTCCGCCGCGTCGTCGAGCAGAACCAGGGTGGCATCGGTCGTCCAGGTGTCGCGAATTTGGGGCGGAACGTCACCGGCGAGTTGGCGGACGGCATCCAACAGTGCGCCGCCGGGGCTGAGGCAGGCGATGCGGGCGTCCGGACGATGGGCGGCTTCATAGAGCGCGCGCAGGGCCAGAGCGGTGGTTTTGCCGCTGAAACGAGAGGCGGCCAGGGCGGTGACGGGCGACTGGGCGGTGAGAACCGCTGCCTGGTGCACGTCCAGGTCGATACCGAATTCGTCTTCGACCCAGGCGATGGGATCTGTTTGGGTTCCTTCGGCCTGCACATCGTTTGTTTTCACACAGTTTTGGGTTGTCTCGCCGGTGGAGAAAAAACGGGCGGCGCGAATCAGGTCCCTCTCGATGCGGGAGATTTCCAGGTTGCAGCGGCGAATGCGGAGGTCGAGGCGGTCCAACGTGCCGGATTCGGAGGCGGCGCGGATTTCCGTTTCGGCGACGGCGGAGAGGTCTCCGACGCGGAGATCGTGCGTGAGCGCCACATCATTAAAGACACGGGCGAGAAACTGGCGGCGGACTTCGCGGAGGCGGTTGAGTTCCCAGCGATAGGCGACCAGGTCGTCCACCTTGTCGCCAAGATAGGCGTTGGAGGGGGCCCATACCGACTGATAGTGCTGACGAAGCGCCGCGTAGGCCGGTTCGGCGACGGTAGGCTGGAGGGAAGGCTGGGTGGCATAGAGGCCATGCCGGGTAGCGGCAGCGCGGGAACGGGCGCGGCCACCGGAGGTTTTTGGACCGCGAGAACGTGCGCCGTTGATGCGGGCCTGTTCCGAACGGCTATTTTTGACGGGTGCGAGCTGCATGTGAAACCACCTCTTTCGAGGGATACCATGCACAAAGGCGAAACAGTACCAATTCCGCACGGGTACCATTTCCCGCAATCTATTGTTTTTCTAGAGAGTTAGCAGGGAGAAGCGAATATTTTCGCCTGTTGTGACCGCGTTGGTTACCATAGCATCCATATCGTCATGATTTTCCGTCTGTCTGTTCTCCTTCTGCTGGCCGCCGCCGGCCTTTCCGCGCAACCGGGTCCGGACAATTCCGCCGATCCGATTGTGCCCAAAAAGCGTCTTTCTCTATTCAATGGAAAGAACCTGGACGGGTGGTACACGTGGCTTAAGACGAAACACTACGAAGACCCCGATCATGTCTTTTCGGTAAAAGACGGTGCGATCCGGATCAGCGGCACCGAATGGGGCGGACTGGCGACGAGCAAGAGCTACAAGGACTACCATCTGGTGGTGGAGTGGCGATGGGGCGGGCCGGCCTATGACGCGCGGGCAACGAAGGCGCGGGATAGCGGCGTGATGCTGCATGCGCGCGGGAAGGACGGGGCCTATAACGGCGTATGGCTCGAATCGATTGAAGCCCAAATTATTGAAGGCGGCACGGGCGATTTTCTGATGGTGGGTGTGGAGAACAAACCGTCGATGACGGTGGATACGCGGACAGGCCCGGACAAGCAGCACTACTGGCAGAAGGGCGGAACGCCGGTGACCAAGAACGCCGGGCGGTTCAACTGGTATGCACGGGATGTGCAGTGGAAAGACGAATTAAACTACCGGGGACCGCAGGATGTGGAGAAGCCCGTGGGACAGTGGAACCGGTATGAACTGATCTGCGACGGAGCCACGATCAAGGCGATCCTGAATGGCGTATTGGTCAACGAAGGGTATAACGCGTCCTTCACGTCGGGCAAAATTCAGTTCGAATCGGAGGGAGCCGAGTTCTGGGTTCGGAAAGTGGAACTGCTGCCGCTTAAAAAGAAGAAGTAGTAGTACAAATGTCTGCTTGAGGGGGGGCAGCGGGCGCGGTACACTCCTGAGTTAAATGCTTCTACCGACAACTTATAGCGCCACGATTATTGCGCTTATACTTACCGCCGTGTTGTGGGGCCTGTGGCCGAGCACCCTTAAACTCGACCGCAAGTGGCGGTTCGAATTGTATGCCTTTGATTTTGCCATTGGCTGTCTGCTGACCGCTTTAGCGCTGGCCTTGACGCTGGGCAACGCGGGAAGCAGCAATACTTTTACATTTGAGGACAACCTGACGATTGCGGGGAAGCGAAACATCGGAACGGCAATCGCGGCTGGGGTGTTGTTTGCATTGGGACATTTTCTCACCCTGGCGGGCATTGCATTGGCGGGCATGAGCACGGCGATGCCGGTGGCGGGAGCGGTGGCGCTGCTGACCGGGACGGCGGTTTACGCGATACAAACGCATGCCAGCACAGGCGGCATGTCAAACGCGGGTCTGTATTACGCCGGAGCGGGCCTGGCGGTATCGGCGTTGGCCGCCAGTTACATTGCGCAGAAGGCAGGGGCGGCGGCCGTTCCGCGGCGGAAGGGTATGTATGCCGGCTGGAAGAGCTATATTCTGGCAGCGTGCGGGGGGTTATTTATTGGGGCCTATCCGATGGCAATGGAATCGAGCCGGAACGGGGAGATTGGGCTGGGCTCCTATGCGGCGGTTCTGTTTTTAGCGATCGGCGCATTATTGGCGACACCACTTTACAGTTTGTACTTTCTGAACCTACCCGTGCAGGGCGAGGCCATCGGAGTGGGCGCTTATTTCCAGGGAAGCGGGAAGCAGCATGTGCTGGGCCTGCTAGGCGGGGCGATGTGGGCATGCGGGGCAGTGGCGCTCTACGGCAGCGCGGGGAATACGTTTCCGGATGCACCGAAGACGGCGGCGGTCATCGCGGCTGGATTGGGAGCGGCGGCGGTGGGCGCGGTGAGCGGATTGACGATTTGGAAAGAAGGTTCGGAAACCGGGAAAGCCCTGCCGACGGCGGCGGCGCTGCTTCTGGCGGGAGCAGTTGCCCTACAGTTTCTGGGAGCCTAGCCGGGAACCTGCCGGTGATACAATCTGGTAACACCCTTCCAGACAGAGAAGGGAGTTCTATGCCCATCTGGGCGTGAGGAAGCAAATGGACAAACTGGCGCAAAACATTCAAGAAGCATTTTTAAATAACGCGCGCAAGGACAAGATTTTCCTCACCATCTATCTGATGAGCGGCGTGAAGCTGTCGGGACGAATCAAGAGTTTCGACAAGTATTCAGTGATTCTGGAATCAAATAACCAGGAGCAACTGATCTTCAAACACGCCATCTCGACAGTGGTGGTTTCCCGACCGACACATGGACACGGCGGCGGACATTCCGGCGCGGCCCATGGCATGCCCGGACCCGCGCCCGTTCCCGGCCCGGCCCCGCTCGGCGTGCCCCACAACGATAGCAACGAAGGCTAACGCAAAGATTGGCACAATCACGGCATACGACCGTCACCACTCAAGAAGGCCCGGAACGGGCCCTACTGGTGGGCGTAGACTGGCGACGGCGAGAGGGTTCCAGTTTTACGGCGGAAGAGTCGCTGGAAGAGTTGGAAACACTGGCGCGCAGCGCGGGGGCGGAAGTGATCGACCGCCAGATGCAGGTGCGCGAGAAGGCAGACCCGGCGTACTTAATCGGTCCGGGGAAGGTGGATGAGCTTGCGGGATTGGTGAAGGGTTTTGAGATCGACGTTGTGATCTTCGACCACGAGTTGTCACCGACGCAACTGCGGAACCTGGAGCGGAAGTTCGAGGTCCGAGTGCTGGACCGGACACAACTGATTCTGGATATTTTCGCGTCACGCGCCCGGACGCGGGAAGGCCAACTACAGGTGGAACTGGCGCAGTTGCAGTACCTGTTGCCGCGGTTATCGGGGCATGGGGCGTCGATGTCACGGCAGGGCGGCGGCATTGGTACGCGGGGGCCGGGCGAGACGAAACTGGAAACGGACCGGCGGCGAATCCGGACGCGTCTGGCACAGTTGGAACGCTCGATTGAGGCGGTCCGGGGAACGCGGGGGACGCAGAGGCGGCAGCGGCAGTCGGTTCCGCTACAGACCGTCGCACTCGTGGGATACACGAACGCGGGGAAATCGACGCTTTTCAACCGGTTGACAGGGGCGGACGTTACCGCGGATTCGCGGATGTTCGCAACGCTGGACCCGACGGTGCGGACGCTGACGCTGGCCTCCAAGAAAAAAATCCTGCTGAGCGATACGGTGGGATTCATCCGGAACCTGCCGACGACGCTGGTGAAGGCGTTCCGGGCCACGCTGGAAGAGGTAACCGAGGCGGCGCTGCTGCTGCACGTGGTGGACGGGGCGAGCGAGGCGGCGGACGGGGCGATGGCGCATGTGCAGACGGTTCTGGAAGAGATAGGCGCGCAAGGGACGCCGCAACTGGTGGTGTGGAATAAGGCCGACGCCGCGGGATTTACGGCGGCTCCGCCGGGGGCGGCAGTGGTAAGCGCAGCGTCGGGAATAGGGCTGGACGCCCTGCTGGCGCGGATTGCGACGGAACTGCCGGGCGAAGGGCTGGTGCAGATGCGGCTGCGCATACCGGCAGCCGACGGAGCGGCGATGCACCAGGTGCATGAACAGACACGGATATTGTCCAAGACGGCGGTGGACGAGTTCTACGAAATCGAAGCGGAGATGACGGAAGGCGCGGCGCGCGTGTTGGAGCCATTCCTCGCCGCTCCGTCGCTAGCCGAGACCAAGGCGCGCTAGTATTAGACGGTCAGACACAGAGTAGGGAATACATGACCGGGCTATCCGGCTGTGCTGTGTCCAGACAGGCGACAGTGAATTACTGATCGCCATCACTTAGGAGAGACAAGACGTGAAGGTTCCGTACTATTGCGCGGTTGCGCTGCTGTGCGCCGCCAGCGCATTTGGCCAAGGACAGGCCGAGGTGGTCGCCACCGGGTTAGAGGGTCCGCAGAAGCTGATCCTGACGCCCGGCGGCAATTTTTTGGTGACTGAGACGAATAAGAAGCCCAACTCGGGGCGCGTTTCCCTGGTGACGCGCGGCGGGGCGCGGCGAACGCTGGTGGACGGGTTGCCGTCGGGCACCGATTCGCAGGGCGACGGCGGAGGGCCTACGGCGATGGCGCTGCGGGACCGCACGCTGTATGTGGCCATTGGCGTGGGGGAGATTGAAAAACGGGTAGACAATGCGGTGGTGCACAATCCGGACGGGTTGTCGTCGCCGCTGTTTGCAAGCGTGCTGGCGTTCCAATTCAACGGAAACGTGGACACGCTGACGGGTACGTTCGCGCTGAGCAAGGAACAGCACCAGGCGCTGGCGGACGGCGACGCGGTGACGCTCCAGGATGGGGCCGGCGCAACCGCGCAGGTATCGTTGCTGGCGGACCTGCCGAACTCGACGCCGGAAGGCGCGGGCTACCGGTTTTCCAACCCGTGGGGATTGGCGCTATCGCCGGACGGAACGGCGCTGTGGCTGACGGACGCCTCCATGAATACGCTGAGCCGGATCGATACGGGGACGGGGCGGCGGACCACGACGGCGCGGTTCCCTTCCCTGCCCAACGGCAGCGGATTCGGGCCGCCGCAGGTGGACGCTGTGCCGACGAGCGTACGCGTCTATGGAAATCAGTTGCTGGTGAGCTTCCTGACCGGCTTCCCGTTCCTGGGCGGCAATGCACGCGTGCTCGCCGTGAATCCGGACTCACGGACAACCGAGCCGTTCATCTTCAACATTACGTCTTCCACCGATATCCTGTGGCGGGAACGCGCGGGACAGGCCAGCCAGTTCTACGTACTGGAGTTCAGTACGAATCAATTGGCCAACCCTGCCGTACCGGGGCGGCTGCTGCGATATGAAAGCGGACAAGAGCGCACGGTGGTGGCGGACAACCTGCAGGCGCCGGTGAGCCTGGCGCTGGACGCGGCCTCGAATGAGCTGTTTGTTTTGGAATTGACGGGACGGATTGTGAAAGTTCCGGTCCGCTAACAGAGGCGAGGGGAGGACGGGCCTCCCCTCCTTCTCCGCAGGCGGAGGGGGTGGCGCTTGCGTTGCGCGTTGGGGTATTGGAATCTTAAAGGAGTACTACAGGGATGAACTTCCCCAACCTCCTCACGATTCTCCGCATATTCTTTGTCCCGCTGCTGGTGGTAGCACTGGTGCAGGGGGACTTTGGCCTGCGCGTGATGGATTGGCCGATCGCCAATGAGTTTCTGGCGCTGGGCATTTTTCTGGCGGCGGCGGTGACCGATCTGCTGGACGGGTACCTGGCACGGCGCTGGAAACAGGTGACGACGGTGGGGACGTTGCTTGACCCGATCGCGGATAAGATGCTGATTTCGGCGGCGCTGATTTCGCTCGTCCAGGTGCGCGTCATTCCGGGTTGGATCGCGATTTTGATCATCGGCCGCGAGTTCGCGGTGACGGGACTGCGCGGCATTGCGGCGGCCGAAGGCTATACGATCAAGGCCAGCGACCTGGGCAAGACCAAGATGGTCTTCCAGGTGATTGCGATATCTCTGCTGCTGTTCTCCATGCGCGACCCGGCGTGGCACGGATGGGCGATGCTGTGGATGTACGGCGTGGTGGTATTCGGGATTGCGTCGGCCATTCAGTACTTCCTGAAGTTCTGGAACGGCGTGGACGAGCGCACGAAACTGCGGCGGCGGCGCGAGTTGCTGGCGCTGGAAAAACGGCAGAAGCGGCAGGAGCTAGTGGGTCAGAAAGTCGGTTCGACCGCCATCCACCGTTAGGATCTGACCGGTGATGAACCGGGCATTGGACGAGGCGAGAAAGGCGACGGCTCCGGCTATGTCGTCCGGCGTGCCGATGCGGCCGAGAACGGCTTTGGCGGACATGACGCGGATGACTTCGTCACGATTGGCGGCATCGACCATGTCGGTTAGGATGAAGCCCGGAGCGACGGCGTTGACACGGATTCCGGCGGGGCCCAGTTCCAAGGCGAAACGGCGCGTGAGCGTTTCGACGGCAGCCTTGGTGGCGGCGTACCAGGTGGTGCCGGGAGCGGCGGTTCCATGGGCGGCGATGGAGCTGATGTTGATTATCACGCCGGACTGCAGAGGACGCATGGAGCGGGCGGCGGCGCGGGTACAATGAATGACCCCCTCGACATTGGTGCGGTGCATGGCGGCCATGGCGGCCGGGTCATAGTCGTCGATCGAGCCGCGGTGGAGGATACCGGCGTTGTTGACGAGGATCGAGACGGGACCTAACTGGGCTTCGGTCTGCGTGAAAAGGTCATCGACCTGCACGGGATCGCCGGTGTCAGCGCGGAGGGCGACGGCACGGCCACCAGCAGCAAGGATTTCAGCAACGACGGTCTGCGCAGCTGCTTCGTTGGCGTGATAGTTGACGGCGACGGGAAGGCCCTCCTGCGCGAGGCGAAGGGCAATGGAGCGGCCAATACCGCGGGAGGCTCCCGTGACGAGGGCGGTCATACGCCGGCGGGCTCGACAACGGCGGACATGGAGCCGAGACAGGCCTGTACGCGAGGGTCACGCCCGAAGGTGTGGATCTGGTCGCGGGCGAATTCGGCCTGGGGGAGCGCACAGGTTAGGACGACGCTGCGTCCGGTGGTGTCGACCTCGACCGCGTGACGGAAGGCCTGGGCGGGAGAAATGAAGAAGAGGCGGCCGAGCATTTCAACGACGTAGGCGTCGGAGTGATAGTCGTCATTGAGGAGAACGACGTGGAAGAGGGGTTCGTGGGCGGCGTCATCGCCGGCGTGACCGACTTCTTCGATCGTTTCTTCGAGGAGCAGGGCCATGGGAATTCTATGGTAGCGAAGTAGGATGCAACGCGTCGAGGATGGCGCGCATCGAAAGGAGTGATACAGTGGGTATTGTGAATCCTAGTGGGGGCGAAACGGCTTCGACGGGTTCGAGTCATTGTATGGAGGCGTGCCGGGTTCCGAGCTCCCGTAAAACGATCGGAAAACCATAACTGCCAACAACACGCAGTTTGCATACGCTGCTTAATTATTAAGTAGCCGCCGCGGTCCTTAGGCTCGCATGGGGATCGTAAGGCGTCATATGGCGGGATAGGCCCTGGCTTCTGTTCGGAGCGAAAGGCTGAGAACAATCGGACTGGGTCGTGAGCGTTTTGCTGGTTCTTCAGTTCACGGCTGAGACATACGGATCAGATACGCACGTAGGCTTCACACAGTGGGCGTTCTCGGACGCGGGTTCGACTCCCGCCGCCTCCACCACTATCAGTTCCTAAAAAACGGCATTCCAGAACGATATGGCTGGGGTGCCCTATGGGGCTAGTTGCCGATGGAATCGTTTCCGGTCCGCGGAAGATTCGATTTGCCCTAGAGTCATCGCGGCGGCGGGGCCGCCTTACCGGGGTTATGAGACGTTTTTCGCCGGGACCTCACCGCGGTGGAGGGCCCAGCGCCGTTTCTGCGCGTCAATGATTCGCTGCCGCGCTTCCGGGCTTATCACCCGTTTCACGCGCGGTTTCGGCGTCAGTGTCAAGACGCCGTCCTGGATGCCATCCAGAGCCGCAGCGCTACGCGCTTTGGCCGCCTTATTGCCGAGCAAGGATTTCACCGTTTCCATCTGCGCTTCGATCCGGCCTCTTTTCAGTAATAGACCTTCGAGCGCCGCTTGCAGGATTTCTTCACTGAATTCCATTGGGTACATACTAACATCAGCAAACGACAGTTAGTTGCAGAAGGCGGACTGATCGTTCCGGAATCAACAGTGTCCGACGGTTTTTCGAGAAAGCAGCGGCCGACGGCCGGCCATGGCAGGCAGCATCCGGCGGCAACTGTCAAAATAGAGGTGTGGCAGATCACCTCTACTATTCGTGTTGGCTGCGGGGCTTCTCCGCAATGACCATGTTGCGACAATTCGGAAAGGCCTTGGAGCTATTTCCTTTTTCCCCACAAAACCCCGGCGACTCCGTTTTACGCGTGCAGGCGATTTCCACGGCGGAACCGCCACTGTTAGAACGGGCGTTTTTAGACCCGATCGACCCAAAGGCCGTGGTTGCCGAGGCGAATGAGTTCCTGCACGATGACTGCGCGTACTCCTTTGACACGTGGTGGGGACTGTGGACTTACCAAAAAGACTGGGCCCTTCAGCCTGCGCGTGTAACCTTGCACTGCTTCGGTCCGCGTTTCAACGATTCCCCGATGGGAGAGGATGAGCAGCAAGCAGAGCATCTGCGCGTCGATTTTGGCCTGGACACCTGGTTCCTGCCGCAGGCGGATCTGCCGAACGGGTCCTGGTACGCCCGGTCAAATCTTAAGGGATTGCTGAAATTTGTGCACTCGCTGGATGAAACACTGCCGGTGGAACGGCGCGCAATCTGGACAGAATCCGGCGGAAACTTTGCGGAGCGGCTGCGGGCAGCGGCGGAAGAATTGTAGGGCTATTTTCCGGGCGCTGTGGGAAACGCAACCGGGTTCGCAGAGGTGCAACTCATTGAAATTGATGGATCTGCTATGCTAGCATTCTCCAGACTTTTCGAGGCCTATTCCAGTCAGCTTTAGAGGGCCAAGTATGAAAAGTCGAGGCACGCTAAGGTGAAACGCAAAGATTGGGTAGGTGGTTTCGCGCTCGGATAGTAGGGGTACTCTCAGTTGACCCCGTACTAGCCTGCCTTTACGATCGGAAGCGTGGTGCTGGAAAACACAATGACGAACGGTACAGCTATCATAGATATCCCACATGGGGACGATACCGCTGAAAAGCGTATACGGATTGTAATTGCCGACGATCATCCTATAGTGCGGGATGGGATCAAGCGGTTGCTGGCTCTGGAACACGACATTGACGTGGTTGGCGAGGCGGGCGACGGGCGGGGCGTATTGGACGTTGTGCATGAGACCAACCCGGACGTGTTGCTGCTGGACCTGCGGATGCCGAACCTGGACGGTTTAGGCGCGCTGGAGACACTGCAGCAGACGAACAAACGGACCCGCGTGATCGTGTTGACGGCATCGGAAGACAAGAACGAATTCGTACAGGCCATGAAGCTGGGCTGTTCCGGAATCGTCTTGAAACAGACGGCGCCCGAACTAATCGTGAAGTCGATCCGGAAGGTGCACGCTGGGGAGATTTGGCTGGATTCGCATACGACGGCGGCGGTGATGCGGCAATTTGCCACGCCGGGCAGCGAGATGGCCGCGGCCAGCAGCGGCGCCAAGGGCCGGGAGCGGAGCCCGCTTTCGACGCGCGAACGGGAAATCGTCGCTTTGGTGGCGCAGGGCTACAAGAACAAAGAGATGGCCGAGAAGATGTTCATCTCGGAACAGACGGTAAAGAATCACCTGCACAACATATTCGATAAGCTGGGCGTTTCCGACCGTTTGGAACTGGCGTTGTACGCGATTCACAAAGGTTTGCATCTGCAATAACCAATCCGCCTCCCTCCCGGACCGAAGGCTTGCGTAGTAGAGTCTTCGTATATGCGAATACTGGGACTGGCCGCGGCAGGATTCACCTTGTTCGCATGGGGGCAGCCCGATCCATCCGCAGTTCTGGCGAGGGCCAGAGAACGGGCCAAGACCGCGGCGGCCGGGTTATCGCACTATGCCTGCTCGCAGACTGTGCAGCGGGAGACCTATAAGCCCAGGCACGGAAATCCGTTCGCGGAGGACCGAAAGAAGAAATGCCAGGAAGGCTCCCCGGACCAACAGGCGCTTGCGCGCCGCGATCGGGTGCGATGGGAAGTTACCGTGGACGAGGGCAAGGAACTGTTTTCGTGGCCAGGGGAAAGCCGCACGGAGCAGGGCGGCGCGTACGCGTTGGCAGCGGACGGTCTAGTGACGACCGGAGATTTCGCCGCCTTCCTTACCGACGTGTTCCAGAGGCAGGACATCCGATTCGTCCGCTGGGAAGGCAAGACACCGGAAAACATCGCGGTGTACCGCTATGCGATACCGGCGAGCGAAAGCCAATATGCCATGGACACACGGCGTGGGAAACGCACGCGGATGGCCTATGGCGGTGAGGTATGGGTGGACAGCCAGACGGGAGACCCGCGCCGGCTAACCGTAGCGGTAGACCGCGCGCCCAAAGGCACGGGCACCTGCCGGCTGGAGACTACTATTTCCTACGGACGGGTAGAGAAAGACTGGCTGCGACCCGTGGAGACTCGCGTCGAGATGTGGGAAGAGGACTGGACGCGCTATGTAAACCGGACAACGTTTACAGCCTGCAGGACATTTGGCAGCGAGTCCGTTCTGCGGACGGATCTACCCCCGGATACGGCGCCCGAAGTACGGCAGGACCGAGTACCGGATGGGCTGCGCGCACGAATGCGGCTACGACAGGCGATCACCGCGGAGAAGGCGGCGGCGGGAGACGCGGTGGAGGCGGAACTGACATCCGATGTGCGAGACGCCAGCGGACACGTGGCGGCGGCGGCGGGAACGGTAGTGCGGGGACGTATTGTGCGAGCCACGCATACGGCGTGGCCTTCGTGGTACTTCGTGCTTGCATTGCATTTCCCGGGCTTTCGGCCCGCTTCCTCTTCCACGTCCAAGCGGGAGTTGGCCACAGACTGGGAGAAAAAACACGGGGCCGGGGTGTATCTGATTACCGGCGAGAAGCTGACGACGGGAGTACGCTTCGAGACGGAATGGACGACCAGCACGGGACAGCCCTAGGTACTATTCCCTAGGGTATATACTGTTGTCTTCTATTTGTCTACCAACCCGATCATGTTCCGCACCCTCCTGGTGACTTATTTTTTGCTGTTTTGTCTTTCGGCAGTGGCCGCTGAGCCGGAGCCGATTGCGGTAATAAAGACTCTGGATGGACCCGTTTGGGTGGAACGCCAGGGCACAAGACAAGCGGCCGTCCTCAACAACCATTTACACATTGCCGATGTTGTGATTACGGGAGCGAAAGGGCGCGCCGGATTATTGTTCAGCGACGGCGCGCGGGTATCACTGGACCCGGAATCGACACTTCAACTAGAACGATTCCGGTATGCACCGGCGCAGAAAGAGTTTGAGATGGTTCTGCGGCTGGTGCGCGGGATTGCCGCTTATGTATCGGGCAAGGTAGCGTCGTTTGCGCCGGGCGCGGTACGGATGGAGACTCCGGTGGGGGTTATTGGCCTACGTGGAACGCAATTTGTGGCGGCATTGGCGCCGGAAACGGGTGCGCCGTGAGCCAACGACTTCTATTGGCCGCGGCGCTCCTGCTGCTGGCGGCCTGCGGACGGAAGCGAATCGTAGGGCCGGCGCCGCCGCCGGCGGCCCCCAAACCGAAGCCGGTTTCGCTGGTGGTGTTGTTGGAAGACCCTGACAAGAAGACCGGCCGAATCGTTGTGCAAAATGCGGGCGGACTGGCGGAGTTGACCGTCAAGAATACGGCGGTGGCGATTGTCGCAGCCGACCAGAGTCCTACGCCCGCGGCGATTGACGAGGCGGAGATACAGCGGCGATTTGGGGCAGTGCTGGCGGCGCTGCCGGCAGCCGAGGCGCGCTTCACACTGTACTTCCGGGAGAACAGCGACGAAGTGACGGCAGAATCGGCGGCGCTGCTGCCGCGAGTGGCGCAGACGATCCGGGAGCGGCAATCGACGTTTGTGAGCGTGACCGGACATACGGATACGACAGGCGCGGGAGAGGCGAACTACCAGTTGGGTCTGCGAAGAGCGACACGGCTGGGGGAGATTCTCAAAGCGGCAGGCGTAGCGGCGGAGGTGTTGTGGGTACGGTCGCACGGAGAAGGAGAGTTGCTGGTGCAGACGCCGGATAACACGGCGGAATCGCGAAACCGGCGCGTTGAAGTTGTGATCCGGTAAGGAACGGGGATGCGGGAGCCGACCATCCGATACACCGTTGCGGCCGCGGCCTTTTTTGCGCTGTGGCTGCAACCGGATTGGTTGATCCGGGCGGACTGGTGGGCATATGACATCTTGTGCCGGGCGTTCAGTGCACGGACTGGCCCCGGGCAAGTGACGGTGGTGGCTGTGGACGATGCGACGCTGGCAAAGTGGGGCCGGTGGCCGTGGCCGCGCGACGTGATGGGCCTGCTGGTGGAGAAGACGCTGGCAGCGGGAGCGGCGGCGGCGGTGTTGGATATACAGTTTCCCGACGCGGACCGGGGCACGCGGGGGTTGCCGGAGCGGACGAGCACGTTGACCAACGACGAAGCGTTGGGAGCCGCCATGCGGCGCGGACAGGTGATTGCCGGTTATTCGTTCGACTTTTCGCAAAATACGCCGGACATGCGATGCGCCTTGCGTCCGTTGGCCCTAGCGCGGATGACGGGGCAAGAGCAGGACGAACCCTCGCTGTTTCTGGCTCCGCGAGCGGTGTGTCCGGTGCCGGAAGTGGCCGACGCGGCGGCGGGGCTGGGGTTTCTGAATGCTTATCCGGACCCCGACGGCCTGCTCCGGCGAGTACCGATTTTGCTCGCGCATGGCGACCGTGTTTATCCGCACCTGGCGTTGGCGACCCTGTTAGCGATGCGGGGCGGCGGAACCGTGGCGCTGGAGGCGGGCGGATTGCGTTCGGCCATCGTGCGGGCGGCGGGCCGAGCGATGCCGGTGGACGAACGCGGGCGGATGCTGGTGCGGTTCCGGAGAGGAGCCTCCCCGCAGGTTTCGGCAAAGGATGTGATGGAGGGGAAAGCCTTGCTGGCAGGCCGGGTGGCGCTGATTGGCGGTACGGCGGCGGGGTTGCGCGGGTCTCTACATACGCCGGCGGCGCCAATGACGGAGGCGGTAGAAGTACAGGCGGCCGTGTTGGAAAACGTGCTGGGAGGGGGATTCTGGTCCCGGCCGGGAGGCGGGCGGCTGATAGAGGCGATGGGAATTGCGGCGGGAATCGGCCTGGCGGGGGTAGCCTTGCGGCGGCTGCGGCCGGCGGCGGGCGTAGCGGCGGGGGCAGCGGTAGGCGCAGGAATCTGGACGGCGTGCACGGGAGTACTGGTTGGCTTCGGGGTGTTTGTGAGCCCGGTACCGGGCATCCTGGCGTCGTGGGCCGCCTTGGGAGGATTGGCGGTCTGGCACTGGTCGCGGCATAGAAACGAGGCGGAGGCGGCCCGGCGGGAGTTGGACGAGATGCGCCGGTTTACGCTTGCGGCGATGACGGCGATGGCGGAGGCTCATGACGGAGAGACGGCGAATCATGCGCGGCGGCTGCAACGGTATATGGGCCTGCTTTGCCGGGAACTGGCGGACCATCCGCGGTTCCGGCAGTTTTTGAACCCCAAGATGGTGGAGTTGCTGATTGAATTGACTCCGGTGCATGACATTGGAAAGGTGGGAGTACCGGATTCGATTTTGTTGAAGGATGGCCCGCTGACGGCGGAAGAGTTCGGCGTGATCAAGCAGCATGTGGACCACGGACGGCAGATTCTGGAAAGCGCCTACAAGCAGTCCGGCCTGCAGAATGCCCGGTTGTTTCTGCATGCGTGCGACATTGTGACGGCGCATCATGAACGATGGGACGGCAGCGGATACCCGTTGGGCCTGCAAGGCGAACAGATTCCGATTCCGGCGCGGCTGTTGGCTGTGGCCGATGTTTATGACGCGCTGGTGAGCAAGCGCGTTTATAAAGAGGCCATGGGGCATGAACGGGCCTGTGAAACGATTCGAGCCGCTCGTGGAACGCACTTTGACCCCGACGTGGTGGATGCCTTTCTGTCCCGGCACGAAGAGTGGGCAGCCGTGGCGGCCGCCACCCGCGGCGAGAAAGCGGCGGGACGGGCAGCGGGCGCGTCGTAGAGACAGCGGTGGGTTACCATCATGCGTGGTGATCCCATGAGATACGCACTTGTCTTGTTGTTCGCGGCGCTTTGCGCGGCGCAGATACAGACCGGCACGTTCCGGCAGCATGTGGCGGAGACGGCGACAGGATTGCCGAGCGACGATGTGCAGTCCGTCCGGATTGTGAATGGACGGGTGACGGCGGAGACGGCGGCGGGACCCCATGCGCTAGCGGCACGAGGTACGGAGGCACGGAGAGAAGGATTGTCGGCACGAGTTGACGGCTTGTTCGAGAACGGACAGAGGGTGCTGCCGCGAGCGGGAAACCGGAGTTGGGCTCCCGTGGATGTGCGGGCGGCTGAGTACGATGCGCGCGGCCGGCTGTGGTTCTGCTCTCCGCAAGGGGTGGGCGTGCGGGAGGGAACGGCGTGGCGTTTGTATTCGACCGAAGACGGACTGCCGTGGGAGGAGTGCACGAGCCTAGCAACGGCTCCTGACGGGAGCGTATGGTTGGGAACGACCCGAGGGGCGATCCGATTTGACGGCACAACCTGGGAATATCGCCAGGGCCGGCGCTGGCTGCCGGACGATGCGGTGCGAGCGGTGGCCGTGGATGCGGAGAATACGGCATGGTTTGCTACGGCGAAGGGGCTGGGGAAAATCCGCAGCGTGCCTATGACGCTGGCGGAGAAGGCGGCGTTCTTTGAAAAAGAGATCGACTTGCGCCACCGGCGGACGGAATACGAGTACGTGTTGGAGGTGCGGCTGGACAAGCCCGGAGACAAGAACCGGTGGAGGCAGCACGATTCCGACAACGATGGGTTGTGGACTTCGATGTATGGCGCGGGCGAGTGCTACGCCTACGCGGTGACGAAGGATCCGAAGGCCAAGGAGCGGGCGCGGAAAGCGTACGATGCGATGCGGTTCCTGTGGACCGTGACGCAAGGCGGAACTCCGCCCGCGCCGAAGGGCTATCTGGCGCGGACCGTGCTGCCGGCCAGCGGCCCGGACCCCAACGCGGCGCAATACACGCCGGAGAAGGACAAGATATTCCGGGAGACGAGGGACAACCTGTGGAAGATCATGAACCCGCGCTGGCCGAAGAGCGCGGACGGAAAATGGTACTGGAAGGCAGACACCAGTTCGGATGAACTGGATGGCCATTATTATTTCTACGGGCTCTACTACGACCTGGTAGCGAAGGGCGACGCCGCGGAAGAGGCGCGCGTCCGTGAGCATGTGGCCGCATTGACGGACCACATGGTCTCGCACAATTTCCAGTTGGTAGACCATGACGGCACGGTGACGAGGTGGGGCGTATTCAATCCGGAGAAGCTGAACTTCGATGTGAAGTGGGCCGACGACCGGCCCTTGAACTCGTTCAGCATCCTTTCCTACTTAAAAACGGCCGAGCATATTACGGGCGATACAAGATATGCGGCGGCGGCGCGGCTACTGATTGAGAAACATGGCTATGCCATCAATACGATGATGGCCAAACACCACTCCGGGCCGGGAGGCGGCAATCAGAGCGACGACGAGATGGCGTTCATGCTGCTCTATAACCTGCTGCGCTATGAAACCGACCCGGAGTTGCGCATGATTTATGGAATCGCGCTGCGCCGCCGCTGGGAGACGGAGCGGCCGGAGTTGAACCCGGTATTCAACTACATGGCGGGAGCGGTGCTGGAGGGGTTGTCCTATGCGGACTCGCACCGGACGGTGCGGCTGGGGCTGGAGGGGGATTGGCAGGAGGAATCGGCCGATACTTTGCGGCGGTTTCCGCTGGACCGGGTGAACTGGCGGCTTACGAATAGCCACCGGCGGGACGTGCGACCGCTGAGCCCGTATGCCGGATCGCGGGGGGCGCAGCGCGGCATGCGCAAAGACGGGCGGGTGCTGCCGATCGATGAGCGGCATGTGAGCCATTGGAACCATGACCCGTGGCAGTTGGACCAGGGCGGAAATGGGCAGGAATTGGCAACTGGCGCGGCATTCTTACTTCCGTATTACATGGGCCGGTATCATGGTTTCCTAAAGGACTGAGATGCGGATTTCGTTGGTTTGGCGGGCCGCGGCTGCGAGCTGCGCGATTTGGGCGTTTTCTTTTCAGGCGGCCATGGAGCTGCCGCTTTCCCAGGTGGGTTTTGCCGCTGTTGCCGTGGCGACGGCGGACTTCAACCGGGATGGCGTGACGGACGTCGTCGCGGTGAATGCGGGGGCGGGCGGTTCGTCGATCGGAATTCTGCTGGGCACACGGGGAGCGGGGCCGGGGGGCTTGACGGAGATGCCGCTGGAGGGTTCGGCAACCGAGGTCGCGGCGTCGGATTTTACGGGCGACGGGACGGCCGACGTGGCGGTACTAACGACGACCAGCGGCGGGTCACGGGTGTGCCTTTTTCCGGGAACCGGGACGGGCACGTTCAACCTGCCGGTCTGTTCCCCGGCGGCGGGCTTCCCTTCCCGGATGACGGTTGCGGACCTGAACCGGGACGGACGGATGGACCTGGTGATGCTACGGCCTTTGGATGGGACGGTAGCGACGTATCTAGGCGCGGCGGACGGGTTGTTTACGCCGGGACCGACGGCGAGCACCGCTTTGCCAGCCGCTGCGGCAGTAGCCGACTGGAATGGGGACGGCGTGGCCGACGTGGCCGTGGCAGGAAGAACCGGCGTATTAACTTTGCTGCTGAGCGGCGGCAATATGCTGTTTCAGAGTTCGCAGACAACGGCTATTTCCGGCGGAGTGACAGATGTGGCCGCGTTGGATCTGAACCGGGACGGGCGGCCGGACCTGGTGTGGACCGATCCGCAGGCTGCGACGATTGCGTACGCGCTCGGAAGGAACGAAGCGGCGGCTTATCTAGGGACGGCGGTGACGGCGAACTTTCCGGCGCGGGCGATGACGCTTCGGCCCGTAGACTTGAACGGCGACCGCACGATGGAGTTGCTGGCAGCGACAGGCGCAGGCGTGATGGCCATCGCCAGCAATGCGGACGGGAGTTTGCTTCTGCCGAATCCTCCGGGCGCGCAACCGTCGGGGACGGGGGCCCTAGGCGTGGGCGACATGAACGGCGACGGGCGGGTGGACGCCGTTGTGATTGCGACAGGCACAGCGGGCACGACGGGTTACTTTCTGCCGGGGCAGGCGACGGGGACGGTGACGGCGTTGGAGATAGCGCCTGCCACCAGCGGCTACGGACAAAAGACGCAGGCAACGGTCCGCGTGGGACTGGCGGCGACGGCGATTCCACTGCTTCCCTTGGGCACAGCCAGCGTACAAATATGGGACGGGGCGTCCGTATTGCAAACACTACCCATCCAGGCGACCGTGATCGGGCCGGGCGAACTGGCGACGGTGCGAACAGAATTGATGCTGCCGGCAGGCGTGCATGACGTAACGGCACGGTTTGTGGGAACGGGGACCTATGGCGGATCGGTTTCGGCTCCGGTGCGGGCGACCGTGGCGCCATCGACGAGTTTCGTTCGTTTCCAGAATCCGCCGGCCGAGGTTTCCTATACGAACGGGCTGCGGGTAAACGCAACGGTAATAGGGCCGCTGGCGCTGGCCAACGAGGGCGTGGTGCGGATGACAGTGAACGGGACCGTGGTGGGAGCGGGCCTAGTGAACAACGGCGTGAGCCAATTGTTTATTCCGCCGGGACAGCCGCTGGGAGAGATCCGGGTAAGTCTTGCCTATGAGGGAACCAACTTTCTACCGTCTGTCTCCGACGAAGTGGAATATACGGTGAAGGGGGGCACGGTGACGGCCGCGTCGGCGGCATCCTACCGCGCGGCGACGGCTCCGGATTCCCTGGCGGTTCTGGGCGTGCCGGGGCTGGTTCGGCCAGCGGCAACAGCGGACAGCCTGCCGTGGCCCACGGTCTTGAACCGGGTGCAAGTGGAAATCCGGGATCTGACCGGCGGCGCCGCGGTCCGGGCGGGGTTAGTGTACGTGGGTACGGCGCAGGTGAATGTCTATTTGCCCGCGGAGACGCCGTTAGGAACCAGACAGGCAGCGTTGCTGCTGGACGGTGTCGAAGTGGCAACGGGAGAGATCCGCGTGGAGGCGGCGGCGCCTGGGTTATTATCCGCTGCGGGAACGGGAGCGGGCGCGGCGGCGGCCTATGCGGCACTGTACCGGAAGGACGGGAGCATTGTGCCGCAACCGGTATTCGCGTGCGGAAACGGCCAGTGCACGACGCTCGCCATGGACCTAGGAGACGTGGGCGACAAGCTGGTGGTGACCGTATTTGGAACCGGATTGCGACGGGCGAAAACGGTGACAGCCACTGTGGACGGAATTCCCGCGGAGATTTTATTTGCGGGCGCACAGCCGGAGACACCGGGTCTTGACCAGGCAAATATCGTAGTACCGAGAGAGCTAGGGGGCCGAGGGGAAGTGAGCGTTGCCGTACTAGCAGATGGATTGCCATCGAACGGAGTGCGGGTATCGGTGCGGTAACAGTTCCAGTACTACCAGGAACAGATAGAAACGCCTATTTGGCCGAAATAATCTAAGATTTCGGTATTAAAAATAGGCTATCGCGGCGCGCGAATTGACAGCGCCTAAGTGATTGTTTAGACGGAAGAAATAGCCGTTCACAAAAATTTGCGTTTTTTATTTTCTTTTCTTTCAATAGCTTACCGAATTTCACCCCCAAGGAAGTACTGGGCCATCAGGTACTTTTGGATCGAGGTGGCACCAAGCCACTGAGTTCCGGGGGCAAAATGGAAACGGTAATCGTTGTCATTATTCCCGGACTGTGAACCTATGCGTAACTAAATAAACCTCTTGCGCTCACAGTCGCAAGACACCACCAAGCCCACACTTCCGGGTTGCACTGAGTAATAACTCTGGTATGATCCTAGGAGTACTCCCAGTTTGGGGGGACTCCTAGGACGCCAGTATCCGCGACCTGTTTTTTTATTTTCCGAGGAATGCGGTGGCATGCGTCAGGTGGTACTAGTCGCGGGGTTCGCTTTTCTGGTTGGCTGCAACCAGCTACGATCTTTGCGTGGCGCCGATTCGGGAAATAAATGGCGCGAGACGCAGTACGAACGATACCGGGTAGACGGCCTGAAGGCGCTGCAGAAGCGTGATTACCGTCAAGCTGTGCGCACCTATACAGAAGGCGCACAGGAAGCACAACGCGCGGGGGACCAGCTTTCGCGTGGACGCCTATTGGCGAATCTGAGCGCGGCCTACCAGTTATTGTTTGATAACCGGGCGGCCATTCAATCGCTATTGGCAGCGCGACAAACGGCGGAAGCGGCCGGCGACCAGGCGACGGTGCAAGCGGTGGAAGCAAACCTGGCGAACCTGTATATACAGACCGGGGATACGGAAGCGGCGGGCGCGGCGGCGGTACGGGGAGCGGCGATACGGCCAGCCAAACAGGACGCACAGGTACGCGTATCCGTATTGATGAGTTTCGGCCGCGCCGTTTCCAAGGCGCGCGGACTGGCGGCGGCGGAGCCGATGTTGCGGGAAGCGTTATGGGCAGCGGCGGACCTGGGCGCGCCGGCAATGGAAGCGGAAGTTCTGGAACTGTGGGGAAACGAGGCCCTGGAAGCCGACGAATTGGCTAAGGCCGAGGATCTGCTGGCGCGGGGCTGGTGGAAACGCAAACTTGCCAAGGACGCTCGGATGCCGCAGACAGAGGCGAAGCTGGGCCGGCTGTACCGCAAATTGGAACGGTATGAGTTTGCCCGCTTCTGGATGGACCGCGTGCTGGCAGCGGCGGCGGCGGGCGCGAAGATCGCCGTGCCGGAGTGGAGCCTGGCCGCGGAGCAAGGCCATGTCTATGCGGCCGAGGGCCGGTTGAGGGAGGCTTTGGCGAGCTACCGGGGCGCACTGCAATGGGCCAGAACTTGGCGGAGCGCGCTGCCGCGTTCCGAAAGGCTGCGGGCGGGAGCCGAACGGCGGATGCTCGAACTGTTTGACGGCCACATCCGCACAGCGTCCCGTTTGTACCGGCAAAAACCGGACGGGGAACTCTCGGCCGAGATGTTTACGGTAATCCAAACGACACGGGCGTGGAGCATGGAAGGAACCCGTGAAGGCGGTGCGGCGGACACGGGACTCTATGAGCGAGCCCGGCGGCTGGAAGGACAGTGGCTGGGCGGCGATGCGGCTGCCGAGGGACAGTTGCGCGTGGTGCGGGCAGCGATTCTAGAAGCCGAATCCGCCAAGGGGAAAGGCGAAACGGAACGAAGCAGCCGGCTGGAGGCGCCAGCCCCTGGAGAGGCGATTCTGACTTACTGGCTCGACGACGAAGGATCGTGGCTCTGGACCTGGAGCGAGGGCGGGCTGCGACTCACTTCCCTGCCCGGACGCGAGCAGATCCTGCGGGAGGCAGAGGCATTTCGCAACGCCGTGGCGCTGAACCAGCCCGCGATGCGCGAGCGAGGCGACCAGTTGCTGCGAACGCTGCTGGGCGGATTGCGCCAGGAATGCCTGCGGGCGAAACGCTGGGAGATTGTGGCGGACGAAGGGTTGTTCCAGGTTCCGTTTGCGGCGCTGCCGCTGGGAGATGGAACGTATTTGGCGGAGCGCATGGAAGTGCGGCTGATACCGAATGCGCTGCGGCAGACATCGAAAACGCGCGCTTCCCGGCGTTTTTTGGCGGTTGCCGATCCGATTTTCAATGCCGCCGACGAACGGCGGGAGCAAGGCGGTTGGCGGCAAGGGCGGGTCCACGCCAGCCATTTTGCGCTGGAGCTGCCGCGGCTGCCGGGTACGCGGCGGGAGGCCGAGGCGGGAATCCGGGCATGGAAAGATGCCGGATACGATACGGCGCTGCAGTTGGGCGCCGAGAGCAGCGAAGAGGCGGTGTTGTCCCGGTTTAACGATTGGCAGCCAGGAATTATCCACATTGCGACGCATACAGCGACGCCATCGAACGACCTGGCCCGGCCGCGGCTGGCGCTTTCCATACGGCCGGACGGGAGTCCAGGCCTGTTGGCGGCGGGCGACATTGCGGCGCTGCCGTTACGAGCGGACCTGGTGGTAATGAGCGCCTGCCATTCAGTGGGAGCGGAATCGGCGCGGGGAGCGGGGATGCTGGGATTGACACGCGCGTGGTTGACGGCCGGGTCGCAGCAGGTGCTGGCGACCTTGTGGCCGGTGAGCGATGAATCCACAGCCTTTTTTAAGGCATTTCATGGCCGGTTGGCCGCAGAAGAGCGGGCGGATTCGCTGCCAGTGGCGGCAGCATTGCGAGAGGCACAGTTGGTCTGTTTACGCAGCGGGGGAGCGATTGCCGAACCGCGCTATTGGGCTGGCCATGTGGTATTGGCGAGAAGGTGAGTATTCCCTGAAATGTTCATGATTCCAGAAGAGACAGTCCGGCAGCCGGAACCCGAAGGAGAGCCGTCCCACAACACGTCGGAATGGACAGAGTTGGTGGAGAGCATACGAGCGGGCGATCAAGACGCGATGTCGCGCTTATATGCGACATTTGGCCGGGGCGTGCGGTACTATCTTTCGCGGCAGTTGGGCGCGCAAGAGATTGAGGACAAAGTTCACGACACGTTTCTGGTGGTGCTGGGCGCGATCCAACGCGGCGAGTTGCGGGATCCGGAACGGCTGATGGGCTATGTGCGGACGGTGGTGCGGCGGCTGGTGGCGACGCATATTGACCGGCTGGTGGAAGAGCGCAAAGAACGCACGGATGTGGAGAGCGGCATATCGCTGGCCGACGAGCGGGCAGACCCGGAGAAAGACGCCGAGAGGCAGCAAAAGATGGAGATTATGCAGCAGGTGCTGCGGTCAATCTCCAAACGGGATCGAGAGATTCTAACGCGGTTCTATCTCTACGAGCAGACGCAGGAACAGATCTGCCGCGATATGGGGCTCAACGACACGCAATTCCGACTGCTAAAATCCAGAGCCAAGGCGAGGTTTGCGGAGATCGGCAAACGCCGTCTGGAGAAAAATAATGCTCCCGAGAACAATTTCCTGAGAAAAAGTGCCGGTGCGTAACACTATCTTAATGAGGGTAAAGGACTACCCGATATATGGACAGGACGAACACAATCAATCACTTAGAGGAGACTTGGATGTCTGCTACGGGAAAAGCGCATCCCGGTGACGAGTTGTTGGAACTCTACGCGTTGGGGCGTCTGGATGAGCCTGAGCTTGGGGAGTTCGAAGAACATATTCTGGTTTGCGAACTATGCCAGGACCGGCTGGACGAGGCCACCGACTTCGTGGTGACGATGCAGGCTGCCGCTTCGCAGATGATTCACGAGCCGGAACCGGAACCGGCGTGGCGGCGTTTGTTGCGGCTGGAATGGCTGCCGATGCCCGCACCGGCATTGGCAGGCGCTTTCGCGTTGCTGGTGGCCGTTGTCGCCTGGCAGCCGTGGCGGAGCACGGAACCCGCGCACTGGCAGACAGTGCAGTTAGAAACCATGCGCGGCGAAGCGGCGCAGGCGACAGCTCCCGCCGGCTTCGCATTGGACCTCCGGTTGGACGCCGCCGATATTGACGCGGCAGGCGCAACGGCGCAGATCGTTTCCGCCGACGGAAATGTGGTGGCCGATGCGGCTCTGCGGGTAGCGAACGGCAAGGCGGAACTGCGGCACGCGGCTGGGCTTAGCGCCGGACATTATTGGGTTCGTTTGAAAAAATCCGGTGAGACAGTGCGCGAATACCAGTTGCTGGTTCGTTAGAACTCGCGCCGTTTCAGCTTGTCGATGGTGAACTTGGCCGTATCGGCAACGGCCATCACGGTCATCACGCCGGCTTGCACAGGATCTGTTACGACGAGGTCGGCGGCGTCCGGGACGCTGCCGGCCATATTCAAACTAACGACGAGCAGACCCTGCGCGCGCACTTCCCGGACCGCTTGCTCAATTTCGCCGCCCATGAGGGAACCAGCCAGCACGAGGGCCTTCGCCCGCGGGAGACGCGCCACGGCGCGAACCGCTTCAGCCAACGGCTTCTCACCTACCAGCGGAATGGTGTCCACAGAGATGTGTTCGCCGCGGATATTGTGACGGTCCGCCTCTGAAATGGCTCCGATGGCGACTTGACCCACCTGTGCGCCGCCGCCCATGATGATGATCCGTTTGCCGTAGATCTTCTGCATGGAATTGACGGCCTGTACCTGATGAACGATCGTGAGAGCGCGAATCTCGTCGAGCATCCCGGTGGTGTCGCCGGCAAGTTCCACTTCAAAGTAAGTCCGCGAAGCGGGGCGCGCCTCCATAATCTGCACGGAGGTGATGTCACCGCCGCGGCGGGCGATGACAGAGGTCAATTGCGCGAGAAAGCCGGGACCCGCGTCGCCGACCACTTCAAACGCGGTTCTCTCACTGGATGCAGCGGACATGCTTACTTAGCCTCATACTTCTCCAACAGTTGTTCCCAGATGCCTTTGGCCTGGAGGATGCCCTCGACCACTTCCCGCACAGCGCCCTGGCCGCCTTTCGCTTCCGTAATGTGATGGGCGGCCGCCTTTACCTCCGGGCGCGCGTTATTGACTGCAACCGCAAATCCGACGCGGCGGAAAATGACTACGTCGGTAAGGTCGTCGCCGATGTAACCGATTTCTTCGGGGGAGACTTTCGCATCCGCCATGATCTCTTCCAGGATCGGAATCTTTTCGATATGGCCCTGGTAGATATACGACATTTTGCACTGCTTGGCGCGAATTTCCGTGGCCGGGGATACGCGTCCGCTGATCACGCCGGTTTTAATGCCGTGCCAACTCAACCACTGGAGCGCAATCCCGTCCTGGGAGTCAAAACCCTTGGTTTCGGCGAAACCGCCCTGGCCGTCGGGGACATTCCAGAGGGTGCCGTCGGTCATGACGCCGTCCACATCCATCAACAACAGTTTGACGCGGGAGGCGCGTTCGTTCACGTTCAAAGCGGGGTCTCCTCTACAATGAATCCAGTGCTCGATCGAGTCGAGAACACGATCTCCCGTTATAGCATGATCCCGGCGGGAATCCGGCTGGGCGTGGCGGTCTCCGGCGGCGCGGATTCTGTATTTTTATTGCATTTTCTGGCGCGGCGCGGCGGGACGCCGTTGACGGTGATTCACGTGGATCACGGTTTGCGAGGCGAGGCGTCAAAGGAAGATTGTGCCTTTGTGGCCGGATTGGCCAGCGGACTAGGCTTGCCGTTCGCGGCGCACCGCATGGGGGAGCCGTCGGGGAACCTGGAACAGTACTGCCGCCGGGAACGGCTCGGATTTTTCCGTCGTTTACGGGAGGAGGGCGTTGTCGACCGCGTGGCGACCGGACATACGGCCTCCGACCAGGCGGAGACTGTGCTGATGCGCCTGTTGCGTGGGGCCGGCACGACCGGCTTGCGGGGAGTACTGCCGGTAACGGCGGAGGGATTGATCCGGCCTTTATTGTCCGTTGGGCGGGACGAGGTGCGGGATTGGCTGCGGCGCGAGGGGCTGGGATGGCGCGAGGATGCGTCGAACGCGTCCGCGGTCTTTCTGCGGAACCGGGTGCGGGCGGAGGCGCTTCCGGTGCTGCGGAAGTTGGACGCGGGGGTGGAGCAGGCGCTGGGGCGGACTGCGGAGTTGGCCGCGATTGATGAGGAATACTGGCGGGCGGAAACGGAGAAAGTGATGCAGTTGCGGGGCCGGCGGCAGGGGGAGGCGGTCGTACTGGATTGCCGGGGCGCGGCGGAGTTGCACGCGGCCTTACTGGGACGCGTGGCGCGGAGGGCCATCGAGGAGGCGCTGGGCGGATTGCGGCAGGTGGACCGCGGGCATGTGGAACGAGTAACGGCTTTGTTTACAGCGGAAGAGGGCGAGGGGGCAACGGAATTTCCCGGGGGGAAAGCGGTCCGGTCTCTGGACTGGGTGCGTGTGGAGAAACGGGGCGGGCAAAATATTCCACCGGCTGTAGAACTTACGGTACCGGGCACGGTGATATGGGGCCGATGGCAGCTCCGGCTGGAAGAAGGGCTGGAGGGACTGGACATGGACCGTGTTCGCGGTCCACTCCGGCTGCGGGGATGGCGCGCCGGAGATCGATTTTCGGGGGAATTAGTGAAGAATTTCTTTCAGCGGCGGCGCATCCCCTCATGGGATCGCGCCGGATGGCCGATGATAGAGGATAGTGACGGTATACTCTGGATGCACGGGCGAGGAGCGGCGGTGCGGGCGGCCGCGGACGGCTCGACACGCCGAATTCTACGAGTGGGCTGCGATACAATATCGTCATAAGTGTCTGGCCTTGTGAGGGATTTTCGGAATTGATGTATCACATTGGCCGGGCTGGGCGTCTGATAGATTGAGGAAGCAATGTCATCGAATGTCAACAAGTTGATCTTCTGGCTGGTGATCGTTTGTCTGGTCATCATCCTGTACACCGTCGTGAAGCCGGGGAACAAGAAAACCGAGCAGCCGCTCACGTTTTCGCACTTCTTGACGGCCGTCGAAGCCGGCAAGATCAAGCAGGTTCAAATCACGGCCAATGAGGTCAAAGGTTCCTTCGTCAACGAGGAGGAAGGCACGCTGCGGACGCTGATTCCGAGCAATTATCCGGACGTTTATAAGTTGTTGCGCGAGAAGAATGTGAATGTGGAAATCAAGGAAGCGTCCAACGCAAATATGATTTCGCTGATCATCAATTCCATTCCTTTTATCCTGCTTTTAGCCCTCTATTTCTTCATGATCCGGCAGATGCAGAGCGGAGGGAACAAGGCGCTGAGCTTCGGCAAGAGCCGGGCGCGCCTCCATTCCTCGCAACAGAAAAAGGTTACGTTCAAGGACGTCGCGGGCGTGGATGAAGCCAAGGAAGAGCTCCAGGAAATCATCGAATTTCTGCGGGAGCCGCAAAAATTCCAGAAATTGGGCGGCCGCATTCCGAAAGGCGTGCTGCTGGTTGGCCCTCCGGGCACCGGTAAGACGCTGCTGGCGCGCGCGATCGCGGGCGAAGCCAATGTGCCGTTTTTCTCGATTTCCGGTTCAGATTTCGTGGAAATGTTTGTTGGCGTAGGCGCGAGCCGCGTGCGCGATTTGTTTGAACAAGGTAAGAAGAACGCGCCCTGCATCATCTTCATCGACGAAATTGACGCGGTAGGCCGTCATCGCGGCGCCGGTTTGGGCGGCGGACATGACGAGCGCGAGCAGACCTTGAACCAGTTACTCGTCGAAATGGACGGATTTGAGTCGAACGAAGGAGTCATCCTCGTAGCGGCTACGAACCGTCCGGACGTTCTCGACCCGGCTCTGTTGCGGCCCGGCCGCTTTGACCGCCGCGTCGTAGTGGGCCGTCCCGATGTGAAGGGCCGCGAACAGATTCTGCGTGTTCACACGAAGAAAGTGCCATTGTCGGACGACGTGGATCTCTCGGTGCTCGCTCGCGGGACACCCGGATTTGCCGGCGCGGACATGGCCAACCTTGTGAATGAAGCGGCGCTGATTGCCGCGCGGCAGAATCGTAAAGTCGTGACGATGTACGACTTCGAACACGCCAAGGACAAAGTGATCATGGGCACGGAACGCAAGTCCATGATGTTGACCGACGAAGAAAAGAAGAATACGGCTTATCATGAAGCGGGTCACGCCTTGGTCGCGGCGCTTATTCCGCACGCCGATCCGCTGCACAAGGTGACGATCATCCCGCGCGGTATGGCGCTGGGCTTGACGATGCAGTTGCCGATGGACGACAAGCACTCGTATCACAAGGATTTTCTGGAGTCGCAGTTGGCCATTCTGATGGCCGGCCGCATCGCCGAAGAGATCTTCATGAAGCACATCACCACTGGCGCGGGGAACGACATCGAACGGGCTACCGATATGGCGCGCAAGATGGTTTGCGAGTGGGGCATGAGCGACATGGGGCCGATGAGCTACGGCAAGAAGGAAGAGCAAATTTTCCTGGGCCGTGAAATCTCACAGCACCGGGATTACTCGGAAGCTACAGCCATTCGTATCGACGAGTCGGTACACCGGTTTGTCGATGAAGGCTACAAGCGGGCTCGCGGCATTATTGAAGAGCATCATGACGCCATGGTCCGTATTGCCGAGGCGTTGCTGGAGCGGGAAGTGCTGGACGGCTCCGAAGTTCTGAAATTGATCCGCGGCGAGAGCCTGAACAGTCGCAACAAGTCCGACGATGATAAACCGGCGGCTACGCCCTCATCGAGCCGGCCCGAGGGCGGATTGCGGATGCCTCCGCTCATCGACGGACCCCAGCCGGCGTAATGGCGCAACTGTTCCCCTACTATTTATTCGACGTAGACGGTACTTTAACGGATTCTGCGCTGGATATCACGAGTTCGGTTCAAGAAGTTTTGAACCGGAACGGACATCCGGCGCAGCCGTTTCCGTTTTTGCGCAGCTATATCGGACGCCATCTTTGTGATCTGTTCCAGGATGTGATTCCAGGGATCGACCCATCGGGCGTGAATGACCTGATTGAGCAATACAGGCAGATCTATGCGGCCCGGGGCCATGCGAATACGCGGGCTTATGACGGGGTGCTAGAGACGCTGGCCGTTTTACCGGGCCAGAAGGCAACCGCAACAACGAAGGGTACGCCGACAACGCGAATTGTGCTGGAGCAGTTTGGGTTGCTGCCCTATTTTCATCATGTGCAAGGTACAGACGGATTTCCGGCGAAACCGGCGCCCGATGTAATTCAGCGAAGTCTGGAAGCCCTGGGAGCGCGGCCCGAAGAGGTGCTATTTGTAGGCGACTCGGCTGCCGATATGGCGGCTGGACGTGCCGCGGGCGTGAAAGTTTGCGCGGTGCGATATGGCTACGGCGACCATGCCGAAATGCAGACATACGCCCCAGACTTCTGGATTGAACACCCGTCCCAACTGCTTTCGCTGTAGCCTATAGGGCATGGACCGTCGTACCCTTCTCGGCCTCGGGGCCGGAATTCCTTCTTTTTCGTTGGCGCAGGCGGCAAAGCGTTATCAGATATCGCTCGCCGAATGGTCTCTGCATCGTGCAATTCAAAGCCGGCTGATGACCAACCTCGATTTTCCGCGCGTCGCGCGGGAACAGTTTGGAATCGAAGGGTTGGAGTTCGTCAATGGCCTGTGGGAAGCGCCGACTGCCGACTATATCCGGCGGCTGAAACGGAACATGGCTTCGACGGGCACAAAGGCCGTATTAATCATGTGCGACGGCGAAGGGTTTATGGGAAGCCCGGAGAAAGCGATGCGGCTGGCGGCAGCAGACAATCATCGCAAGTGGGTGGACATTACAGCGGAGTTGGGTGGACATGCGATCCGAACCAACATGTATCCCGGTGAAAAGCAGCCCTCTACGCCGGCGGAAATCGACGATTTTGTGAACCGGTGCGTGGAGAGTTTCTCCCGGCTTTGCGAGTACGCGGCCGGGCGGAACATCAGCGTGATCATCGAGAATCACGGCGGCGTGTCTTCCAATCCGGACGTTGTGGTGCGGTTCATGCAGCAGGCCAAGCTCTCCAACCTGGGAACGCTCCCCGATTTTGGCAATTTTCCGAAAGAGATCGACCGCTACGAGGCGGTGAAAAAACTGATGGCTCATGCGCGGGGCGTTAGCTTCAAGTGTCTCGATTTCGATGCAAACGGCAAAGAAACGACGATGGACATGGACCGGCTGATGGACGTCGTAGCGGCGGCGGGGTATAAGGGCTGGATCGGGATTGAATACGAGGGGTCGCGGCTGACGGAATTCGAAGGGATTCAAGCAGCGAAGCGGTACCTCGACCGGCGCACCGGGTGAGGTAATCTGGTGAACATGCGATTTTTCCTTTTGACGATGAGCCTGCTGTTGGCCGTGCCCGCCATTGCGGCTGTTGCCGACGACGTGAAGGCGGCGGAACACATGTGGCTGGAAGGGATCACGAAGAACGATTTCCCGAAGCTGGAAAAAGTTCTGGCCGATGACCTGTACTATCTGCACTCGACCGGCGTGGCCGATACGAAAAAGAGCTACATCGAATCGATGAGTTCGGGAAAGCAGCGCTACTCCAAAGGCCAAATCAATGATCTTAAGATCCGCGTCTATGGCACAACGGCGGTGATCAACGGCGATGCGAACTTTGAATTCGTGACGAACGGCAAGCCGGGCAAGGGCCACCTCAAATACACGCATGTGTTTGTGAAGAACGCCAAAGGCTGGCAGTTGGTCTCCCACCAGTCGCTGAAGGTTGCCGACTAACCAACGGTACGCAAACAAAAAAGGGGGCTCGTCAATTGCGAGCCCCTTTTTCCGTTACGCTGCACGAGAGAGGCCGAAATCGACGCCGGTGAGCATGATTGCGGCCGCGTCCAGCACATCGGCCATTCCTCCGTCCGGACTCGTCACGCGGGTAACCATCACTTGCCTGGCTTGCGGCGTGGGACGGACGAGAAAGACTTGTTCGACCGGCTCCGCATCAATCTCGAAGCTGCGGAAGGCCAGCGCCTGGCAACCGCCCAATTCGAGCCGCAAAGATTCGATCCCAGAGAACTGGCGTTCGTAGGACTGCTGGATGGCGTCGAGAATTTCAGCGTCGGTTGCTCCGTCGCGCGCGCGGCGATCCATGTGGATGTGGGCATCGGCATCCGGCTGAAAGACCAGGGCGCGGCGGCCATCGTCCAGAAGACGCCAGCCGGACGGGATCTGCAGTTGGGCATCCAATGAGGCGGCCGCCACGGTCCGATGTCCCGCGTTTCCGGGGTTCAAAGGAGTAGGGGACGCGGCGCCGGCGCCGTTGTCCTGTCGATCGTGGTCGACGGGAGGGGCCGGCGTCTCGATAGGCGCAAGGGCCGCGGTAGGACCCTCCGCATGAGCCAGGCGGAAAGATTCGGTCATCTCGGCGAGGATGTACTGCATGCTGGCGAATATCTGCTCGGCGGCCATCGCACAGACGGCAAACAGCCGTCCGCCGTCCTCCACATAGAGATTGCGCATCACCATTGTGCCCACGCCAACCTTCTGACGGGCATCGAAAATGTAGCCGCGCATCGGACCGACGGAGACTTCACGAAGGTCTTCGATCTGGATCTGATCCTCGCCGCAGAGCCACTCCAACCATTCTCGAACGGTACCATCGTCAAACGCCGGACGGACGCCCACGGAGAAGACGCCGATGCCATACAAAGCGGTTGCTACGGCGACGGGGAGGAAGTATTTCGGATCTTCGAAGTTCGGTTCTTCGTGGGGAATTTCGACGGACTGCCAGTCCGACGGCTTGGCATAGGAGAAAGCGAGTTCTTCCCTGCCCTGCGGCGTGACGGCGATGATTTCCAATGCGGCGTTGTACATGTTGCGTTGTCCCTCTGCCAGACATTGCGCAAACGCCAGGGCGGATTTATCACTCCGCCGGAATTAGAGCATGGAGCGTAGTTCAGCGAGGTCGAGACGACCCGTGTAGATGGCCATGCCGAGCGCCGTGTGGATGCCGATGGAACGGAGCGCGCGCACGTCGTCGAGCGTGGTGACGCCGCCGGCCGCGGTCAGTTCATGCGTCGGCGACAGCGCGTTGCGCAGGCGGGTAAACCATTCGATATCGGTCCCCTGCATCATGCCTTCCTTGTCGACGTAGGTGCAGAGAAAACCGCGGCAGTAGGGCTCCAGCGAGCCAATGATCTCTTCGGCGGTGAAATTGGTGGCTTCCTGCCAGCCCTTGATCACAATTCGGCCGCCCTTGGAATCAAGCGCCAGCAGAATTTTCTCCGGACCGACCTTGGCGGCCAGTTCCTCCAGGAACGGCTTGTTAGGGCCCTCCTTGGTGAAGGCACTGGTCCCGACGATCACACGGTAGGCGCCCTGATTGAGGAGCGTCTGCGCGCGTTCCACGGTTCGGACGCCGCCGCCAACGCGGCAGCGAGCGTGGGCGCAAAGGGTTTCGACAATGGAGTCATTGGCGCCGCGGCCGAGGGCCGCGTCCAGGTCAATGACCTGAATCTCCGGGAAGCCGGCGAACTTCTCCAGCATGACGAGCGGCGCATCGCCCTCCAGGGCCTTTTCCTTGCCCTGGACGAGTTGCACCACCTTGCCGTCCATCAGATCGATGCAAGGAAGAATAAGAGTTTGACTCATGCTGATTACCGGCGCCTCCGCACGACGATGCCGTGCTTATCGAGAAATTCTTTCAGGTCGTCCACGGTGTAGGTTCCGAAGTGGAAGATGCTGGCGGCCAGAGCGGCGTCCGCCTCGCCTTCGGTGAGCACTTTCAGGAAGTCCTCCGGCTTGCCGGCCCCGCCGGAGGCGATTACCGGGATGCGCGTGGCGCGGGAGACGGCGGCGGTCAATTCGCAATCGAAACCGGTTTGTACGCCGTCGGTATCCATGGAGGTCAACAGGATCTCTCCTGCCCCTAACTGCATGCCCTTGGCGGCCCATTCGACAGCGTCAATGCCCTCGTCCACACGTCCACCCTTCGTGTAGACGTTCCAACCGCCACCGGGACGGCGGCGCGCGTCAATGGCGAGAACCACGGCCTGCGCGCCGAACTCATTGCTCAGTTCCGTAATCAGTTCCGGGCGGCGGACGGCGGCTGTGTTGACGCTGACTTTGTCCGCTCCCGCCATCAGGATCTTGCGGGCATCCGGAATGCCGCGAATGCCGCCGCCCACGGTGAGAGGAATGAATACCTTTCGCGCGGTGCGAGCGACGACATCCACCATCGTTTTGCGTTCATCGCTGGAGGCGGTGATGTCGAGAAAGACGAGTTCGTCAGCGCCCTGATCGTTGTAGCGGTCCGAAAGTTCGACCGGGTCGCCCGCATCGCGCAGGTTGACGAAGTTGACGCCTTTGACGACACGGCCGGCGGTAACGTCAAGACAGGGAATGATTCGTTTGGCCAGCATGCAGTCGAATGTCCAGGATTTAGAGCTCGATGAAGTTTTTGACAATTTGCAACCCCAGAGGACCGGACTTTTCGGGATGGAACTGGACGCCAAAGACGTTTTCGTGCTCGAGAACGGCAGTGAACGGTTCCGCGTATTGGCAAGTGGCGGCGGCAGAGTGGACGACCGGCACGTAGTAGCTATGGGCGAAGTAAACGTAAGGATGGTCGCTGACGCCGCGCAACAGACGGGAGCCTGCCTTTACGTCGAGCTCATTCCAACCCATATGCGGCACGCGCGCGTCTTCCGGGAAGCGTTTCACATTGCCTTCAAAGATGCCCAAGCCACGGACTTCGGGCGCTTCTTCGCTTTCCTCGAACAGCGCCTGGAGCCCCAAGCAGATACCGAGAAACGGCGTACCGGCGGAGATCGCCGTCAGCATCGTGGAACGGACGCGCATGGCATCCAATGAGCGGAGGAGTTGACCGAAGTGGCCCACGCCGGGAAGGATAATTTTGTCGGCAGTCGTAAGGCCCGCCGCGTCGTCCACCAGTTCGAACTTCGCGCCGATGGCTTCCAACGTATTGAGCACGGAGCGCAGATTGCCCGCGCCGTAGTCGAAGACCGCGATACCGCTCATTGATTGGTTCCTTCGAGGAGACCCTTGGTGGAAGGCAACTGATCCTTGAGTCGCGCATCGGTGGAACAGGCGAACTTCATCGCACGCGCGAAGCCTTTGAAGATGCTTTCCAGCTTGTGATGGTTCGAACGGCCGTACATGACGAGCACGTGCACGTTAGCCCCGGCATGGACGGCAAAACCGTCAAAAAAGTCGTGCACCAATTCCGATTGCAAATCGCCAACCAGTCGCGTTTTCACCTTGTCGTTATAGACCAGCGCGGGCCGGCCGCCCAGGTCGATGGCGGTGACGGAGAGCGTCTCGTCCATGGGCATGACGAAATAGCCCGCCCGGTTGATGCCCTTGCGGTCACCCAGCGCCTTGGCGAAGAGTTGGCCCAACACAATACCCACGTCTTCGACCGTATGATGCTGATCCACATCGAGATCGCCAGTGGCCTGCAATTCCAGATCGAATCCACCGTGCTTGGTGAATAGTTCGAGCATGTGATCCAGGAAACGGATACCCGTGGAAACGGTGTACTTCCCCTTGCCTTCAATCTTCAGCTTGCCGCGGATCTGTGTTTCGCGGGTGATCCGTTCTACGCTTGCTATCCTCATGCGGGTAAGACTCGCTCCAGTTCGTTGATGCTTTCGATGATGGCGATGGCGCCTTCGGCTTCCATGAGCCGGACTGTTTTTGCGTGGCCTTCGTCGCGGTCGTGGCCAACGCCGATAAAAGGCACGTTGGCGGCGCGGGCGCTGCGGGCATCGTCGACGGTGTCGCCGATGTAGAAATACTTATGGGTGGGGTTGGCTGTAATAAGCTGCAAAAGCCCTTCGGGATCCGGCTTGCCGTTGGTCACGTCGTCATCGCCGATGACACGCGCAAAATGCAAGTGGCCCGCAAAGCGATCAAGCGTCAACTGCGCCTCATCGCGGAGGCGGCCAGTGAACACGGAGAATGCAAAACGTTCATTCAGCCGCGCCAACGTTCCGGTCGTATCGATCCACTCTTCCCGTTGCATCAGTCCATCATTGCCGTTCGGACCGAAGAAAATTTTCTGGAACTCTTCGACGACGGTAGGGTAGTCAACCGCCATGCCGAAATCGGCCAGGATACGTTGGGAAAGCGCCCAATCGTTATTCCAACCGCCCTGATTCTTGTAATCCTGAATCGCGGGGCGGGCGATGGTCTTGCCGCTGAAATGCTTCACCGTCTGCACGATGGTTTCGCGGTAGGACTCGGTCACGTCCACCAGTACGCCATCCATATCGAAAACGATCATTTGACCGGGCGTTTCCAAACAGCCTCCAGTTCGGTGAGAAATTTGCGCATCTGTTCGCGCGTTCCGACGGTAACTCGCACGCAGCCTGGCAGTTCATAGCTGCGATCGCGAACCAGGATGCCCCGTTCACGCAGCGTGTCGCGGATTTCGACAGCGCGGTCGCCGGCGGCAAACAGCACGAAGTTCCCTTGGCTCTTGATGTAGGGAATGCCGAGCTTTTCAAAGCCAACGTAGAGTAATTCCCGCGCGGCCAGAACTTCGCCGACATATTCGGAGATGTACTCGGTGTCGCGAATGGCGGCGCGTGCGGCCAATACGGCCAGTGAATTGACGCTGTAGGGAGACTGCGCCTTCTTCATCCAGGCCACGTTATCGGCACGGGAGAAGATGCAGCCGACGCGCATCGCCGCCATGCCGTAGACCTTGGAAAAAGTACGGCTCACGAAGAGATTGGGATAATCGTTGATCAGCTTGAGCGCGGTGACGCCGCTGAACTCGTAGTAGGCTTCGTCGATCAACACGGCGGCGTGGGGCGCTTTTTTGAGAATGCGCTGGATGCCGTCGAGATCGACGCCGGAGCCGGTGGGATTGTTGGGATTGGAGATGAGGATCAGCCGCGTGGACGGTTGAATGGCCCCCAGCAGTTCCTGCAGCGGGAATGCCAATGTACCGGGACGGTAGGGGATCTCGCGAATCTGCGCGCCGGCCACCTCGCAGTAAAAGCGGTACATGGCGTAGGAGGGCGTCAGGATCAGAACATCGTCTTCGTCGTCGATGTAGGTGTTGACCAGTACCTGAATCGCTTCGTCGGTCCCATTGGTGATCGCAAACTCGCTTTGCTCCACCTTGAAAAATTGAGCCAGCTCCTCGATCGCCTTCCCGTATTCCGGATAGACAGCAAGGTCGTTTTCCACCAAGTGTTCGGCGATGAACTGCGTCACCTTTTCGCTACATCCGAGCGTATTCTCGTTAAAGTCCAGCCGCAGCCTGTCCATGCGGCCGCCGGTGGGCGGGTGGTACGGCGCCATTTTTTCAACGGCGGGACGGGGACGGAGCCCGGACGCCGGTTTCGGGTTACTTGGCACGGCGGACCTCTACGCTGCGCGCGTGTGCTTCCAGCCCTTCGGCGCGAGCCAACGTCGTGATGGCAGGCTCGAGTTTCCGGAGCGCGGAGGCGTTCAATTCTTGCGTGGAGATGATCTTCACATAGTCCATCGAGGAAAGACCGCCTCGCAGACGGGCAGCGCCGCTGGTCGGCAGCACGTGGTTCGGACCGGAGGCGTAGTCGCCGGCGGCCTCGGGGCTGTAGGGACCAATGAAGATCGACCCGGCGTGGCGAATGCCTTTGACGAGCGAGGCATCGGGGATGGAGAGATGCTCCGGCGCAAAGCGGTTGGAGATCTCCACCGCTTCATCCAGAGAGCGGACGAGAATGATGGCCGAGTTCTTGTCGATGGCCTTGCGGGCCGTGGCGGCCGTTGGCAATGTCTCCAACTGCCGTTCCACTTCACTTTGTACGGCGAGGGCGAGTTGCTTCGAGGTGGTCAACAACACGGCGCTTGCATCGGTATCATGTTCGGCTTGGGCCAGCATGTCAGCGGCAATCCAGGCCGGGTTGCCTTCAGCCGCGATCATCAGAATTTCAGTAGGTCCGGCAATGAAATCAATGCCCACTTCGCCGGCCAATAGCTTTTTGGCGGCGGCCACATAGATGTTGCCGGGACCCACGATCCGATCCGCGCGAGGCACGGTTTTCGTACCGTATGCAAACGCAGCGATCGCATGCGCGCCGCCAATCTGAAATACGTGGGGAGTCTTCAACAGAGCCGCGGTACCGAAGATCTCCGGCACCATGCGCGGGGACGTGACGCACACGTTCGGCACGCCCGCGACCAGCGCGGGGATTACCGTCATCAGCACCGTGGAGGGCAGCGGATACCGGCCGGCGGGAATGTAGGCAGCCACGGTATCCAGCGGCCGGACAACCTGCCCCACTTTCAACCCAGGCGACAGGACCGCCGACTTCGGCGAAGGCAGCTGCAATTTGGCATAGGCACGAATATTGGCCGCAGCCACTTTTACCGCATCGCGAAACTCTTTCGAAAGCGCCTTCTGCGCGGCCGCCAATTCGGCGTCGGAAACGCGCAATGACTTGCGGTCGAAGCCATCGAACTTCGCGGCGTACTCGACAACCGCCTTGTCGCCGCGCGTACGGACCGCTTCCAAGATCGGCCGTACCGCTTCTTCGGCTTCATTGAACCGGGCGGCCTTGCGCGCCAGAATCCGGCTGACTTGCGTGTGCTCAACGATGCGTATCATGCGGCGTTACTCGATGATCTTGTTCAGCGGATATTCCACGATGCCGCTCGCGCCGGCCTTTTTCAGGCGCGGAATAATGGTGCGAACCGTGGATTCATCCAGGATGGTATTGATGGCAACGTAGTCGTCCTTGGAGAGCGGCGACACAGTGGGGTTCTTGAGGGCCGGGAGAATCTGCAGGACCGCTTCCAGATTCTTGCGTTCCACGTTGAGCAACAAGCCGACTTTGCCCAGAGCAGCAATCGCGCCTTCCAACAGCATCTTGATGTCAGCCAGTTTCTGGGACTTCCAGTCGTCAGCCGCCGCCGCCTTGTTGGCAACCAACTGCGTGTTCGACGTGAACAACTCTTCCACAATCCGCAGTTTATTTGCCCGCAGCGATGAACCGGTTTCCGTGACTTCCACAATGGCATCGGCCAAATCCGGCGGCTTCACTTCGGTCGCGCCCCAGCTAAACTCCACCTTGGCTTTCACGCCGTTTTTCTTCAGGTACTTTTTGGTCGCCTCCACCAGTTCGGTGGCGATAATCTTACCTTCCAGATCTTTCACCGTTTTCACAGGCGATGCTTCCGGAACAGCCAGCACCCAGCGGACTTTGCCGAAGCTCTGTTTGGAATAGACAAGGTCGGCAATCTTGACCACCTTGGCGCCGCTCTCCTGAATCCAGTCGAAGCCGGTGAGGCCGGCATCCAACACGCCATCTTCCACGTAGCGCGCCATCTCCTGCGCGCGAATCAGCATGCACTCAATCTCCGGGTCGTCGATGACCGGGAAATAGGATCGGCTGGAAGACTGAATCTGAAAGCCCGCCTTCTTAAACAGATCGATCGTGGCGTTTTCGAGGCTGCCCTTGGGAATTCCGAGTTTTAACTTATTCGACATGGATTCTTCTCGTTCTCATTGGTTATAGACGGCGGACGGATCGTAGGTCTGCGTTTCGGTGACTTTCCACTCTCCGTCTTCCAGCGTGCGGAAGAAGCAGCTCTCATAGCCTTCGTGGCAGACGCCGGGACCGACGGCCTCTACCTGCACCAGCACCGCGTCCTTGTCGCAATCGGTTTGAATCGACTTCACCAGCAGCTTATGGCCGCTCGACTCTCCCTTGAGCCACAATTTCTTGCGGGAACGGCTCCAGAAGATGGCATAGCCGCGCTCGACCGTCAGGCGGAACGATTCTTCATTCATGTAGCCGACCATGAGCACACGGCCAGTCTTGTAATCCTGGATGACCGCGGTGATGAGGCCGTCCGTTTTCTTAAAATCGAGGTCCATTGTTCTGTTTGGGAGGGGGTTGGGAAAGAAAAAGCCCGCCGGGATATCGGCGGGCCTGGTTACGGTCTCATACTGCGGTACTTCAGCGCAATTTCAACCAATGGCCCAGGCCGTCGCCACATGGGGATGATGGTGGTGATGGGGGCCCTGAAAATGCAGCAGCATGGAAACCATGAGTATAGCAAACAGCGCTGAGAATTGACACTTCCTTTGCCGTGCCGATAGACTCAGACACGAATGCTGCTGCAGAAAGAAGTCGTCGCGTATCTGGCCGGACACGTCGTGACCAGCGTTTCGGCGGGGCTTGTCGAAATCGCCAACCCGGCCTCCGCCCGGGAGGCGATCAATCAGGTAATCCTTCAGGAACTTTCCGTGGAGGACGCGCTGAACGATGAGGTTCGCGAGATTCTTTCGCAGTACAACGAGTACATGCGTCGCGAGCAGGTCAGCTACTCCGACATGTTTCGCAAGGTGAAGAACCAGTTGATCACGGAACGGAAGATTGTCCGCGCTTCCGGCCGCGATACCGGCGATGGCATGAAGCTCTCGCGCGACAAGATCACGGAAATCTCGCACAGAATTTTGGGCGCTATGCGGAAGGGCCGCGATTTTCGCCTGAAACGTCCGGAGAACGATATCCGTTTGAACATTGTCAAAACGTTCACGGACTTTCTGCTGACTGAGGATAAGATCGACAAGGCTGCGCGTCAGAAGGTGCGTTCGCAGAAACGCGAAATTCTGGAGGGCAGCGAAGAGTTTGATCTGCTGCATCGCCGCTATTACGCCGAAGAGTTGAAGCGGCTGGGAATCGATCTCGGCCGGTCGTAGACCATGCGACGGCATATTGTCGTCTTCGGCAGTCTGAACATGGATTTTGTGGCGCGTGCGCCACGCATGCCGTTACCTGGGGAAACCGTACTGGGCGACGGATTTCAGATGTTTCCCGGAGGCAAGGGAGCCAATCAGGCGAACGCGGCGGCCCGTTTGGCAAAGAGCCCTGGCGTAGTGAAGTTGGTGGGGCGTGTCGGCTACGACGCCTTTGCGGACCATCTGCGTGCCTCGTTGGCGGCCTCCGGCGTCGATGCGTCGCATGTGCACGCCACGCGCGCCGCGCCCACCGGCGCGGCGATGATCTGGATAGACCCGGCCGGACAGAACTCGATTCTCGTTATGCCAGGCGCCAATGCACAAGTGGACGCCGCCTCGGTAGAAGCCTTGCGGCCCCTGTTTCGTACGGCGTATTGCGTGCTCTTTCAGTTGGAAACGCCACTGCCCGCCGTGCGCCGAGCCATGGAGATTGCCCGGGAGGAAGGCGCAGTTACGATCCTCGATCCAGCCCCCTCACAACCTTTGCCGCCGGAGGTGCTGGCCCTGGCCGATTGGTTGACGCCGAACGAAACAGAGGCGGCGGCATTGGCCGGCGGAGAAACCGATCCCGGTGAAACAGAGCAGCGGCTGCTTGCAAAGGGCGCACGCCGCGTCGTGCTCAAGCTGGGGGCGGAGGGCTGCTACTCCGGCGGACAACACATACCGGCATTTCCAGTCTCCGTAGTTGACACGACGGCCGCCGGCGATACCTTTAATGGCGCTATCGCCGTTGCTTTGACTGAAGGCAGAACTACCGCGGACACACTTCGCTTTGCGAATGCGGCCGCGGCATTATCTGCGACAAAGTTGGGAGCACAAGCCTCGGCGCCAACGCGGGCCGAAGTCGATGCCTACTGTTCTTTTTTGCTGCCGTAGACGACAGCGTTAACCTTACCGGCTTCGATGGTAACGGTCTTGGTGAATTCCCCGTACACCTGCGACTGCACCTTCAATTCATAGGTGCCAGCAGGAACGAGCAAACCACCACCCACATCGTTCAACTCATCGACATGGCCCATGAACGCGCCATTGAGATAGATCGCACCGATATCGCCAGCCGCCACCGACCAGAACGACTCCCCTTCCCCACCCTTAAGGCGGAGACGGCCGAACGGTCCCTTGGGCTCTTCCTTTTTCTTCAGCTTGGCGGAGAGCTTGGTGGTCTTGCCGGCCTTGGCGTCGACCTTCGCGGAGAAGTCTTCGTACCGCGGATCCTTCAACGTCACTTCATGGGACCCCGGCTCAATTGCATAACTCTCAGGAACGGAGAAGCGGCCAGCAGGTCCAACGTATTTTCCATCCACGAAGAGGCCGGCGCCACGAGGGGCGGAGCGAACACGGATTTTGGTATCGCCATCCGCGGCCATCAACGGGAGTGTCATCACCGACAGCACTGCTACCGAGAAGAGCTTGAGTCTCATGTTTAACAGGATACCTGATTATGAACGTTCGTTACTTCCCCGGTTGACCTTTTTCACGATGAACCCATCCATAGGCCGCCACTGAGTTCCGCCAGAAGTATTTTTCGGCCACTTGCGGCCCCTTTGCCGTGAAGTATTCACGCACAACAGCCAATACCTGCGCATAGTTGCCCATCGGATCGGAGTTCGGCCAATCGCTGCCGTAGAGCAGACGGTCCGGGCCAAATGCGTCATAAATGGCATCGATCGTTGCCCGATAGGGAGCGAGTTCATACGGCACGCGATCGCCAATTTTATTTAACACGGCCGAAACCTTCACATAGACGTTCGGCCGCGAAGCGAGCGTGCGGATCGCTTTGTCATAGGCGGCGCGACCCTTGGGATCTTTCGGGATAGCGATTTTAGGCAGATGATCGATGACGATTTTCAGATCGGGAACTTTGTCGCCGACGTGCACCAGATCTTCTAAAAGTTCCACGGTTGGATTCGCCGAATCCAGGGTGTAGCCGCCTGCCGCCAGGCGTTTCAACCCCGCGATGAACTCGGGCTTGGGAAGTTCGTTGCGCAGGTTATTGCCCCACAGGTTGCCATAGCGAATGCCCCGGAATAACGGATTTTTGGCAAAACGGTCGAGTTGTTTGTTGTACTCAGGCTTGCTGGGTTCCAGGTTGCCGATCATGCCGACAACAATGGTGTCCTTGGCGGCAACGTCGAGCACCCATTGGTTGTCCTCCACCCAGGGACTACATTCGACCTCCACGGCGCCCACAATGCCGAGAGATTTGGTGAGGGCGCGATAGCGGTCCGGCAACGCCGGTTTGTACATGATCGCGTTGTCCTTCGGCGGCCAGGGAATGCCTTGGGGACGGCGTGGATCGAACAGGTGGATGTGAGTGTCTATGATCGGAATCGGCGCCGCGGCCGCGGCTGCCGGGGCGGCCATGGCCGCGGCAAGAAAGTCTCTGCGTTGCACCCCGGTATTCTACTACTTGCCGCCAGGAGGAACGGTGGTATGCGAAATTGCCGATCCGGTTACGACTGGGGAAACTATACTGGGGCAATGGATCAGCGAAAGGAATTCGCGCTCACAATTGATAAGTCCAAGGATGGAGCGGAATGGCAGACCGTGGCCGAAGGTCATTGGAATCCGCCGGACCAACCGCAGATTACAGGAGAAGTGCTGCCCGAACCGATTCTGCAAAAGCTGAACACGATTGACCTGAAACGGTTCCAGGAAGGCGGCACGCACACAGCGCGC
>DASTML010000080.1:0-24572 GCA_035714175.1 Bryobacteraceae bacterium | reverse complement strand
CCGCAAAACTCACCGACGCGAATAGGCTTTTGCCGCGGCTCGGAGTGATCGGGTGGTCCACCGTGTTGTATTGGAACGCCGGCACGATCTTGCTCGTGCGGATACCGCTCAACTGGTTCGGGCCGTTAATGCCCTGGAAATTAACGTACTGAAAATATTGCGTCGCCGAATCGGTCAGCGTTTGGATGCGGGACCGGTCATAGCCATAGCTCAGCGTCCAGCGGGCGAACGTGCGGCGCCACTGGGAAGAGGCAAATACCGTGAAGCCCCGGCCATTGGAGACGTAGTTCAGCAGGTTATTCGTGCCCAATGCTTCATACAAAGGAATCAAGTTGCGGCCGCTCAACAGAGAAACTTCGCGCGCCTGATCGTAGTTGTACCGCTGCATGTAGACCGTAAAGCCGGTTTGAATCGGCCGGTCAAACAGGTAGGGTTCGGTGAAGCTAAAGGTGACGTCACGAATACGGTCACCGATCTGGCTATTAATGCCAAGCGTTTCGCCCAGACCCAGGAAATTGTTCGTCGAGTAACCGAACGCCACAAAGCTGCCCGAAATGCCGCTTACGCCGCCCGACAACTGTACGGAGTTCTTCCCGCGTTCCTTCACCTTCAAAGTGATATCAACGGTGTTGGTCCGCGTATCGCGCTTGATTTCCGCCGCTTCGCCTTCCTTCAACGCTTCGAAATAACCGAGCTGATTCAAGCGGAGAATGCTGAGTTCCCATAGCCGGGTCGAAAACATGTCGCCTTCATCCACCAGCAATTCGCGGCGAATCACCTTGTCGCGCGTTGTCGTGTTTCCGGAAAAATCAATGCGGCGAACGAAGAACTGTTTGCCTTCGTCCACGTTCAACGTAAAGTCAACTTTGTCTGTGCCCAGAATCGGGTTGATGTCCGGTTCGGGGACCATGTCAATATAACCGAACTCGCCGTACAGCTTCCGAATCTGCTCCAGGCCTTTGCGTAGTTTCGCGGTCGAGAACGTATCGCCAACCTTCATTTGGAAGATGTTGGCGAGAATCGATTCCGGCGTACGGAACAGTTTCATGCCGACAGCGTTCAAATTCTGCAGCTTGTACAAACGGCTCTCTTCGATATTGACCGTCAGGTCCGCCTTCTTGCCCGGCTTGTTCGGTTTGAACAACGGGATCTTCAACCCGCTCCCGCCGGTATCGCGAATCACCAACTTGTGCTCGCCCGCCCGCGTCGTGAAGTAGCCCTTTTCCTGGTAGAAGACCTGAATCCGCTGCTTATCTTCTTCCAATTTGGAAGAATCAAACGTCTTAGCAAAAATGTTCTCAAGGATGTAAGACCGGGGGATGCCGATCGGATGCAAATTCTTCATCGCCCGGATCACCGTGCGGTCACTGAAGATCTTGTTCCCTTCGATCTTGATGTCGCCCATCTTTACCTTGGGCCCCTCGATCACCTTGAAGACGACTTCCATCGTCGACGGCGGGATCTGCCGCAGTTCCGGCTCCACCGTCGCATACTGCCGGCCTCGCTCGGCCAAGAATTCTTTCAGCACGACGGCAGCGCGCTGGACTTTGTTCGGATCGTACTGCGCTTCTACCGTCAAACCAACGCGGCGTTCCTTAAACCGGTCCAGAATTTCGGAAACGGTGACCGATTTCGCCCCTTCGTATTTAATCGATCGCACAATCCGGCGCTCGACGACGATAAACCGCAAAATGTATCCGGTCCGGCCCGCCTCTCGCTCCAGAGAGATGTCATCAAAGCGGCCCGTGTTCCACAGAGACATGAAGTCGCGGTGCAAGGTCTCTTCATCAATCTTGTCGCCCTTGCGTGTCAGGATCATGGCGCGTAAGGTGTCCTGTGGAACGCGGCGCGCACCGCGAAACTCCACGAGCTCCACAACATCCTCGACTTGCCCGGGGGCCGGGGTATCCGGTTCCGCCGCTTTTGGCGCCTCAAATTGAGGCGCGCCCGGCTTGGCCTGTGCTGGTTTCGGGGCTTCCGTTTTCGGAGGCTCTACCGACTGCGGAACCGTTTCAAACGGATTCTGCGGGCCAGGTTTGGCAGGAGCGGGTTTAGGAGGTGTAGTCGGGGGTTGCTGACAATAGAGTGCCTCGGTACTCAGACAGACACACACAATTGTCAGCAGTTGCAGGCGTCCGAGCCCGGCATGCTTCATTCAGCGCTAAATCCTTTCCACTCTGCGACTCTTTGGTGACGCGCCCGGCTGTTCCCCGGTTTCCACGCGGGTGACCGTACTCCGGCAAATCGACACACAAACTAATCAGTCTACCTGATCCGGGGGAACGGGTTCAAACCCGGGAGCCTACGTTTGCCAGACAGCCTGCAACTCTCGCGCCCGGTGCGCGCTCCGGCTGATCGCCGCTCCAAACAAAATGTAGGCAAGCGGCGTCGCCGGTACCGGAGCAATCCGGCTCACCACCGGCGCTACCGCGGGCCAAAACGCGTGCATCAGCAGCCAGTACCATACCGCCGCCGCCAGCAACGAGCAGGTTAAGTGCAGCCAGTAGTTCGACATGCGTCCCGCCACAAGCGCCCACAACACGCCCGCCGTTCCATGCAGAAAAAAGTGGGTGGAAGCGCCCGCCAACGTAGCCACGCCAAAGCCCATCGAGAATACGCGGTTGTGGTAAACGCTCGCACCCCAAAGATTTAACATGGCCCACCAATATTGGCGTTCCAATAAAGAATCCAGCGCAAACCAACAAATCATGACGGCCGCGCCCAGAATCCCGCTCTCCACTCCGGCCAGCAGCCGGGCGGCTAACGGCGGAGGAGGAGTCACCACCAGGGGAGGAGGAGCCGGCGGTGCAACGTAAACAGGGAGTTCCTCAATCAAAGGAGGAGGCGGGGCCGGGATCAGCGCATCCGGCGCAACGTCACGGGAAGGAAGTTCCTCATCCATGCAAAGTACAGACGAAAAAGGCCTATACTAACACACTTATGGGCGGGAACCGTTTGCAACACGGCCGGCGGCGCGCCGTTATCACAGGAATCGGCGCCGTGAGCCCCAATGGCATCGGATGCCAATCCTTTTGGGCAAATACGCTGGCCGGCAAAAGCGGTGTTCGGCCTATTGGCCTCTTTGACCCCGGACCTCTGCTGGTTCGGATCGCGGGGGAGATCTCAGGCTTTCCGGAAGACGAATGGGTAACGCCAAAGGAGCGTCCGCATGTGGGCCGTGTCACCGCCCTGGCGAGAGCCGCCGCGGCCGAAGCGCTGACAGACGCCGGCCTGGACACCGCGGCAATGACGCGCGAACAACTCCGTCAGATCGGTGTGATTGTCGGATCCGGCGGAGGCAGCCAGGCGTTCACCGAGGAACAATACCGCCTTTTCCACACCGGCCAGCAGAAACAGTGCAGCGTCTACGCAATTCCCACATCCACAATCGGCACCCTCGCCAGCGAAGTCTCCATGCACTTCGGTCTGCGCGGGCTCTCTCATGTCGTTTCCACCGGATGCACTTCTTCCACGGACGCCCTGGGATATGCCCTCCGCCAGATTCAATCCGGCATGATGGATTGTCTGGTGGCTGGCGGAGTGGACGCGCCGATTGCCCCGCTCATCCTGCGCGGCTTCCAGCTCATGCGCATCATGACGCAGCGGTGGAACAACGAACCGGAGCGGGCCTCCCGTCCTTTTTCCCTCGACCGTGACGGGTTCGTTCTCGCTGAAGGCGCCTGGTTCTTTGTGGTCGAGGAACGGGAGCGAGCCCTGGCGCGAGGGGCGACAATCTATGGGGAACTCGCCGGCTATGGGTCCACCTGCGAAGCGTTCCACCGTGTCCGTCTCGAAGAGTGCGGAGAGGAGCCGGCGCGTGCGATTGGGATGGCGCTGGGTGAGGGCGGGATCGCCCCGGAGCAGGTCGGCTACCTGCAGTACCACGGCACATCCACGGAACTGAACGACCGCATCGAGACGACCGCCGTTAAGCGAGCCTTCGGGAAACACGCCGCTTGCTTGCCTGGCGGCGCACTGAAAAGCATGATCGGCCACCCGCAAGGAGCCAGCGGCGCGGCCGGCGTGGCAGCCATCCTCCTGGCAATGCGGGATAACCGCATCCATCCAACCATCAACCTCGAAAGTCGCGATCCGAACTGCGATCTGGACTACACACCCAACGAGGCCCGCGCGCTCCACTTCGAATATGCGATCGCAAACTGTATCGCCTTCGGCAGCAAGAATGCGGCGCTACTCATTGGCCGTGCGGGTTAAGACCTACCCCTGCAAAGGGCCGGGCTCTTCGTCTTGCCCATCCTTCCGCGCATTCTCCGCCGCGTAGTAGTAGGAGTGATAGTAGGTATATTTGCTGTAGAGTTCGCCGCGCCGCGCCCCATTGACGGCAATACCCAGAACATTGTTTTCACATAGCGACTGCATGGCGCGGGTTACTGAATCGATGGTCGTCGTACCGATGCGCACCACCAGAACGGTGCCGTGGCAAAGGGTCGAAAGAAGACTTGCATCTGCCGCGAACAACAAAGGGGGGGTATCCAGAATGACCCAGTTAAATACCGTGGGGAGTAGATCAAGCAATACCTTGACGTCGTTCAGATTCAACAGCTCCAGGGGGTTCAGCACCGCTTCCCCAGCCGGCATGATGTAAAGATTCGTCCCTGCGACCTTTTTGATGATCTGGTGCAGTTCCGCCTTCCCCATCAAGTAGTCGGTAATGCCCGGACTGCGGTCAACCTGAAACATCGAGTGAACGATAGGCCGCCGGAAATCGAAATCCGCGAGCAATGTAAGGTTGCCGGACAATTGAGCCTCGGCAAGCGCAAGATTTACCGCGGTAAAAGACTTGCCCTCAGCCGGAGACGGAGAAGTCACAACGATATTCCGGATCGGACTCAGGCTCTGCAGATGATTCAACCGGGTCCGCAACGTGCGGAACTCCTCTGCGGGCGCTTCACTGGGACGGGTAGCATCCAACAGGTGGGCATCCGCCAATGGTTGGAACGGCACTTCTTCCACACGGGCCAAAACCTCCTGCATACTCAGGGTTCCCGTCGACGGCGCGCCATTGGAACGATAGTACGACCGGCCATCCGGAGGAGGTGGAGGCGGCGTCGCGACCGGACGAGCAGCCGCTGGCGCAGCGGGTGGACGGAGCGCCCCCGCCATTTCAGCCCTGCGCAACGCTTCGTGAACTTTACTCATGGATCAGACCTCAGATACGAATTTCAAGCGGTTTAGGTATTGGTGACCATGTAATAGGCAACCGACCCGCCCATCACCAATACGCCAAGCACGATGGCAGTCGACCAACCCAAAAGGCCGATCCGTTTCCGGCGCTTCACAACAACGTCTTCCTCCAGCAGCGGTACGCAACCGAGGACCGTTAGCTGCGTATAGGCACGCACGTCTTTCAGGTTTTTCAGTGTCGTATCCTTCATCTCGCGGAAGGCGACGGAGAACAGGCCCAGCATCAGACCCAACACTGCGCCGATGCCGATCATCTTCGTCCGCTGCGGTTCGGAGGGCGTGACGGGAAGCGACGCCTGATCCAAAAGATCCAGAGACTCGCCCTGTTTATTTCGAATGATGGCGGTGCCTCGCGCCGAATCGTCCTGCTTCAACTTCAACGTGTTGTAGGTGGTCTTCGCCTGTTCATAGTCACGATTCAGTTGCGCGTAAATTTGTGTTGCTTGCGGAGCGGATGCCAATCGCGCTTGGTACCCACGGGATTGCTGCGAAGTACGGTTGATCTCGGCGTTCAGATCTTTTAGTTCCATGTCCTTCGCGTTGATCATTGATTCCATCTGCTTAACGCTGGCATCCAGAGCAATCATTTCCTTCGTCGCGGACACGGGGCGCGCCGCCTTGTTCTTGGCCGCCTGCGCCGCCGCCGCTTTCCGGTTTTCCTCTTCGCGGGCGTCTTTATCCGCACGCTGTAGCTCATCGCGTTGCCGCCGGAGCATCAACAGGTTGGCTTCTAACCGCCGGACATCGGGATGATTATCCTTGTACATCTCTTTGTACTGCGTCAGCATCTGCTCCGCCGTACTAATCTCCCGTTCCTTCCGCAACAACTCTTCGTTCTTCATCTGCGTCCGGGCCGGGTCCGCGGGCAAGACGTTCGCCGCTTCCGTAGCCTTGGCAAGTTGCTCGCGCGAGATGCGCAGGTTCGACTCCAGCAAGAGCTTCTCTTGGTTTACCCGGCTGATGCTCGCATTCAGATTGCTCACCCGCTGATCCAGCGTGTTCATCGCCGCAATATTGACCGTCTGATCGTCCGGCAAGGAGCCCGCATTCCGGCTGCGGAAATCCGCCAGCCGGGCTTCAATTTCATCGAGTTGGTGCTTGGATTTCGCGACTTCCTGCGTGAAGAAATCGGTCGTCGTCTGGCTCTGCGTGATCGTCTCGCGCTCATTCTCGTTAATCAGGCGGCTAACGATATCGGATGTCACCTTCTGCGCCAAGTATCGGTTCTCGTATTTGAACGAGATGGGAAATGCGCCAACGCTGCGGTTGCCTTGCTGCAGGTTTACGACGCCAATTCCGATATCTTTCCGCATCTGCTCCACAATGTCCTGCATGGGGAGGCGGCGGCGCTCACGCGGGTAAAGATCGTGGGTCTGAATAATATTAGTCAGCGTGCTCGTGCTCAGCACCCCTTGCGCGATCGCGCTGATGCGCTCCGAAAGCAATTGGTTCAAATTGGCCTGCACCAGCCGATCGGGAACTTGCGAGGATGTCACCCGGATCGTGGCTGACGACAAATAGGTATCCGGCCAGAGGAATGCCACCACCGTAGAGATCACGATCCCCGCCCAGAACGGTCCGAAAATCCACGTTTTGTGGCGCCGCGCAATATCGACAAAATCTTCGAAATCCGGTGTCCGGCGAGTTACCTCAAAACTGTCTGTGGCTTGCATCCGATCTTTAACTCCTTGCCTCCGCGTGCCGCGGCCGCGCTTCCGTTCTTGGCTACCGCCGCCTTAACGAACGATAATGTGGTCGCCGCTCTCCACCAAAATATTCTGCTCCACCTTTTTCCCCTTGATCACTTCGTCATAGTTAAAAGGGATCCGTTTGGCGCCGCGCAGAATGATGATCTTTTTCTTATTGGCAAATTCCTGAAATCCGCCAGCGGAATTAATCGCTTCCAGCACCGTGGTCGGCACCACAAGAGGGAAGGTCCCGGCTTTCAATACCTGGCCAACCAGATAGTACTTCTTGCTGCCTACCCGCGCGAGCGAAACGCCCACCTCGGGTTTGTTGATGTACTTGGAGTACATTTCCACCACTTTCGCCTGTACCTGCTCCGGCGAAAGGTCAGACACCTGAAGTTCTCCGGCCAGCGGCAACGTGATCCGGCCATCCGGCCGCACAACGAATTGCCCGGACATGTCGGGCTCACGCCAAACTCGGATCGCAATGACGTCTTCCGGCCCGATCCGGTACGCCTTCGGGTCTACGGGCGCGGAAGGAGAATCCGCCGCCGGCAATTCCGTCGGCAAACTCGCCGTCTTGCCCTCTCCCTGCGTCTTCGGTTTTTCCTGGCTCCAGCCGGAAACGGCAAACGCCAAGCCGAAGACAATCAAAACGAAGAACTTTTGCATCGAGCTCCGCATCCTGTCTCTTTCTCCATCCATTCATTGACTAGGGAAGCTGTCACGGGCGGCATTCTTTCCGGTTCAGCAAAATAGGTCCAATAGCGCGGGTTCTCCCTAACGCTCTACACTCTATTATCGACTTTTTATTTTATCTCAGTAGGGCGATTGTTCATTCCATAGGCCGTACGGGATAAACTTGGGAAGCCGTACGGCATACTACTATGGCCTTTTTCCTCGCGAAAACTGATCCCGAAACCTACTCCATTGACGACTTCGCCCGCGACCAGCGTACCGTCTGGGACGGCGTGAAAAATCCGCAGGCCGTACAGGCTATTTCTCAGATGAAAAAGGGGGACTGGGTGTTTCTTTATCACTCACAAGGCGAATCCTCGATTGTCGGCCTGGCGAAAGTCGACTCCCTCGCCCGCCCCGATCCCAACACCCCCAAATCGTGGGTCGTCGACATGAAGTACGTGGGACGCCTCGATCCCCCTACCTCTCTCAAACAAATTAAGGACTCTGGCCTGTTCGCCGGTTTCAATCTGGTCCGGAACAGCCGCCTCTCCACAATGGCCTGCCCGGACGACTTCGTCGAATGGCTGCGGGCACGCTATCCGAAGGCGAAGTTCTAAGCCAGCCCCAGCTTTTCCAGATAGCGGAAGACCAGCGACACGGGTAGGCCCACCACATTGAAGTGGCAACCTTCGATGCCTTTGATGTAGCGGGACGCTATTCCCTGAATTCCATAGGCTCCGGCTTTATCCATAGGCTCGCCCGTCGCCACATAGGCTTCAATTTGTGCCCCGGTCATCGGGTGGAATTCCACCATCGTGACCGCCGCGTCTATATAGAGGTCCTGCCGGTATCGCAGGCAAATCCCGGTGATCACCTCGTGCCGCCGCCCGGCTAGCAGCGTCAGCATACGGACAGCATCGGACTGATCGGTCGGCTTCCCCAGGATTTCTCCATCCGCCACCACGGTGGTATCCGCCGCCAGCACGCACTCCTCCGCGGCACGGGCCACTTTCAGCGCCTTGCCTGCCGCCAGACGGCGTACATAGGACTGGGGAGCCTCGCCGTCACGAACCGACTCATCGATATCGGCGACACGGACGACAAACGGAATACGCGCACGTTCCAACAACTCACGGCGCCGGGGGGATTGGGAAGCGAGTACTAGCATCCTGCTCTCCATGGTAAGCCGCTGTTAGACTGGTAAACATGACTTTTAGGGTTGTCGCCGCGCTTTTCGCGGGTAGTTTACTTTCCATTTCAGCTTTTGCCCAGGGAACCACGTCACGTTTGCAGGGTACGGTTAGCGACTCCTCAGGAGCCGCCGTTGTCAACGCGAATGTCACCTTGACCAATGAGGGAACCGCCGCTTCGTTCACGTCCATTACCGAGGCCAACGGTTCCTATGCCTTCGAATCTCTGCAACCGGGCCTCTACTCGGTAACGGTCGAAGCGAGCGGGTTCAAGAAGTTCTCTGCCAAGGCGAATCGAGTAAGCATTGGTCAACCGGCAACCGTAAATGTCACTCTGCAGTTGGGCGCTGTAACGGAAGTGGTGGAAGTCTCCGGCGCGGCGGAGGTTGTACAAACGGCCACCTCCGGCAATCACGGACAACTCCTGGAGGAAAAGACCATTAAAGACCTCCCCATCGTGGGTACCCGTGGCCGCAACCCCCTGCAATTGCTCGAAATTCAGCCCGGCGTAGTCAGCGGAGCCAATACCGGAGGCACCGTCCACGTCCACGGCGCGCGCGACCGCTCCTGGAATTTCACCCTCGACGGCATCGATGTCAACGAGACCTCCGCCGGCGGCTCCAACTTTACGCCGCTCCGCCCCAATCCCGACATGCTCGCCGAATTCCGGGTACTCACCGGCAATTTCACAGCGGATTCCGGCCGAAACTCCGGCGGGCAGGTCGCCATGGTGACCAAGTCCGGCACCAACGATCTGCACGGCTCCGGCTTCTGGCTCTACCGTACCCCGCGTTTCAATGCCAATGAATGGGAAAACAACGTCAACAATGCCGGCAAGCGCCAGTTCGTGCAGCACGTCTTCGGCGGCTCTCTCGGCGGCCCCATCATCAAAAACCGGACGTTTTTCTTCGCAAACGGCCAGGGGCTGAAAGCCCTGGAAACCGCCATCGTCACCCGCACGGTCTATACGGCCGAAGCCCGGCAGGGTCTTTTCCGCTACATGACAAACGGCCGCAATCTCCCGGCCGGCGTCGCAAATGCCAGCGTGGACTTCTCCGGGAACCCAACGAATGCCGCGGCCATGAAGAGCTACAACATCTTTAATAACGATCCGGCCCGCTTGGGGCAGGATAAGGCCATCGCCGCCATCATCGCCGCCACCCCGCTGCCCAACCGCTTCGATTTCGGCGACGGGTTGAACACCGCTGGCTATAACTTCTCCGCGCCTCAGTTCGAACGGCAAAACGACATCGTCGCCAAAGTGGACCACATTATCAATGATCAGAACACGGTCTACATCCGCTACGCCTTTGGCCAGCAGGACAGCAACTGCGACCGGGGCAATGGCGGCCAGCCCCTGTTTCCCGGCGCGACCTGCCTCGTCAATACCTCTCGTTCTCCCCGCAATATGGCCGTCAACTGGCGGACAAACCCTTCGCCGACCATAACGAATGAGTTCGTCATCGGCTACAACAGCTTCGGATTTATCTTTGACCAGCCGCTCGCGTCGCTGTCCGAGTATTCTCTGACGGAGGCGCCGATCACCGTCCTCACGGACCGTTCCTTTGGCAACAACCGAAAAGTCCGCACTGCGCAGATCGTCGACAATTTCTCTTGGATCAAGGGCCGCCATTCGCTCAAGTTCGGCATCAATGCCCGCATGCAGCGGGAAATCGATGATCGCGGCAGCGTGGGCGGCCAAAACGCCAACCCCAGCGTGAACTTTTCCACCACGATCAATCCAGTCGACCCATCCGCCTTCGGTATTCCGAGCGATATCAACACCGCCAATGACCGTCCCGCGCTTCTGAACAGCATTAATTTCATGCTCGGCCGCGTTGGGCAACGGCAGGTCGGCTTCATCTCGCAGGGTGACAAATTCGCGCCCGGCCGGTTTTCCTTCGTGGCAGACTATCCAGAAATCGATCTCTACGTACAAGACAACTGGAAAGTAAAGAAGAACCTCACCATCGACTTTGGCCTTCGCTGGGAAGGCAAATGGGCCGTCAGCAATCCGGACAACCGCGTCCGGCGGCCCGATTCGCCCATGGTAAACGGCGCAGCCCCCACCTCCACGGCGAAATGGGTCAACGGCCGCCTCTATGACAACGACCTGAATAACTTCGGACCCTCCGTCGGGTTTGCCTGGGACCCGTTCGGTACTGGCAAAACCTCCATCCGGTCCAACTTCCGCACGGCCTTCGACCGTATCCCCACATTCCTTTTCGCATCCACCGTCTTCCCGAACATGCCGGGCGAAACCATCGGCGTGGTCGATCAGACCTACGGGCAGTCCGGCGGACGTCTGGCCGGGCTGCAGCCCATCGCCCCCCCTCAGGTCACGCCCTCTTCGCTCGCCCAGCCGCCTGCCTTCGGGAACGGAACCATCACCGTCGTAGACCCGAACTTCCGCTCCGCCGTCACCAACCAGTGGTCTTTCTCCATTCAGCGCGAGATCATCAAAAAGACGATCGTCGAAGCCTCCTACTTTGGACGCCGCGGGTACGGACTGATGGGCGCCTACAACGCGAACCAGGCAGATATCTACCGGAACGGCTTTTTGCAGGGCTTCAATGAGGTGAAGGCGGGCGGCCAATCCGCGCTCCTGAATCGTGTTCTTGCCGCGGACTCCCGGATCAATGCGGGCGAAACCGCCTCCGGCATGATCCGGCGGCTCTTCCCGAACGACCTGGCGAACAACAATGTCGGCGGTCTTGCCGCCAACTTTGCGGGACGTCTCCAGGGTGGGCGGTCGGTCGCCGACCTTTCCGGCGCCGGGGCCAACTTTTTCTGGCCCTATACACAGTTCAATAACGTGAACGTCGTCGATTCCAACGACTTCTCCACCTACAACGGCGCGGAACTCCTGGTAGAACGTCGCTTCTCTTCCAATCTGTTCATCAACGCGAACTATACTTTCTCTAAATCGCTCGATACCCGTAGCTTCGATCCGGCCTTTACCGTGGTCAGCACCGGGAACGGACAAAGCGCCTCGTCAACGCCGTTCGATATCAACAATCGCAAACTGAACTACGCACGCAGCGACTTCGACCGCACCCACACCTTTAAATCCACCTTTAGCTACGATCTGCCGTTTGGACGTGGCCAAAAATTCGGATCGGGTGTTAGCCGCGCCATGAATTTCGTCATCGGCGGCTGGCGTATGGCCGGGATCTTTACCCTTACCTCCGGCCGTCCGTTCACGGTCTTCTCGGGGCAGAACACCTCCTCGAACGTCGTCAATTCGCTGGCGGATTGCAACGGCTGCACTCGCAAAGACGGCGCGGCGTTCACCGACCCCACGTCCGGCTTCGTCTTCTACTTCGACCAGGCCCAGCGCAACAAGTTCTCCATCCCGGCCGCCGGTTCTATCGGAAACACGGCCCGGAACTTCTTCGAGAGCTCCCGGTTCGTCAACTTCGACACGTCATTCGCCAAGCACCTCCAGTTTTCTGACAAATACAACCTGGAAATTCGCGCGGACGCTACCAACCTCACCAACACTCCGACCTTCGGATTCCCCACGACCACTTACAACTCGGCCACCTTCGGGCGCATCCGCGACACCGTCCTCAGTTCATCGCGCAAAATCCAGTTAGGCGCGCGGTTCTACTTTTAAGCGGTATGCCGGAAATTCCTTCCGGAACCTACTGCCGGGTCGCCATCGGCGACCCGCTGCATGGGCCGTACCACGATCTCGAATACGGATTTCCCGTGGACTCCGATACGGCCTTGTTCGAACGTCTTGTATTGGAAATCAACCAGGCAGGCCTGAGTTGGGCCACTATTCTTCGAAAGCGCGGGGGATTCCGGGAAGCGTACCGGGGTTTCGATATCGATACCGTGGCGGCCTTCGGCCCAGCCGATACCGCCAGATTGCTCGCCGATGCGTCTATCATCCGGAACCGCCTCAAAATTGAGGCGGCCATCTCCAACGCCAGACGCTTACAGGAAATCCGAGACAAAGAAGGGTCATTTCATGCCTGGTTGCAAAGCCATCATCCGCTTCCCAAGAGCGAATGGGTAAAGGTCTTTAAAAAGACCTTCAGGTTCACCGGCGGTGAGATCGTAGGTGAATTTTTATTAAGCACGGGATATCTTCCCGGCGCTCACCACGAGAACTGCCCCGTCTTTCAAGAGATACTGGCTAAGAAACCCGCCTGGTCGCTGTAACAGTTATACGGAAGCGACAATCGTAAGCTATCATGTGGATACGCTTGGGAGGCCTGTACGTACGTTCGTAGTTGGTTGTCAACCGCTTTATTAAGTTTTTCTCTTTATACCTTCTCTACCAGTTGTAGCCGCACCGCCACCACAGAGGCCAACGGAGTAAATACCGCGGTCACGGAAAACCGGGCGTTTAATGATGCCGCGCGTTTTCTGGCCGGGATGCCCTCGGTAGCCGGTAGCGCCTACGCCGGACTGGAAAAGACGGAGGCCTGGCAAAAATATGCCGGGGAGATGAGTGCGGCGTGGACGAAGGCCGAAGCCCGGCGCCTCCAGCCCGTTAAGGACTTCCAGGCATCGGAACTTGGCGGCTCCGCCGCCAAGAGCAACTTCGTTTTTTACCCCTTCAGCGGTCCTGACGTCGTCTACATGCAGGGTTTCTACCCCAACGGCTCGGTCTATGTACTGGCGGGTCTTGAACGCCCCGGCTCCATTCTGTCGCCCGCCGACTACAACTCCAAAAACCTGGAGGCCCAGCTTGACGGCATCCGCCAGGGCAGCGCCTCGCTTTTTGAACGGAGTTTTTTCGTGACCGGCGAAATGTCGCGGCAAATGCGTGGACAGTTGGTGGACGGATTGGAACCGGTGCTGCTGATGCTGCTGGCCCGGACCGGAAATACCATCGAAAACGTGCGGAATGTGGAAGTTGACGACAATGGGAAGCTGGTCGAACTGGCGCAGGCACGGGCGAAAATGACCGGACAGCCGGACGGAATCGAGGTTTCCTACCACAAGGACGGGGAGCAAAAGCACCGCAAATTGTACTATTTTCGTCTCGATTTGGGCTCCGGATTGGACAAAAACGCGTCATTTTTGACGTTTTTAGACCAATTTGGGAAGCCCGAAACGCTCGTCAAGAGCGCTTCCTTCCTTCTTCATTGGAAAAACTTCACCAAGTTGCGGGACTACATTCTGGCCCACTCCGCGCAGATCGTCCAGGACGACACCGGCATTCGCTTCGAGACTCTCCATAAGCAAGGGTGGAAACTTCGCCTGTACGGCAAGTACAGCCGTCCCGACCGGCCGTTCCAGTCCCAGTATCAGTTGGACCTGCGCGACGCCTATGAAGAAGAAGGGCGGGCTAAACCGCTGGGCTTTTCCATGGGTTATGGTACGGGCCGGCGTCCAACGATTGTTATCGTCGCCAACAAACCGTAGGTCTCGGGCCGTAGGTCCCGGGATTTGGCTTTCGACGTGCTTAGACATAGGCATGTTGGACCGTATCGCGGCAAAACATGAGCACTATCTGGACCTGCTGAGCGCACGGCAGAAGCTGGTTGCCACCAACCTGGCGAATGCCGATACGCCGGGTTATGTGACCAAGGACATCGATTTCCAGCGGGAGTTTCAGACTCTCGTCAAGGGACAGGCGGCCGAGGTAACCGAGCCCGACGGGCTGGAATCCCGCAATGACGGCAACAACGTCAGCATGGAGCGGGAAGCGCGGCTGTTGTCGGAAAACGCCCTTCGTTTTCAGCTGGTTAGCATGATGGCCAAGGGCCAGTTCCGGGCCGTAAAGTCCGCGCTGCAGGAAGGACGCGGCTAATGAGTCTCTTCCATCTTTTATCGGTGAGCGCTTCGGGCATGGAGGCCCAGCGCCGGCGCGCCGAGGTCTTGACGGAAAACCTCGCGAATGCGGAAACGACAAGAACTTCACAGGGCGGTCCCTACCGGCGAAAAGATGTCGTTTTTGAGAGTGCCAAGGCGGAACAGCCGTTTCAGTCGGTGTTCCGATCTGAACTGGGCACGGGAGTCGAAGGAGTCCGCGTGGCGAATGTAGTGGAAGACCAGCGGGACCCGGAGATGCGGTATGTTCCCGGACACCCGGACGCCGACGCCAACGGCTATGTCGCCTTTCCCCGCGTCAATCCGGCGGAGGATATGGTGGACCTGTTGAATACAACGCGGGGCTATCAATCGAATATTGCGGCTATGTCCGCGGTGAAGGACATGATCCAGCGGTCGCTGGATCTGATGAGGTAACGGTTTCATGCCGACAATTCATGGACTTAGCACCATCGCGCCCGTTTCCCCGTCGATTGACGGCGTCGCCAAGCCGGGCGCGGCGCAGGGCCCGGAAAAGGCGTTCGGCGACTTGTTTCAGGAAGCCATCGGCAGTGTGGAAAAGTACCGGATGAATGCGGAGGAGTCCGCCAACCGGTTTATGAACGGCGAGAACGAGGAAATTCACCAGGTGATCCTGGCGGGGCAGCGCGCCGAAATTGCGTTTGAAACCTTCCTGCAGGTACGGAACAAAGTGGTCCAGGCCTATCAGGAAGTAATGCGCATGCAGATGTAGTAAGGCGGACGAAACCAATTGATGGTCTATTGGCAACAGTTGCGCGAGCTCTTTGAACGCCTCTCGATGCGGCAACGCATCCTGACCGGTGTAGCGGCAGTGGCCGTCATCGTGGTCATCCTGGGCGTCAGCCGCTGGCAGACGGAACGGAACTTCAAACCTCTGTTTCAGGAACTGTCGACAGAGGACGCGGGTATGGTGCTGGCGCGGCTGAAGGAAGCCGGCGTTGAGGTGAGGCTGGAAAATGGCGGGAAAATGATTAAAGTCCCCGCCGAACGAGTCGATGAGTTGCGCATTCAGATGGCCACCGCCGGGCTTCCCAAATCTGGACGTATCGGTTTCGAATTGTTCGACAAGGCCAATTTTGGGACGAGTGAATTCGCCGAACAGGTAAACTATCACCGCGCGGTGGAAGGCGAACTGGAACGTTCGGTGATGTCGATTCAAGAAGTGGAATCGGCCCGCGTCCATATCACGTTCCCGCGCCAAACTCTGTTCCTGGAAAACCGCCAGCCGGCCAAAGCCAGCGTTTTGTTGAAGTTAAAGCCTGGGGCGAATCTCTCAAAATCGAATATCCAGGCCATTGCTCATCTGGCGTCGAGCGCGGTGGATGGGCTCACGCCGGACAATGTCTCCGTTCTCGACATGCGCGGCAACCTGCTGAGCCGGCCGCGGCGCGAGGGCGAGTCCGATGAGGAAACCTCCAAACAACTCGTCGAATACCGGGAAAAGATGGAACAGAGCTTGCGCGAAAAGATTCGCGCGACCTTGGAGCCGCTGGTAGGCCCCGATGGCTTCCGGTCTGCCGTTTCGTTGGAATGCGACATGGCAAGCGGCGACCAGAGCGAAGAGACGTTTGACCCGACCCGTTCGGTAATGCTGAATTCGCAACGTTCTGAAGACGGCGCTTCGCCCGCTGCCTCCAATGGCGTCCCAGGAACCCCCTCGAACCTTCCCCGCCCCACGTCCCGCCCCGGAATGGCAGGCGGAGGGCCACTATACCGTCGCTCCGAGAACACGACCTTTCAAACCAGCCGGATCGTCCGGCATATTAAATTCCCACAGGGCCAAGTCAAGCGGCTATCGGCCTCCGTGCTGTTGGATCACACGGTTCGCATGGACGGGACGAAACGAATTATCGAACCACCCTCGCCGGAACGGCTGCGCGCTATCAAAGACATCGTTTCGGCCGCCGTGGGATTCCAGCAGGAGCGCGGAGATCAGATCATTGTGGAGTCTCTGCCCTTTGAGAACACACGCAATCTGCCGGCGGAAACGCCGGTGGCGGCAAAACCGGTGCGGCAGCGGCTCCAACTGCCGGCCGCGATTCCGGAATGGCTGCGCATCCCGTTGGAAGGTCACTTGAACTGGATGGTGGAACAGAGTTGGGTACCGCCGGTGCTGATCGTTCTGACGCTCGGCGTGCTCTATGCGATCTATCGAGTCCTGCGACTGATAGGCGGCGCGTTTGGATCGGTGGCTGGAAAAGTTGTCAAAAAATTGCCGGTCGGCAAAAAGAAGGGACAACATGTGGACGTGATTCTGGATGGTGAGGCGATCGAACCAGGGACACCGAGGGCCCAAATCGAGGGAGCCACAGGCAGCGACAGAGACGAAACAACCTTCAAGCCGCTGGACCAGCAACTGCGGGAGAGGGACCAATTGCAGGAAAAGATGACGCAGGACGCGATGAACCAGTTGGAATTGCCGAAGGCCGTGGTACGGCGCGGCGAAGTGTTGACCCGCCACGTGATCGAACTGGTGGCGCGAGACTCCGATGGGGCCGCGAATCTGATCCGGACCTGGATGGAAGGAAAGGGAGGATAGTCAATGCCGCCGCTAGAAGTGGGACACGACGCCGAGCAGGAAGAAGCGCTGCCGGGCATTCGAAAAGCCGCCATTCTGCTAGTCACGTTGGGCGAGGAGACCAGTTCCAAGATCCTGAAGCATTTCACTGAGGACGAGGTTCATCAGTTGGGCCGCGAGGTGGCCAGGCTGCAGCATGTGGCGACGCAAACCAGCGAACGTATTCTGGAAGAGTTCTACCAGATGTCGGTGGCACACGACTATGTGATCAAGGGCGGCGTAGAGTATGCCCGCAAGATGCTGGTGAACGCCTTCGGGCCGGAACAGGCGCGTAGCCTGCTGGAACGCCTGATGAAGACGATTGGGACCGATGCGGCGAACTTTGACGCGCTCCAGAAAGCCGACCCGCAGCAGTTGGCGAAGTTTATCCACAGCGAGCATCCACAGACCATCGCGCTCATCCTTTCGCACTTGAAATCGTCGCAGGCGGCCGCACTGCTCTCTTCCCTGCCCGCGGAGATGCGGCCGGACGTGGCGCTCCGCATGGCCAATCTGGATCAGATCTCTCCCGACATTATTGCCCGCATCGCCACGATCATTGGCCAGAAGCTGAAGGCGCTGGGCGAGATGAACCGGGAATCCTATGGCGGCATTCGCGCCGTGGCGGAAATGTTCAACCGCCTCGATACGGGCTCCAGCAAAGAGATTCTGGACAACATCGAGGTACAGGACCCGAACCTGGTTGAGACTGTCCGCCATTTGATGTTCGTTTTCGAAGACCTGCTGACCGTGGACAGCAACGCCATCAAAGAAATTCTTTCGCGCGTAGACCGAAAGATGCTGACGCTTGCGTTGAAAGGAACCAGCGAAAATCTGCGCAATCACTTCCTAAGCAACATGTCGACACGCGGAGCCGAGATGCTGCGGGAGGAGATGGAAACGATGGGCCCGGTAAAGATCAAAGACGTGGAGAGCGCGCAGCAGCAGATCATCAGCGTGGTCCGGCAGTTGGAGAACGAGGGGACCATCAGCATGAAGGGCGGCGGCGGCGGCGAGCAGTACGTGCTCTAAGGACCGGCTATGTCATCGCGGGTTTTAACGGAAACCAAGACAACCAAAATCGAGCCCGTGCATTGGATACCCGCGGCAGGAGAACCCGTCAATGGAGCCGCGGGCCGGGAAGAGGCAGGCGGCAGGCCGGAGCCTGCGCCAGCGCAAAAACCGGGCGAGTTGGAAAACGCCTTGCAACGCGTGCAGATGCTGGAACGCCGGGTGCACGAACTGGAAGCGGAACTGCCGCGCCGCCAGCAGCAAGGCCGTGAAGAAGGTAGGGCGGAGGGCGAACGCTCCGGGGCCGCCGCGGCGAACGCCGCAGTCCAGCCCCTGCTGGACCGGATGACGGCATCCATTGGCGAGTTGGCATCCTACCGCGCGCGGTTCCGGCGTGAGTCGGAACCGGAGCTTTTGCGGCTATCTATCGCGATAGCTAAAAAAATCGTCCGCCGGGAACTGACGATCGACCCGCATACATTGTTGGGCATCCTGAAAGCGGCGTTGGAACTGATCAATCAGGCCGAGGTATTGAGCGTCCGCATGTCGCCGGAAGACGTTGCCCTGATTGGCCCGCGTGTGGCCAAGCTCGGTTTGCCGGACAAGGTGGAAGTGACGCCGGACCGGACTCTGGAACGCGGCGCCGTAGTGATCGACACCCGGCGCGGCCAGATTGACGCGAGCATCCAGACCCAACTGGCCGAGATTGAGAACGGATTCGCCGACCGAATCGCCATGGAGAAACCTCGATGACGCTTTCCCGCTCGCAGGCGGTACAACCCGATCGCTTCCTGGCCGCTCCCTATTTGCAGGACCTGGAGAAAAACAATCCGTTCCGCAGCAGCGGGCATGTGACGGAAGTGGTGGGACTGCTGGTGGAATCCGAGGGCCCGGCCGCCGGGTTAGGCGATTTTTGCGAAATTCTGCTTTCCAATGGCCGGCGGGTTCGCACGCAGGTGATCGGATTCCGAAACGGCAGGCTGCTTTCGATGCCGCTGGAGGAGACTGAAGGGCTGCAACTGGGCGATACGATCATAGCGCGCAGCGCCGCCGCGCGCGTTCCGGTAGGTCGCGCACTGCTCGGCCGTGTCCTTGACGGATTTGGACGACCGATGGACGGCGGTCCGGCGATCGATGCCGAGGACGCCTACCCTCTGTACACGGCGCCCCCGGGGCCGCTGTCCCGCCCGTCGATCAAAGAACCGCTAGTGACCGGCATACGAGCCATCGACTCGATGCTGCCATGCGGGAAAGGGCAGCGTATCGGGATTTTCGGGGGTAGCGGCGTTGGCAAGAGTACGCTGCTGGGCGCAATGTCCAAGCACAACAGCGCCGATGTGAGCGTGCTGGCCCTGATTGGGGAACGGAATCGCGAAGTGCGTGGTTTTCTGGAACACGAACTCGGGCCCGAAGGCCTGCAACGATCCGTTGTGATCTGCGCTACGTCCGATCAACCGGCTCCGCTGCGGCTGCGCGCCGCGTTCGTGGCACTGGCGGTCAGCGAATATTTCCGGGACGAGGGAGCCGATGTGCTGCTTGTGATGGACTCGGTGACGCGGTTGGCCATGGCGCAACGGGAAATCGGACTGGCGGCCGGGGAACCGCCCAGCCAGAAGGGCTATCCCCCTTCGGTTTTCAATCTGCTGCCGCGCATTTTCGAGCGCGCCGGCAACTTCGAAGGCGGCTCGATTACCGGGCTGTTTACGGTGCTCGTAGAAGGCGACGATTTTAACGAACCGATCTGCGATGCGGTGCGCGGCATTCTCGACGGACACATTATCCTTTCCCGTGAACTCGGCGCGGCGGGGCATTACCCGGCAATCGACATTCTGCAGTCGGTAAGCCGGCTCGCGAGCGCGGTCTCCACACCGGCACAAAAAGAGGGCGCACGAAAGATACGGGAGTCCATGGCCGCCTACCGCCGGTCTGAGGACTTGATCAACCTGGGCGCCTATGCGTCGGGATCGAATCCGCTTTTGGACGCGGCAATCCGGACGCGTCTCCAATTAGAATCCTTTCTGAAACAAGACGCGGGTGTGAAGGTGAGCCGCGAAGAGACGCTGGCTTCGATGGCCCAGTTGGCGGGAGCGCTTGGTTGATTAGGGAGGCGGCGTGAAACGGTTCCAGTTTTCGTTGCAGGCGGCGTTGACGATCCGGGAACGGACGGTAGAGTTGGCCGAGAACGCGGTCCGGGCGGTGCAAAATGAGTGGAACCACAACCAGGAGAAGCAGCGGCAGTTGATCGAGGAGGTTCGCACGGCCGAACTTGCCGTCCGGCAGAAAAACGTAGATCCGGCAGATCTGGCGGCGCTCGATCGCTACCGCGTGGCTGCGCAACGGCGCCGCACACGGATGGCCGAGGAGGCGACACTGATTGGCCGGAGGCTGGCGGAACGGCGCGCGGTCCTGCAAAAAGCCGAACTGGATCGCACGCTCCTGGTACGGTTGCGAGAGAAGGCGTTGGTCCGATGGCAGATGGAGTACGAAAAAGAGCAACAACTGCTGGCGGAAGAAGCCTATTTGAGCCGCTGGGGACGGTAATCCCCACAAAGAAAACCCGGCGGCCGTTTGCAACGGACGCCGGGCCGGATTTTGGGTGTATTCCTGAAAACCCGCTATTTCTTTTGGCGTACCTGCACGTGGAGTTCGCGGAGGTTCTTGTCGGGCACTTCGCTGGGTGCGTCGCACATCAGATCGGTCCCCTTGGCGGTCTTTGGGAACGGGATGACGTCGCGGAGCGACTTTTCCCCGGCGAGAATCATGACCAGACGGTCCAGGCCGAGAGCGATGCCGCCGTGCGGCGGAGCGCCGTATTCCAAAGCTTCCAGCAAGAAGCCGAACTTTGTCTGCGCTTCTTCCTGCGAGAGGCCGAGCGCGCTGAAGACCTGCGACTGGATATCCCGGCGATGGATACGGATGGAGCCAGAACCAAGTTCGATCCCGTTGAGCACGATGTCATAGCTCTTGGCGCGGCAACGGGCCGGGTCGGCAGTGAGTTTTTCAATATCCTCGTCGTGTACGGACGTGAAGGGGTGATGCGCGGCCACCCAGCGCTCGTCTTCGTCGTTCCATTCAAACATAGGGAAGTCGAGCACCCAACAGAAGCGGAAATCGGTGGGGTTGAGGAGCTGGTGGCGATCGTTGAACTTCTGAGCGGCAAAGAGACGCAACTGGCCGGCGGCCTGGAGAACGGTCTCTTCGGGGCGGTGTCCTTTGCCTTCGCCGAGCCAACCGCAGAGGAAGAGCAGATCATTTTCACCCGCGCCGGTGCGTTCACGAACCTTGGCCATGGACTCGGGAGCGTCGCGTTCGAGGCGCTTGGCGTCGTCAAACACGCGTAAGCCGCGTTCCTGACCGAACGCTTTCAGCTCGTCGCGTTCCTTACGGGTGGGCGCGCCGGTGTTCGGGATGACGATGGCAACGAGAGGGAGGCCGGGAGTGGCGAAATTGGGATCTTCGGGGAAGAGATCTTCGACGCAATAGAAGGGCGGGATGCGGAGATCCGGCTTGTCGATGCCGTAGCTACGCATGGCCTCGGCGTAGGTCATGCGCGGAAAGGGCGCCTTGACTTCAAAACCGGCAACGGCGCAGACCTTTTCGAGCAGCGGCTCAATCGTGGAGACGATGGTTTCCTGCTGCGGAAAGCTCATCTCCAAGTCGATCTGGGTGAACTCGTATTGACGGTCGGCGCGGAGATCTTCGTCGCGGAAACAACGGACGATCTGGAAGTACTTTTCGAAACCGCTGACCATCAGCAGTTGCTTGAAGATCTGCGGAGACTGGGGCAGGGCGTAGAATTCGCCCGGGTACATGCGGCTGGGAACCAGGAAGTCGCGCGCACCTTCGGGGGTGGACTTCGTGAGGAACGGGGTTTCGATTTCCAGGAAGCCAAGGCCATCGAGCACTTCCCGCACGGCCAGGCTCATTTTGGCGCGCAACATGATGTTCTTCTGCATGCGCGGCCGGCGAAGATCGACATACCGGTACTTCAGACGCGCATCCTCGTTCACGTCGACGTTATCTTCCATCGGGAACGGCGGCGTGCGGCTCTCATTCAAAATCCAGATCTTATCGGCGACGAGTTCCACTTCGCCGGTAGGAATATTGGGATTGACAGTCTCCGGCGTGCGGCCCTTTACGATGCCTTCCACGGCAACGACATATTCCGAGCGGAGGAGTTCCGCTTTTTCGTGAACGGCGGCAAACTTTTCGTCCGAATGAAAAACGACCTGCGATACGCCGTCCCGGTCGCGGAGGTGAATGAAGATCACGCCGCCCAAGTCGCGGCGGCGATGAACCCAACCCATCAAAAGAGCGCGCTGGCCAGTATTGGCGGCGCGGAGTTGTCCGCACGTGTGCGTACGGCGTAGATCTCCGAGGAAATCCAGAGGAACTTGTTCTGGCATGGCTTGTTTTTTGTGCGAGGATGCGGGGTTTCCGGGCGGAATGCTCGCGAAAACCTATCCTTTCAGTATACCGAGCAATTCGTCTGCGGCCACGGCGCGCTGGCCGCCGGTCTCCATGTTTTTCAGGCCGTAGCGGCCCTGGGCGAGTTCGTCGTCGCCGATGAGGAGCGTATGGCCGGCGTTCGCTTTATTCGCCAACTCCATGAGCCGCTTGAGCTTGGCGGGAGCCGCGACTTCCACAGCCACGCCCGCCGCTCGCAATTCCCTGGCTATCAACGCGCCTTTACGGAACGCCGCTTCGGTCATAGGCGCGACGAACAACGGCAGGCGGAGGGCCGGAACGCCGCCGCGGGCCTCTTCCACGGCCATTACGAGTCGATCCTCGCCGATGGAGAATCCAATGCCGGGGGCGGGCACTTTGGAACCCAGCGACTCGGCAAGTCCGTTATAGCGGCCGCCGCCGCAGATGGCGTTCTGCGCGCCGAGCGCGCCGTGGAGGAATTCAAACGTCGTATGGGTGTAGTAGTCCAGGCCGCGAACGAGCCGGGGCGTCACCTCAAACTCGATGTCGCGATCGGAGAGATAGCGGCAGACGGAGGCGAAGTGCTCGCGGCAGGCATCGTTCAGGTAGTCGTGGATGCTGGGGAGCTTTTCGACGATGGGCTGATCCTGGGGGTCCTTGGAATCGAGGACACGTAGGGGGTTGGTGACGGCGCGGCGCTGGGAATCGGGAGAAAGCGCGGGCAGGTGCGCTTCCAGGTCCGCTTTCAGTTTGGCGATGTAGCGAGCGCGGGATTCGGGATCGCCGACGGAGTTAACGAGGAGGCGGGCGCCTTTGACGCCGTTGGCGGCGAGGAGAGAATCCACCAGTTCGATGACTTCGGCGTCAACGGTGGGCGAGTCCGACCCGATCACTTCTGCTCCGATTTGCGAAAACTGGCGGTAGCGGCCCTTTTGCGGCCGTTCGCGCCGGAACATGGGCCCGATGTAGAAGAGCTTCTTCACGCCGGGAATCTGATCCATGCGGTGTTCGATGTAGGCGCGGATGACGCTGGCGGTATTTTCCGGCCGGAGGGTCAACGAAGAGCCATCGCGATCGTCGAAGGTGTACATTTCCTTGGAGACGATGTCGGTTTCTTCGCCGACGCCGCGGGAGAACAGAGCCGTTTCTTCGAAAATGGGCGTGCGGATCTCCTGCACGTTGAAAGTGCGGAAGACGCGGCGGGCGTTTTCTTCAATTTCGTTCCAGAGGGCGGAGGCAGGCGGAAGGATATCGCGGGTGCCTTTGATGGCGCGGATGCTCATGATTGTTCGTTTCGTTTAGAGGGCGGGCTCGTTGCGGTACTTTTCGCGCAGTTCCACATAATGCTGCGCGTTGACGCGGAACCGTTCCTGTTCTTCGGGAGTTACGGTACGGCGCACCTTCGCGGGGACGCCCATGGCGAGCGAACCCGGCGGAATTTCCATGCCTTCGGGAACCAGGGCGCCGGCGGCGATCACAGAGCCTTTGCCGATTTTTGCCCCATTGAGGACGATGGCCCCGATGCCGATCAGACAATCGTCTTCCACCGTGCAGCCGTGCAGCACGACGGAGTGGCCGACGGTGACGCGGTTGCCGAGCGTTAGTTCGTAGAGCGCATGTTCGACGTGGAGCACGGAACCGTCCTGCACGTTCGTTTCTTCGCCGATGGTAATGGTATTGACGTCGCCGCGGAGGACGGCGTTGGGCCAGACGCTGGAGCGTTCACCGATTGTGACATCGCCGATAACGACGGCCGTAGGGTCAATCCAGGCGGTGGCGGCGACCCGGGGAGTAGTGCCTTGGAAGGAGCGAATCATGGTACCGGACCCTCTATTATCGCGCTGTTTGCGTAACTCGCGGCGGTGTCAAGAATTCTGTGTAAACGGATTCTCCATGGTTAGTAGCCAATAGTGAGACCAGCATGGGAATGGGGGCCGAAGCCGGAGGGCGGAGCGAAGCGCAGCCCGCAGGCGAAGGTCCCCCATTCCCGGCCGGCCT
>DASTML010000079.1:0-22333 GCA_035714175.1 Bryobacteraceae bacterium | reverse complement strand
CCGCTTTATTCCGCCGGACGAGCGAATTATCACCATCGAAGATACGGCGGAGTTGCAACTGCAGCAGCGGCATGTGATCAAGTTCGAAACGCGTCCTCCGAATCTGAACAAAGAGGGCGGAATCAATCAACGACACCTGGTGCGGACGGCGCTACGAATGCGGCCGGACCGGATTGTGGTGGGCGAATGCCGCGGCGCCGAAGCGCTGGACATGCTGCAGGCCATGAATACAGGCGTAGAGGGATCGATGACGACGATACACGCCAATTCTCCGCGCGATGCGTTCTCACGCCTGGAAGCCATGATTCTGATGGCCGACCTGGAGATACCGACGAAAGTGATTCTGCAGCAACTGGCGAGCGCGATCAAGATGGTGATTCAGGTATCTCGCCTGCAGGATGGATCGCGCAAGATTGTAAACATTTCCGAAGTCGCCGGCATCGAGGGAGATCACATTGAGGTGCGCGACATTTTCCGGTTCCGGCGCATTGGCGTCTCGGCGGAGGGGAAAGTGCAAGGGCGGTTCGAGTGGAGCGGCGAAACACCCTCGATGCTGGAGCGAATCCGTGTGAGCGGAATCCCGCTGTCGCCCCAGGTATTCGATGAGTCCATGGACGTGAACATATAGACTGGTGTTGTGATATTCCTTCCCGCGTTGGATTGGCTGATTGTGGGCGGCATGGTGTTTGCCATCATTTTCGTGGTGTTGATTGCCCTTTTGGTGAATCCTCCCACGGCGCTTGTCAGCAAAATCCAAGACAAAGCCAAGGGAGAGAACAAGGAGTAGGCCGCATGCCTTCCAAAATGAATCGCCGCCAGTTCGGCGTTGCCGCCGCCGCCCTTTCGTCCGCCGCCGCCGCACCGGCCGCTGAGACGACCTATACCGGCGCGCTCGACGGATTCGACAAGAAAGTTTCACTGCCGGATTTTGATCCGGTGGCCTGGACGATGCAGCGCTATGCCAACGCGCCGCTGGCTTTGACCTACAAACCGGCCAGCAAAAAGGCGACGGAAGCGTGGCAGAAAAAGCTGCGAGGCAAGGTGCTGGAGTTGATTGGCGGATTCCCGAAGGAAAAGGCGCCGCTACAGCCGGTGACGCTGGAGGTCCGCGACTTTCCGCAGTACCGGCGCGAAAAGTTTGTGATTCAGACGCGGCCGGGCATGGCGCTACTGGGTTATCTGCTTACGCCCAAGAACGCCAAGGGACCCCTAGCGACAATGATCTGCGTGCCGGGGCATGGGCGCGGTGTGGACGATATCGTCGGCATTGATGAGAAGGGGCGGGATCGTACGGACAAGGCGGGGTACCAACACGATTTTGCGATTCAGGCGGTCGAAGCCGGGTTGGCAACCGTCGCCATAGAGCCGATTGCGTTCGGATGCCGGCGGGATGCGCGGTCGGCAAAGCGCGGACTGGGCAATTCGGCATGCCAGCCGGTGGCTGGGGCGGCGCTCCTGCTGGGAGAAACCATGGTTGGCTGGCGATCCTACGATGTGGTGCGAACCATTGACTGGATTGAGACGCGCAAGGAACTGGACGGCGCGCGGGTGGGATTGATGGGCATTAGCGGCGGAGGCACGATTACATCCTTCGCAGCCGCGGTGGAACCACGTATCAAGGCGGCGATGATCAGCGGATACCTGAATACATTCCGGGACTCTATCGTTGCGATCTCCCACTGCATCGACAACTACGTTCCCGGCATCCTGAACTGGTGCGAGAACTACGACGTGGCGAGCCTGATCGCCCCGCGCCCGTTGTATGTCGAAAGCGGAACGCGGGATTCGATTTTCCCGATTGAAGCGAGCAAATCCGCCTTTGCCCATGTGAAGCAGGTTTACGCGGCGTTGGGCGCGGAAGAACTGGCGCAGCACGAAGTATTCGAGGGCGAACACCTGTTCCATGGTGGGGCAGGCCTTCCCTTTCTGGCGAAACATCTGAAAGCATAGTTGTACAGGAAGTAACGCTTGTGACTCCGCTGTTATTTGCATTTTTGGCCACAATCGACCCTTGTTCCTATCTGCCGGAGAAGGACGTCCGGCAGATTTTCGAAGTCCATGAAATGACGCCCATCCGCGCGGTGCGGGCCGACGGCTGCAGCTACCTGTGGATGGGTCTGCCGCCCAGCGGTCCGCAGTTGCGGGAAGCGCTGATGAGCGGGAAGCGGGTGCCGGCCCGGGCGAATGAGTCCGTGAGCATTCATGTGGAGCCGACGCAGCACGCGGTGAAGGAGTTAGATGCCCGGCACGAACGGTTGGAGAAGGGCTACAAAGTGGACCGCGACGGCAGGGAATTGGAAGTGAAGCCGCAACATCTGCAATGGGTACCCAATTTGGGTGAGAAGGCCTATTGGAACGTTTCCCTGAGCCAGCTTGTGGTGGCCCGGAAGGACGAACTTTTCTCGTTCGTGGTGAGAAAGCAGTTGCCGCCCGCCGACCTTCTGAACCTGGCGACGACAGTGGCCCAAGCCGCGCTGCGCAAGCCCTGAGGGATGGGGGCAGCGGAGCTAATCGCTTCTTTCGCAGGAATTTGGCGGTTTCTGCACACCTCACGCCACCTGTGAAAGAATAAGCGGCTTATGCCGTATCGTTATCGCATACTGTCGCTGCTGTTCATGCTTTCGATCATCACGTACCTGGACCGCGTTTGTATTAGCGTCGCGGGAAAGCGCATGCAGGATGAGATGTCGATCAGCCCGGAACAGTGGGGCTGGATTGTCGGGGCATTCACGATTTCCTACGCGGTTTTTGAGATTCCGGCAGGCGTGTGGGGCGACAAATACGGACCCCGCAATATTCTGACGCGGATTGTGCTGTGGTGGTCGGCGTTCACGGCTTTGACAGGGGCCGCTTCCAACTACTACGTGCTGCTGGCAACGCGATTTTTCTTCGGCGCGGGAGAGGCCGGAGCCTATCCGAATATTTCGGCGGCGGTTTCGCGGTGGTTTCCGACTGGCGAGCGGGCGCGGGCCGTGGGCATTACCTGGATGGCGTCCCGGCTGGGCGGCGCATTATCGCCGCTGCTGGTGGTGCCGATTCAGCAGATTTACGGTTGGCGGGCGACGTTTTATATTTTCGGCGCCGTAGGGCTGGTGTGGTGTGCCTGGTGGTGGCTGTATGCCAGGGACAATCCGCGTGACAAGGCTGGCATCAGCCAGGAGGAACTGGACCTGATCGGAGTTCCGAAAGAGGCGGCCGCCCACGTTTCCCTGCCCTGGGCCGAGGTATTGCGGAACAAGAATTTCTGGATGATCCTGGCGATGTACCACACCTATTGCTGGGGGTCCTACTTCTACCTCAGCTGGCTGCACACCTATCTCCAGCGCGGTCGCGGATTCTCCGAAGACGAAATGAAGTTGTGGTCCACGCTTCCGTTCATCTTCGGCGCTTGCGGCAACCTGGCGGGCGGGTTGACAAGCGATTTTCTGTGTAAACGGTATGGCCTGAAAATCGGACGCCGCGTGATCGGATCGGCGGGATTGGCGCTCTCCGGCGTCTTCATGCTGTGTACGTCGCAGGTGGAAAGCAAAGAACTGGCGGTCATTTTCCTGGCTCTCGGCTACGGGAGCATGGATTGCATGCTGCCCGTGTCGTGGGCCGTTTGCATGGACGTGGGCAAAAAGTATGCCGGCGCGGTGAGCGGTTCCATGAATATGGCGGGACAGTTAGGCAGCTTTGCCAGCTCGGTGCTGTTCGGCTACATGGTGAATTGGTTTGGCGGCAGCTACAACAAGCCGCTGATTCCGCTGGCCATCATGTTGTTGGTGAGCGCGTTCCTGTTCACGTTGATTGACCCCACACAGGAATTGGTAAAGGAAAAGGCCCATGCGCCGACCCCGGAACCGGTTCACGCATAGGCCTGATCCAACGGAAAACCAATCTTCCGCGAGGCGAACGAGAGCAGTTAGCTGATGTGCGCGGCGCTGGCCGTCATGGCGGCCGGCGGCGCGGTATCGCGCAACATGCGGGCGATCAGCAACAGCTTGGCATCCACTTCGCCCATTTTCTCTTCAATTAAGGCCAGCCGAAGACGCAGAATATCGTCATTCTCCGCCTTTGGCATATTGCCGGTAAGCACCGCACAACGCGCAAAATCGGAAATGCTTCGGGCTCCGCCCGTTTCGCAAGCCTCTCGCAGGCTCTGAAATTCGTCTTCGCTCACTCGGAAGTTGACCAGCCGGTTGCGGGGTTTCGTCACTGCCATAATCGTTTACCTCTACATGATTAGTGTTTGAGGCAAGACAAAACTCTCACTGAACTTGCCGAAATGTCTAGAAACAGTACTACAACGGCGGCCGTACGCCCGATGTACGCTAGAGAAGGAGTTCCATCATTCTAAAGTTCTGCGTCCTGGCATCGTCGAGTTCGGGCAACTCCGTCTTCATTGGGACGGAACGGACACGGATTCTGATCGACACCGGTTTGAGCCGGCGGGAAACAGCCGCACGGCTGGCGGCCATTGGGGAGAGCCTGGACAAAATTGACGCGATACTCATTACCCACGAGCACTCCGACCATATCCTTGGACTGCCGGTGATCGCACGGACTATAGGAAAACCGGTGTTTTGCACGGAATTGACGGCCGGATCTCTGGATTGGGAAGAGGTACGGGCACCCCGGGAGACATTCGCGGCGGGTACCGGTTTCACGATCGGCGACCTGGAGATCGGCAGTTTTACGATTCCCCACGACGCCATAGACCCTGTCGGCTACACAATTCGGGCGGAAGGCATACGAGCCAGCATGGTCACGGATTTGGGCTATATGCCGGATTCCATCAAAATGCATTTGCGCGGTACGGACATCCTGCTATTGGAATCGAACCATAACCTGGAGATGCTGAAGGTGGGGCCCTATCCCTGGTCCATTAAGCAGCGCATCATGGGCCGCAAGGGGCATCTGTCCAACGATGCCGCCTACGATTTCATCACGCAGGATATGGACTCGTCAGTCTCCACGCTCGTGCTCGGACATTTGAGCGAGAACACGAACTATCCCACGCTGGTGGAGCAGATGGCTTCGCAGGCGCTGCAGGCGCGCGGAGCGTCACCGCGCGTCCATGTCGCCGAACCGAAGAAACAGACCCCCGTTTTTCTGTATTAGATTCGTGCGGCAGGACGTACTCGATTCGTGCGGCAGGCCCGGAAGGGTCTAGACTGAAAAGACGCATGATTGCACGGTACACGCGGCCCGAGATGGGGCGCATTTGGAGCGACGAGAATAAATACGCCTGCTGGCTGGAGGTGGAAGTCGCCGCCAGCGAAGCTTTGGCCAGCTTGGGAGAGGTGCCCGAAGAGGCCGCACAGGCGCTGCGCGCGCATGCCGCTGTCGATGTGGAGCGGCTCTTTACCATTGAGCGGGAGGTGAAGCACGACGTGATTGCATTCACCACCGCGGTAGCGGAGAAGATGGCCGCAGCGGGGAAGAGCGAAGCATCCCGGTGGTTTCACTACGGGATGACGTCGAACGACGTTGTGGACACGGCGCAGGCATTGCAGGTGAAGCAATCCGCCGCGCTGCTGCTGGGCGGTGTTGGGGAACTGCTGGAGACGTTGAAAAAGCGGGCCTATGAGTTCCAACACACGGTGCAGATGGGCCGGACGCATGGCATCCATGCGGAACCCTATACCTTTGGCTTGAAACTGGCGCTTTGGTTCGACGAACTGCGCCGCAATCAGAAACGGTTGGCGGAAGCAGCCGAAGACATGCGGTGCGGAAAGATTTCGGGCGCGGTGGGCACCTTTGGACATATCGGGCCGGAAGCGGAAGAACGGATTTGCGCACGGCTGGGCCTACGGCCAGCAGCAATCGCCTCACAGGTAATCAGCCGTGACTCCCATGCCGCGTTTATTAACGCCCTAGCGCTGATCGCCGCGACCTGCGAAAAGATAGCTCTTGAGGTCCGGCACCTACAGCGGACGGAAGTACGGGAAGCCGAAGAACCGTTTGCGCCCGGCCAGAAGGGTTCGAGCGCGATGCCCCACAAGCGCAACCCGGTGACCTGCGAACAGATCTGCGGACTAGCGCGAGTGGTACGCGGCAATGTGCAGGCTGCCTATGAGAATATTGCGCTGTGGCACGAACGGGATATCTCGCACTCGTCGGTAGAACGAGTGATACTGCCGGACTCCTGCATTCTGGCCGACTACCTGGTAGCGAAGACAATCTGGCTGGTGGCAGGCATGCGCGTGAACCCGGAGCGGATGCTGCGGAACCTCAACATGACCCAGGGCCTGATTTTCAGCGGCCAGTTACTGTTGGACCTGGCAGCGGCCGGGATGCTGCGTGAGCAGGCCTACAAGCTGGTGCAGAGTCACGCCATGCGGTCCTGGGAGACCGAGACAAGCTTCCGCGAAGCCATCGAAAATGATCCGGCCGTGCGCGAACATTTGAGCCTGGAGAAAATTGAGGCGGCCTTCGCCATGGACCGCCAGTTGGCTAATGTGGACAAAATTTTCGCAAGGGTCTTTGCCTGATGATTGTCAACCCCGCCATCGAACAGTATGTTTCCGGCCTGCTAGCGCCGCGAGATGCGGTTCTGGCGGAAATGGAAGCGTATGCGTACGCGCACAAGGTCCCGATCATCGGTCCCGGGTGCGCGACTATCTTGGCGCAACTGGTGCTGATGACCGGGGCACGGCGGATCTTTGAACTAGGATCCGCCATCGGCTATTCGACGATTTGGCTGGCGCGCGCGGCAGGGCCAGGCGCGGAAGTGCATTACTCCGATGGCGATCCCGGCAATGCGGAGCGAGCGAGGAAATATTTCGAGCGCGCCGGAGTCGCCGACCGGATTACGGTTCACACCGGAGATGCGCTGGCTGCTCTGTCATCGACCAGTGGTGAGTTTGACATGATTTTTAACGACGTGGATAAGGAAGGGTACCCCGCCGTACACGCCGCCGCGCCCGAACGCATTCGGGAAGGCGGGGTATTTGTCACCGACAATACGCTTTGGAAGGCCAAAGTGTTGGATCCAAACGATGAGGAGACGGTAGGCGTGGACACGTTTAACCGCCGGCTCTTCGCCGATCCACGATTTGTCACGAGCCTAATTCCGCTGCGCGACGGAATGACGCTTGGTATACGGCTCCGTACCCCCTAGCCCCAAACGGGGTGCATTATCTGCTACTCTTCCCTACAAGCAGTTTGCTCATTCAAAAAATATCTTTTTGATAGAGCAATATCAACAACAGCCAACTTACTTTATTTCAATTACATAGCAACCACGCTTTCATTTGATTACTTAAATTCCTAGTACGGGGCTGCTGCGCGTTGCAATTTGGTACTTGGAAAAAACTGTATATCTCCTAAACTAGTGGTGGAGATCCGAATGGCTGCTGCCAAGTGTCCTGTATTATCGACCCCTGTTGCTATTGAAATGGCGCGGGTCTTGTTGGTGGACGACGACCCTGCCTCTCGGTTGACGTTGCAGACCGTTTTGCGCGCGGGGGGATACGGCGTGGACACGGCGGCATCGGCAGCGGAAGCCATCGCGAAGATGGATGTGCAGGAATACTCCTTGATTCTCAGCGACTTGCATATGGAGTCGTTTGAATCGGGTTTACGAGTTTTGGCCCACGCACAGGCTTTGGACTATCGTCCGGCGACGGCGATTCTTTCCACTTGGCAACCGGAACAGTACGAGGCGGCCAAGTCCGCGGGATCGCTACTGATCGAGACCGAGAATGTTCCGGAGCTATTGGGTCAGGTGGCCGGGATGATCTCCGACCGGGCGACGCGGCGGCTGAGCCGCAGTATGCGCCACCGCAACTAGCGGCCTTTCAGTTCTTCCGCGATGATCGGCAGCAGTTGGGCCGGCTCAAGGGGACCTTGGTATTTCTTACCATTGATGAAGATGGTGGGCGTTGCGTTGACGCCGGCGCGGCTGCCGTCCGCCATATCGCGGTCTACGGCGGATTGCGTTTCGGGAGCGTCGAGCGTTTTCGTGAACTTCGGCACGTCGAGGCCAAGTTCCCGCGCCCATGTAAGAATGGTGGTCCGGTTGATCGCCCGGCTGTTGGCGTACATTTTGTCATGCAGGGGCCAGAACTTTCCCTGTGCGTGCGCCGCCATACTGGCGCGTGCCGCCAAAGCCGCCTGCGAATGCGTCTCCAGCGGAAATTGTTTGTAGACGAGGCGCACGTCGTTGGGGTAGGACTTCATAACGGCCTCAAGATTCGGGATCGCCCGCACGCAGAAGGGACACTGGAAATCGGAGAATTCGACAAGGGTGACGCGGGCCGCGGCAGGTCCTTTCACAGGCGCGCCGAGAATGTTTATGTTCACGGGATCGAGAAGAATGCGGTCCCGCTGCGAGGCTGCCTTCACCAGAGGAGAGTCCGCCAGTATCTTTCGGATCTGTGCGGGAGTCTTGCCGGCGGCAGCGGCTTCGGCCACTATGGCGGCCAAGGTGAGGCTTTGACTACAGGCCGGATCTTCGATGCGGCACTGGGCGAGTTGCATCGGGCATCCGCAGGGACAGGTCTCCTCGCGCAGGACGGCAATGACCGTCTTTTGCTGCGCCGGCGTGAGGTTCTTCATGTCAACGCCGGGAAAGGACGTGGCCGTCTTCCAATTGGAAGCGGGTTGCTGCGCGAAGAGGGAGTAAACGGCGAGCGCCGCCAGGACAAGAGTCCGATGCATGTTCACCATTATGTGCCCAGCTTCTCCGCGTACGCAGCCGCTGGCATATATTCAATGCATGCGAATTCTCCGGCTGCTGCCGCTGGCGTGTGGACTTCTGGCGCAAACGCCGCCCATCTCCGTAAAAGCGCCGTCGCGCACGGTGCCGCCCCATGTCTACTCCAAGCTCAGTGCGGCGGATCGGGTCCTGTTCGACAAGTTGATGCGCGTCGGCCTGGAGGCTGCGTGGGCCGCCGTCACGCAGGAGGGATATCCGCTCTGCTTCATCAACGAATTGACGGCACTGCAGACGGACCGGCGGCTGGTGGGCAGAGCACGAACGGCGCGCTATCTGCCTAACCGGAAAGACCTTCGCGAAAAGCTCTACGGCGCTGGCCCCCAACTGAATTACCGGACCGCGGAGGAGGCCGAACCGGGAGACGTATTGGTTTTTGACGCCGGCGGTGAAACGCGCTCCACTGTTTCAGGGGCGATGGTGAGTACCCGTTTCCTGATGAAAGGCGGGGCCGGAATCTTAGTGGACGGCTGCATGCGCGATGTGCCGGACTTGGCGACGATGCCCGCGAGCATCTATCTTCGCTGCGGACACGCTTCCAGCGTCAGCCCGCTAATGATGAGCGTTGAGTACCAGACACCGGTTCGCATCGGCGGGGTGACGATCCTGCCGGGCGACTATCTTGTGGGCGAGAGGCACGGCGTACTGGTGATTCCCGCGGCGATCGTGGAGAAGGTTCTGGCGAAAGCAACGGAGCACGACGCCCAGGAAGAGTTCCAACGGAAACTCCTCCTGGAAGGCGAATCCATTTATGGCGTGTATCCCACGCTCAATGAAGCCAACAAGAAACGATTTGAGGAATGGCGCAAGGAGCGCAGATAATAGCGGCCGGCTAATATTCCAGAACGCGCGGCAGCGTCTTGGCCTCTTCAATCCAACGGGCGACTTCGGTCTCTGCTGGAACGCGCCGCGTCAAACCTTTGGCCTCGTTAACCGCCGCCAATTTCTTCGCCAGATTTTCCGCGTTCCGCTGCGCCAGTTCCGGCACCGTATCAACGCCTGCCACCTCCAGCAACTCCGCGTATTCACTGCCGACGCCATGGATGCGGTAGAGATCCACCATGTTGGCAAACTTCAAAACCTGCTTCTCCGACAATCCAGACGATTCCGCCAGCGCCTTCCGCCCGGCCGGTGTTTTGCTTGCAGCTAATAGCGAATCGGTGTCCGCAACGCCGGCGGCGCGCAAGCGCTGCCCAATAGCAGGGCCGATCCCCTCCACATCTTCAACCTGATAATTTGCCATAGATTGCACCTTAGACAGAAAAACTTGCTTACACGTTACAACTTTAATTCCCAACCTTTGCGAACGACCGGGCGAAGCAAAGCATTGGCTGCTTCGCTATTTGTAAACCGCATAGCCTTGCTATCCCACAGCAACTTTCCCGGAACACGAAAAGCGATGACGCCGAGCAATACCCACTCGGTATAGGGCACGGAAATCCGGAAGTCCGAACAGGAGGCTTCCCCTCCCTTGCAAGCGCGAATCCAATCCAACATATGCCCAGGCGAACGGGTCAACAACGGAGGCGGGAGCGTATAGTTGCTCCAACGGCTCTCGGGCAACAGCTTGACGCCTTCGCCGCGCTCCACCGTGGAAAGTAGACCTTTGGACCCTACAAAGACGGCTCCGTTTCCCGTCAGAATTCCGGGTTGGGGGGGCGGCAATGGTTCCTGTGAGCCATACACCTTCACGTCCGGCCCGCCCGCACCCACGCGGCGTGTACCCGGCGCGCGTTTGGGGGCAGATGCGGCTGGGCGCAGCGCCGCCCCGCGCCCCTTGTCGCCCAGATTGCCGCTGCGGGGAAGGAGGAGTTCGGCATCAGCGCCGGGCGCGCGATAGGCGTTGGGATCGTCGGGAGTGGCCGAGTCGTGCCAAAAGACGGAGACGGGCGGCAGGCCGCCGCGCTGCGGGAAGTCGTAGCGAATGACGGCGCGCGAAGGAAAGGTCCATTTGCTCTGGTTTTCCTGGGAGAGAAGCTCAACGCTGACGGGCGCGCCAAGTTGCAGGGCGAGATTCACCGGGCCCAGCGCATGGATCCCCCAGTTGCCGAGTTGCCCAGTTCCAAAATCGAAAAAGCCGCGCCAGTTGTAAGGCACGTAGTCCTGGCTGAACGCTCGCATGTTAGAGGAACCAAGCCAGAGATCCCAGTCCACGTGGGCCGGCACGGACGCTTCGGCAGGGGGTTGCTGCTGGCCTGTCGGATGCGTGCCAGGCGTGGAACTTGCATGCACTTCGCGAACATCGCCAATCTCGCCGGACCAAATAATTTCCGCCGTCGCGCGAATGGCTTCATGGGAATATCCCTGGTTCCCCATCTGCGTTGCCACTTTGTATTTGACCGCGGCATCCTGCAACAGACGCGCTTCCCACACGGTTCGCGTCAGCGGCTTTTCGACATAGACATGTTTGCCGCGCTGCATAGCGTGCAGCGCCACGGTGGCATGCATATGGTCCGGGATGCCGATAGTACAGGCGTCAATGTTCTTTCCTTCCTTGTCGAGCATGGCGCGAAAATCCTTGTACTTCGACGCCTTGGCAAATTTCTGAAAGTTGGCCGCCGCTCGCCGTTCGTCAACGTCGCAGAGCGCGACGATATTTTCCGTCTGCGCGGCATTATTGAGAATGATGCCGCCTTGCCCGCCGCACCCAATAGCCGCTACGTTCAGCTTGTCGTAAAACGGTTTGTAGCCCAGAGCGCGCAGAGTGGGAACGCTGCCGAAACCAGCGGAAGGGACAGCACCGGCGAGCAGGGAGCCGAAGAAGAAATAGCGGCGGTTCATAACGTCGGCTATCGTAGCAAAACGGGGAGATAATGATTAGCTATGCGTCTCGACCACACCGCGCAAGGCCTGTACCCCATCGCCCCTACCCCGTTCCATTCCGACGGCCGCATCGACTTCGAGTCCATTGACCGCCTGACGGCCTTCTATCTCGACGCCGGCGCGACCGGTCTTACTGTGCTGGGCATCATGGGCGAGGCGCCAAAACTGGAACAGAGCGAGGCCATCGCCGTGGCAACGCGTTTCATCGAGCGCGCACCGCAGACGCCCGTTATCGTCGGCGTATCGTCGCCCGGGTTTGCAGCCATGACGTCGTTGACGCGTGCCGCCATGGACGCGGGCGCGGCAGGCGTGATGATCGCACCGCCGCCCTCGCTGCGCACCGACGACCAGATTGTCACCTATTTCCGGCAGGCGGTGGAAGCCATTGGACCTGACGTACCGTGGGTCCTGCAGGATTATCCGCTCACGCTAACCGTTGTCATGACGCCCGGCGTGATCCAGCGGATCATCGCTGAAAATCCGTCCTGCGTCATGTTGAAGCACGAGGACTGGCCCGGCCTGGAAAAGATCTCCACGTTGCGCCGTTTCAGCAAGGAGGGATCGATGCGTGAAATTTCCATTCTCTGCGGCAACGGCGGTCTGTTCCTGGACTTCGAGATGGAGCGCGGAGCCGATGGCGCCATGACCGGCTATGCCTTTCCCGATATGTTGGCCGATGTGGTTCGTCTGCAGAAGGCCGGCCAACGCGACCAAGCGCACGACCTGTTCGACGCCCACTTGCCGCTGGTCCGCTATGAACAGCAGCAGGGGGTGGGCCTAGCGGTCCGCAAGTACGTCATGATGCGGCGCGGCATGATTGCCTCCGACGCACAGCGCAAACCGGGCGCCGGGCTAACCGCGACGGCGAAACAAGAAGTGGAATATCTATTGCGACGTGTAGCGCGTTTCGACTCTCGTGCGCAGTTACCCGCGCTATAGGTCTTTATCGCGCGCCGGCGGGCAATCTGTTTACTTGCGCCGGCGCGCGGGCAATGGTAGTCTGAGGGCACGTGGAGTGATTTAGGTGACAGCTTCGGCTGATCCCAAGCTACTTGCAACCACGGTAAAAAGTGCTAAACGCGAATCGGGCCCACTCAGGACCTACCTCATTTTCTCCCTGAAACCGGTTTGCAATCATTCAAGGAGAGATTGATATGTCAACGGTCCTAGCCTCCCGCGAGGAGGGCGCCCTGCTGCTGGTGCGGCTGCGCATTGAGTCACGACAATTGGAAGATTTATTGGAAACATTGGCGGATTTGCCATTTCCGGTCAATCCTGAGTTATGCCATGCCGGATTGGTGAGCGTAGTAGAGTTTCCGGCATTTGAAACTCGCCTGGCCTTGGTGCGGGAGGCTGTAGCCCCTTTTGATCTACCCGTGGAAACGCGGCCGATGTTAGAAGCGATACGCAATTGACCGGGTCCATGTCGGCAGGCCTGGAAGATAGCATTCCGGCCTGCCTGACTTACCATTGAGCTACAGAGTGGGCAGAACTACGCTATTCGACACTCGCCCATTGGATTCCACACGAAGCGGAGTGGTATCGCCAGACGCTACGCCGTCCGGGACCACGAAGTTAATCTGGTCCAGGCCCGCATAGCCAGGAGCGCGGCCTGCATAGGTTACCTTGGCCTCCAGACCTCCGGCAAATACTTTCGGCGTCAATTTAGCCCATTGCAATCCATCTTTAGTTTCTGTTGCGCCCAGTCCCGTCAGAAATAGACTGACGACGTCCCCCGCGCGCACTTTAGCTTGCGTGGTGACCACTACACCGGTAATCGCATTGAGCGCCGAAGCCGTGCCGCTTCCCGTACCTGTCTGCGTAAATATGGCGGGGACGGCAGCCTCCACCAGGATGTTGATCTTGTGCATACCGCCCGGCGCCTTAACGGTCAAGGTGATAAGGCCGCTGGCGTCCTCCGGAAGTAGGGCGTTGATCTGCGTCGGTCCGGCAAACTGGAGGCCCAGCGGATTGGCTCCCGCCATCACCTGGGCGCCGGCTAAAGTGACAGGCAACGGTAGGGCCTGCGCTGCCGCGCTGTCTGTGGCCAGTGTCGCGCCATAGAGACTGATGAACATGCCAGGGGCCAAGGTACGGGTCGCCACACGGCCGGCGGCCGGCAAAACAGCGGCGGCGTAAGGCCCGGTTTTCACGACGGCGACGGAATACAGACCGCCCGTAACCGATTGCGGCGAGTTCAAGTTGCCGCCCGCCGCCGTCACGGTAACGTTCTGGGAGCCGGTCGCGATCTGTTCCGCATAGTAGTAGTCGGCAACTTTTTGCAGTTGCGTGGAACCAGCCGCGACTACGGTCACGCCGGCCAGAACATTGTCGTCCTTATCCTTGGGAACCACCAGCAGACCGCCCCGTGTAGAACCCGTCGCGTCTACGGATACGGCCGTTCCCAGCGAACGCCATTCGTCTGTGCCGCTGAAGAAACTCCGGATAATTCGCCAGCTCAGATGGTCGTCGGAATTAACGTTGGCCAGATACGGCGGACGGCTGCATGCCGCAGCCACCAATGCCAGAGCTCCGACATCGGTGTGGCAATAAGGAACTACACGAGTTCGTTCGGCATCGGCCGCAAAGGAAAGCGAGGCGGAGGGTACGGGAACCAAGCCGTCTCCACCGCTGGTCACGTTGCCGGCGACCGCGACGGCATCAATACCGCGAAGGTCATCGACGCCCTGATTCCACGTCGCCAAGTCAGCAATAAACTGCGTTCCCGGCACAATCTGTCGCACCTGCGGGTCGGATCCGCCAATATTCAACAGCACCTGCGCCAGGCCAGGCCCAAAGTGCGGCGTTCCCAGGAAAACGGCCTTGCGCACCTTGTGGATGGCGGGAGGAGCGAACGATCCGGCCGCGCTCTGTTTGCCGGACAAGTAAGCACGGAGGATCAGACCGCCCATCGAGTGAACCACCACATCGACCTGCGGCGCATTGATCTGCGCAATGCGTTGTCCCAGCGCCGTCCCAAGCGCCTCCAGCGACGGCCTTGTTGCACCAACGGCCGGAGCCACGGAACAGTTGTTGAAGAATATGACTTCCCGGCCGAGATCGCGAAGACGCTGCGGCAGTTGTCCGAACGTACTTTCCGCGGTCACCGTATCGCAAGGCGGCAGTTGATAACCGTTGACGAGCACCACCGGTTGCGTAAAGGCAGGCAGAGCAAGAAAGACGAGGAATAAAAGACGCATGGGGTTATTGAAACACGAAGGCCGCCCGACAGGGGGCGGCCTCAGCACATTCTAAACTTGTGTCCGGTGTCAGGGACGGCCGACGTTTTCGGCCTGCAGGCCCTTGGGACCCGTCTTGACCTCGAATTCCACCTCCGTTCCCTCATCGAGGGTCTTGTAACCATTCATTTGAATGGCGGAAAAATGGACGAAGACGTCCTCACCGCTGGCACGCTGGATAAAGCCGTAGCCCTTTGCAGCGTTGAACCATTTAACGACACCTTTTTCTCTCACTACCGATCTCCTAATGCTAAACACCAACCGGCTCATGATCCCGTAAGAGCTAAACCCTTCGGTCACATGGATGTATACGGATGGCTTCTTGCTCGGAGTATTCTCTCAGAAGGTTCGGCGGAAGGCAAACAATTTTTTTACAGAGTGTTCATTTTTTTAAGCGAGAAGTTTTTGCACCACTTCGCCATGAACATCGGTCAGACGGAACTCCCGGCCCATAAAACGGTAAGTCAGCCGGGTATGATCAAAGCCCAAGAGATGCAAGATCGTCGCCTGCAGATCATTAATATGCACCTTGTCTTCCAGAATATTCAGGCTGAAATCATCGGTTTTGCCAATCATTTGGCCCGGTTTGATGCCTCCGCCGGATAGCCAGATCGAATATCCGTTCGGGTTGTGATCCCGTCCCGCATTGCCGGCATCTTCGGGACGGCGGATCTCCGACATTGGCGTGCGGCCAAACTCGCCCGCCCACACCACCAGCGTATCTTCCAACAAGCCTCGCTGCTTCAAGTCTTTAATCAGCGCAGCTGACGGTTGATCCGTGGTCTTGGTCTGTTTCGGAAGGTTCGCATTAATAGCTGAGTGGTGATCCCAGGACGCATGCATCAACATGACAAACCGGACCCCGCGCTCAATCATGCGGCGCGCCAGCAGGCAATTCGTAGCATAGGCATTCGGCTCCTTGCCAATCCCATACATGTCCAGCGTCGCCTGCGTTTCTTTCGAAAAATCCAGCAGTTCCGGCGCGCTGGATTGCATCCGGTATGCCAGCTCATAGGAATGGATCCGCGCGTTGATCTCTTCGTCGCCCGTCTTAGACTGATGGAGCGAATTCATGTCTCGAATCGCATCCAAGCGGGCACGCTGCGTGTTATCGCTAATGCCAGTCGGGTTGGAGAGGTACAGAATCGGATCACCCGCATTCCGAAACTGCGTGCCGGAATACGTGGACGGCAGAAAGCCGGAGGAAAAATTGTCGGTACCGCCGGATGTACCGGCGCCGCTGCTCAGCACCACAAATCCCGGCAGATTCTCGCTTTCACTACCGAGACCGTATAAGGCCCAACTCCCCATGCTGGGGCGGCCCACCTGATTATGACCCGTGAAGAGCTGCAGTTGTCCGGGATGATGGTTGAACTGGTCGCTCTGCATGGAGCGCACCAGACAAATATCATCGGCGATGGATGCCGTATGCGGCAGCAAATCGCTCAATTCCACCCCCGCCTGACCATATTTCTGAAATGTGCGGGGGCTGCCCAGGACAGCGGCCGTCGGCTTGATAAAGGCCAGCTTCATGTCCTTAGTCAGCGAGGGCGGCAATGACTTGCCATGCCACTGCTGCAAGAGGGGCTTGGGGTCAAAGAGGTCCATCTGGCTCGGAGCGCCTTCCTGGAAAAGGAAGATGACGCGCTTGGCCTTGGGTGCAAAGTGCGGCTTGCGGGGAGCGAGCGGGTTCTGGGCCGCTGTGGCGCCGTAACCGTTGCGGGCCATGAGATCGCCTAGGGCAATCGTGCCAAGACCGCCTGTGATTCGCTGAAAAAAGGCGCGTCGATTTTGAATGGCGGAGAAGTTCATGCTGTCTACTCCCGGTTGACGAATTCATCAAGATTCAGGATCACGCTGGCCAAACCGGTCCAGGCGGCATGCTCGGCGCGATCCACGCCGGGGACAGCCGGCACGGGCAGCGTCTTTTCGGCGGCAAACAGTGTACGTTGCTGATCCAGATACCGCGACAATCGCTCCGCTTCAGCGTTGCTGGCCTCACGGCTCAACGCCAATTGCACCGCCAGCGCGATCCGGTCCTTATTCGAAGCCGGGCCTTCGCGCAAAATGCGCAGCGCCATGGCCTCGGCCGCCTCCAAAAAGACTGGGTCGTTGAGAAGGTTCAGCGCCTGCAGGGACGTATTGGACCGTAAACGCCGGCAGGCGGCGGCAGTCGAGCGCGGCCCGTCAAAATTCATGAGCAGAGGATAGGGCGTCGTACGCTGGAAATGAATATAGATCCCACGGCGATAGCGATCCGTGCCGGGAGACACCTCCCACTTCGTTCCACGCCCATAGCCTATCGATGTTACGCCCTCCGGTTGCGGCGGACGAATACTAGGCCCCCCGATCTTGCTTACGTCGAGCAATCCGGCCGAAGCCAGAGCGGCGTCACGAATGGTTTCCGCGTTCAATCGTACCCGCGTCTGCCGAGCCAGCCATTTGTTGTCCGGATCCTTTTCGGCCAGTTCGGGCCGGGAGGCTGAAGATTGCTTGTACGTGGCCGAGGTGACGATCTGCCGGATAATCTGTTTACGGCTCCATCCATTGTCACGGAATTGCGACGCCAGATAGTCGAGCAGTTCGGGGTGCGACGGACGCGCTCCCATGACCCCGAAGTCTTCCGACGTCTTGACAAGTCCCTGGCCGAAGAGTTCCTGCCAAATGCGGTTGACCGTTACGCGCGCCGTCAGCGGATTCTCCGGCGCATTCAGCCAATTGGCCAAGTCCAGACGCGTTGCCCGAGCCCCGGATTTCTGCAAAGCGGGCAAGAAACCTGGCGCGTCGGGTTCCACCGGGATGCCCATCTGCTTGAAGTCGCCGCGCACTCGTAAAAAGGATTGCCGGGCCACCGGATTCTCCAGCAACGTATAGGCCTGCGTCAACTGCGGATAGGCTTGTTCCAACGCCCCCAGCTTCTTATCCAGCTCATCAAACTTAATTTCTTTGTAAGCCTTGGAGCCGATAGCGAAGTGGTAATTGCGGATAAAGTGCGTCTCCAGAATCCGCTTTTCCCGCGCCGTGCGTTGAGCGGCCGGTTTCTTGATAATCCGCTCGCCATCGCCGCCCTCGGTCAATTTCAGCAGACAATCCCAGGCGAGGTCCCAATCTGTGCGACGGCCGGGGTTTTTAAACGCGTCGAGCATGTCGACCTCCCACGCCGGCTGCTTCTCACGCACTTTGTAGGACGCAATCAACTCTTCCCGTTTGGCTTCGAACTGATCGGCCTGCCGCATCCAAAGACCCAACTCCCCGGCGAGCGGAGCGTCGATATCTTCTTCGTCAGCGTTGTCGAAGAACGCATAGAGCTGGTAAAAATCCTTCTGCTTAATGGGGTCGTACTTGTGATCGTGGCACTGTGCACATCCCACCGTCAGGCCCAGCCACACAGCGCCAACCGTAGAGGAGCGGTCGGCCACATTCTCAAAACGGAATTGATTGTTGTCAATGCCGCCCTCCCGGTTGGTGAGCGTATTGCGGTGAAATCCGGTGGCCACACGCTGTTCCACGGTCGCGTTGGGAATCAGGTCGCCGGCAATCTGTTCGCGAGTGAACTGGTCAAACGGCATGTCGTGATTGATCGCGTCGATCACCCAGTTTCTCCAGCGCCAGGACCACGGCCGCGCCCAGTCCTTTTCGTACCCGTCGGAATCGGCATACCGGGCCTGATCCAGCCAATGACGCGCCCACTGCTCGCCGAACTGAGGAGAAGCTAGCAGTCGCTCTACCTGCTTTTCGTAAGCGTTGGCGGAATTGTCATGCAAAAACGCCTGCAGTTCGGCGGGAGTGGGCGGCACGCCGGTGAGGTCCAGCGCAGCACGGCGCAGCAGGGTTGCCTTGGGAGCTTCAGCGCTCGGCGTCATCGACTGCTTCGCCAACTGCGCCCGGACAAAGCCGTCAATCGCATTCGACGCGCCCGCAGGGACATCCGGTTTCCGGATCGGCTGGAACGCCCAGTGCCGGGATTGCGGAGCGGAAGCCTTGGCCGTCTCCCGCGCGGGATAGGCTGCGCCCTTTTCGATCCAGGAACGAATAACCGACACCTGTTCCGCTGGCAGGCCTTTGGACCCCATCGGCATAGGCCGCAAACCATTTGCGCCCGTGATACGTTGCACGAGAAGGCTCGAACCCGGATCGCCGGGAATAATCACTTTACCGCCGTAGCCGCCGGCCATGGCCGCGGCACGATCGTCGAGGCGCAGGCCGGAGTTCTGCTTCGAGGGCCCATGGCATCCGTAGCATTTAGCCGCGAAGATCGGCTCGACGTCTTTAACGAAATCCGGGCCTTGCGCCGCAGCCGAGACGGCAGCGATGAGACAGGTGAGTATCGTGCGTTGCACTACTTCTATTTTAAGCCCGCGGGGACGAGATGAGGAGCAATTTCGGCGAGCGGTATTAGCACAAAGGGCCGTTCATACATATGCAGATGCGGTATGTTCAGCTTCGGTGAGCGGAGCGTCAACTCGTCGAACAATAGAATATCGATGTCGATATTCCGGGGCCCCTTGTCCCGCAATTTGACGCGCCCCATCGCTTTCTCAACAGCCTGTGTCCGGCGCAGCAGTTCGGTGACGAAATGTTCCGTCTCCACTTCCACCGCGATGTTCAGAAACTCCGGCTGATCGACTACATATTGGGGCGCAGTCGGAACCATACGGCTCCGCCGGACAACATGCACGCCCTCCGCCTCCAGGCGCAGCAACGCTTCATTAAGCATGGCCTCCCGGTCACCGAGGTTTGAGCCGAGACTGAGGTATACGCGCGGCAGGACGCTTTTATTTTATCCCTTCCGGGCCGCCGTAGTATCAACCGAATAGATTTTGCTGCGCCGTCACCGGGGGCGGGATCTTAAAGTACTCAAAAGCACGCCGCGTGGCGACCCGCCCGCGCGGCGTCCGGTCCAAAAAGCCAAGCTGCATCAGGTATGGCTCGTAGACATCTTCGATCGTGGCTTCTTCTTCGTCAATCGACGCCGCGATGGTTTTAATGCCCACCGGACCGCCCGCATACTTCTCCAGAACCGTCATCATGATTTTCTGGTCAATCTCGTCCAGTCCGTAGCGGTCGACTTCCAGCATGTCCAGGGCCGTCATTGCGATGCCGTGCGTAATGTCGCCGTTCGCGCGCACCTGGGCGTAGTCCCGCACCCGCCGCAGCAAGCGGTTGGCGATGCGCGGCGTCCCGCGCGCGCGCCTGGCGATTTCCGCCGCGCCGGGCTCGTCCACTTTCACTTGAATCAGGCCCGCGCTCCGCAGCACGATTGAAGTCAAATCGCTGATATCGTAGGGATTAAGCCGCAGCACTAGCCCGAACCGGCCCCGCAGCGGCGCGCTGATCAACCCTTGCCGCGTAGTGGCGCCAATGGCTGTGAACCGATTGATGTTCATGGAGTGGGTACGGGCGCCCGCTCCGGTCCCGATCATGATGTCGACGCGGAAATCCTCCAGGGCCGAATACAGGATCTCTTCCACATCCGGCAACAGCCGGTGAATCTCGTCAATAAAAAAAACCTGTTTGTCCCGCAGGTTGGTAAGCACGCCCGTCAGGTCGAGCTTCTTCTGCAGTATCGGCGCGGCCGTCTGATCAAAGGCAACGTCCAGTTCGCCCGCGATGATGTTGGCGAGCGTCGTCTTGCCCAGCCCCGGCGGTCCGTAAAGGAGGACGTGGTCCAGAGCCTCTCCGCGCTGCCGCGCCGCTTCTATGGCAATGGACAGGTTCTCTTTCAACCGCGACTGCCCGGTGAAATCGGCCAGCCGCCCCGGCCGCAGAGCCGCCTCAAACTGGCGGTCGCCCTCGGTCGCGGCCCCGGAGATGAGTTGCCGGTCTTTCATTAGCGGACCAACTCCATGGCCTTGCGAAACAAGGCCTCAAAATCACCCTCGGGCAGCGTGGCACGGGCCTTGCGGACCGCCGCTTCCGCCGCCGGACGCTGCGATCCGAGGTTCGTCAGCGCGCTGATCAAATCCAGGTCCAGTTCGGTCAGCAGACCACCCTTCTCCTGAGAAACCACCGCCACCGAAACGCCCGCCACCGCGATATCCACCTTGTCGCGCAGTTCCACCACCATCCGTTCCGCAGTCTTCTTTCCGACCCCCGGGATCCGCGTCAACTGCACCACGTCGCCCGTCCGTATCGCCTGTACCAACTCAACCAGAGCGATGCCGGACAACGCTGTCAACGCCACCTTCGGGCCAATTCCGCTCACCGTGATCAGCTTTTCGAACAAAAGCTTCTCCTCCGGCGAATGGAATCCATAGAGGACCATTGCGTCCTCCCGTACGTGCATATGGATACGCAACTTGGCCTCGGCGCCCACATCCGGAAGCCGGGTAAACGTAGAAACTGGAATGTGGACTTCGTAGCCGACGCCGCCCGCCTCCACAATCACCTGATTGGGATGTTTTTCAAGCACGCTGCCGCGTAAATGGGCAATCATCGTAAACTCACATTCTACATGGCACGGCGATTATTCTATGTTCCGGAGGTACGGCGAGACCAGGCCGAATTGACCGGCGAAGCCGCTCAGCACCTCGTGCGCGTCCTTCGGGTCGAAGAAGGCCAGCAGTTCGAGCTCTCCGACAACCGGAGCCTCTATCTGGGCGCCGTCACGACGGCGCGCAAGAGTTGCGTCGTATTTCAGATCATCGAACGCCTCCCCGCGCTCGCGCCCATTCCCGCCGTCACCCTGTACGCCAGTCTGTTCAAGTTCGATCATTGGGAATGGCTGCTCGAAAAAGCGTCGGAACTCAACGTGGCGCGGATTGTCCCCGTCATTGCCGAACGAACCGAGCGGGGCCTGGACCAGGCCGCCCCGAAGCGCAAGGAGCGTTGGGAGCGAATTTTGCTCGAAGCCAGTCAGCAATGCCGCCGAATGACGCTGCCGCTCCTTGCCGATCCTGTAAAATTTGATGACGCGGTCGATCCGGCCTGCAACCACCGGATTTTTCTGGATGAAATGCGCCAGGGGCCTCCGCTTGCCGGCTTATCCCTCTCGCGAGAGGACAGCGTTGCGCTTTTATTGGGTCCGGAAGGCGGCTGGGCAGACCGCGAAAGGCAGGCTATTCTGGCAGCGCAGTGGTCGCCGCGCAGCCTTGGACCCAATATTCTCCGCGCGGAAACGGCGGGCGCCGCCGCCCTCGCCACCATTTCTCAGCTCTTCCAGTTATCATTGAACCAACACACACCTCATTGAAACGGCTCCGTAACCGATAAGGAAAAGAGCCGTGCGCGCTTCATATGAGGTCAATTTAGCTCGGGAGGCATTTGATGCAGAAGCTTTACCTGGGGGCAGCTTTTACCCTCGCTTTTGTCGCGACTGGGTTTTCCCAAACCACGTCGACGACCATCCTGGGGACGATTACAGATCCCTCTGGCGCGGCCGTGGCCGGCGCCAAAGTAACCGCAACCAACATCCGCACGCAAGTGAAACGTGAGGATGTGTCCTCGTCGACCGGTGACTATAGTTTTCCGTTGTTGGACATCGGCGAGTATGCCGTAAGCGTGGAAGCATCTGGATTTAAGTCCATTTCGCGCAGTGGACTGATCCTGCAGATCAATGAAAAGCTTCGCG
>DASTML010000078.1:0-7624 GCA_035714175.1 Bryobacteraceae bacterium | reverse complement strand
ACGGCAATCGCTCCGCGGGTAACTTCGGCTCCATCACGTCCACGCAGCCCGCGCGCGAAATCCAATTCGCGCTCCGCTACGCCTTCTAACGGAAACCAACAGCAACCAACCAACGGGGCGGCCTACCAGCCGCCCCGTTTTTATCTGCTACGTTGATGGCATGCGGTTCTTCCTGCTCACCTTCTTCTCCCTCACCGCTTTCGCCGAACGTCTCCCCTCCACCGGCTGGACCCCCTGGAGCCAGCGCCCCGAATCCGCCCCCCGCACGTTCGTCGACGCCAAAGTAGTCCGTTCCGCCAACAGCCCCGGTTCCCTCGCCATCAACGGAGCCTCCAACGCCGCTGCCTACGGCGGCTGGCGCAAGCAGGTCGACGGCGTCCAACCCGGCGAATGGTTCCGCTTCCGGGGATTCTACAAGGCCGAGGCCGTCGCCGCCGAAAACTGGCAGGTCGTCGCCCGTCTCGATTGGCAAACCGCCGCCGGCACACGCGCCGGAGACCCCGACTACATCTCCTGGACCCGCCGCGCGGACTCCTGGACTGAGCTCACCGGCGCCGCGCAAGCCCCTCCCAACGCCGCTTCCGTCTACGTGGAACTCTATCTCGCCAATGCGCCGCAGGGCACCGTCTGGTGGGACGAAGTCTCCTTCGAACGCACGCCCGCTCCCGCCGCCCGGAAAGTCAATGTCGCCTCCGTCAACCTCCGCCCCCGCAACAGCGCCGGTCGCGAGGAAAGCGTCGCCCAATTCGTCCAGGCCATCGGAAAATCCGTATCCGGCGGCGCCGACCTCATCGTCCTCCCCGAAGGCATCACCGTCGTCGGCACCACAAAAAGCTATACGGAGGTCGCCGAATCCATCCCCGGCCCCACCACCAAAACCCTCGGCGAAATCGCCAAAAGCCGCAATGCCTACATTGTCGCCGGCATCTATGAACGCGAAGGTCCCGCCGTCTACAACACCGCTGTCTTAATCGACCGCAAGGGCGAAGTCGCCGGCAAGTATCGCAAAGTTTACCTGCCCCGCGAAGAGGTGGAGCGCGGCCTCACCCCTGGCTCTCACTTCCCTGTCTTCCAAACGGACTTCGGCAAAGTCGGACTCATGATCTGCTACGACGTCTTCTTCGCCGAACCCGCCCGCGCCCTCGCCAATCAAGGGGCCGACATGATCCTCATGCCTATCTGGGGCGGCGATGAGTCCCTCGCCAAGGCGCGTGCCATCGAAAATGGCGTCTTCCTCATCGCCAGCGGCTACGACCATCCCACCTACGTCATGGATCCCTTCGGCGAGCGCCTCTCCCAGGCCCGCGACCAAGGTACCGCCGCCTCCGCCACCCTCGATCTCGCCAAACCGTACCGCTGGCGATGGCTCGGCGACATGCGCACGCGCCGCCTCAAAGAACTCCGCATGGACGTTGCCGTCCCCCAACCCGGCCTTCTCCGCTGACCATGAACCTCACCATCGCCGCCGCGCAAACGGCCTCCATCCCCGGCGACATCGCAGCCAACGCCGCCCACCATCTCGCCGTCGCCCGGCTCGCCGAGGGCGCGGACTTGCTCATCTTCCCCGAGCTCTCCCTCACCGGCTACGAGCTGGACCTCGCCTCCGCCAACCCCATCACCACCGCCCACCCGGCACTGGAACCGCTCCGCCAGTGCGCCCGGGAATCCGCATGCACCATCGTCGCTGGCGGCCCGCTGCCCGGCCCCAACGGCGAGCTCTACATCGGCGCGTTCATCTGCCACCCCTCCGGCGAAATTACCACCTACGCCAAGGTCCACGTCCACAGCAGCGAGCGCCACGTCTTCACCCCAGGCCCCGGAGGCCCGCCGCTGCACATCAAAGGCGTACAAATCGCGCTAGCCATCTGTGCCGACGCAACATTCCCCGAACATGCCGCCGCCGCCGCCCAAGCCGGAGCGCGTCTTTACGCAGTCGGCGCGATGATCGACGACGCGGGCTATGCGCGCAAGTCAAAACTTCTGGAAACCTACGCGCAACAGCACGGCATCGCCGTGCTCCTCGCCAATTACAGCGGCGTCACCGGCGGCGAAGTCTCCGCCGGGAAAAGCCATTTTTGGGCCAATGGAACATCCGCCGGCGTCGAAGGCACGGAAGAATGCCTGCTCATCGTCAGCGGAAGCACCGTGTCCGTTAAGCCCGTCCCGCGAACGACCCATCTTCCGTAGCGATCTTCACCTTCTCGCCCACTTTGATAAACAGCGGCACGCGAATCTCCAGCCCCGTCTCCACCTTGGCCGCTTTCGTCGCGCCGCCGCTGGACGTATCGCCCTTCACCGCGGGCTCCGCTTCCGTCACCGTCAACTCCACCTGAATCGGCAACTCCAGCCCAATCGGATTCCCGTTGAACTTCTGCATCTCGACCAGGGCGCCTTCCACCAGATAGTCCAACGCATTGCCGATCACGTCTTCGGCCAGCGTCAATGTCTCAAACGATTCCTGGTCCATGAAGTGCGACCCATCGCCATCCGAGTACAAATACGACGCCGAAACCATCACCAGATCCGGGTCCTTGAACTTCTCCCCGGCCTTGAACGTCCGGTCAAATACGGCCCTCGTCAGCAGGTTCCGCATCTTCAGCCGCACCAGCGTCTGGCCGCCGCGCGCTGTCGGCGAGCTGATCTCGGCCTCCAGGCATACATACGGTGTATCGTCCAGTTCAAATAGAGTGCGGCGTTTTACGTCAATTGCTTCAATCAGTGAGGCCATACCAGACTGTCAGTTTCTCACAGCCAGCCTGCGAAACTCCTCTTTCAATCTCGTCCGCCGCGCCCGCAACCCGAAAAATGCGACCAGCGAGGCAACGGCAATCACGGCGACCCCGCCCACACCCCAACCAATTCCGGCCAGCACACCCTTGGAGACGAAAACCGCTTTTTGCCCGCCGCCGCTCCGTAGCCACGCGAAGGCGAGCGCTCCGGCCACCGCCCACAGGCCAAACCACACCGCCCAAAGACGCATTACCAAGTCCGTATTCGGCGGCGGATAATCGATCAACCATAGCCGCTCTTCCCATCCGAACAACAGCTCCGGCAGTTCGGGTCCGCGCAGCGCCCCCTCCTTCCAAAGGTCCTGCAGCGCCAGCGGCAACACACGGTAGCGCCCGTGCGTAGGCGAGTCTATGCCCACGAAAACAGCATGAAGCGGATTTTTGCCCGGAGGATACGGCGGATGTACCGTCGTCGTCTGCATCTGGCATCCGAATACCCTCCATCGGGTGGGTTTCCCGTTCTGCCACGGGTCCGGCCCATCGAATTCCAGATAGGTCTCCCGCACCACCGGCTGCCAACCCAGGTCCACCATCGCGACGCCTCCGTACTAGTACGCCCGGGCCGTTATCCAAACGGCCAACGCCAGGTAGGCCGCGCCCCAGGCTTCGGCCCGCAGCCAAAGCGCGGAATGCACCGGCCGCCGGTACAGTTCACGCCCTGTCCGCACTTCCAGCTCCCGGCGTCTCGGTTGCCGCCGCGCATGGATCGACATGCCGAATGCCGGCAGCGCCGATACGAGGAAAACGGCGGCCAGCAGCCACCGCATCATGTCTTCTGCTACGTAGGGTTCCACCCCCGCCGCCACGGTGATCGCCGTCACCGGGGTCCACAGTAACCACGGGCCTTGCCCACGAGGAAAAAACGACATCCTTGTTGATCCTTCTCAGGTATCAATTGATTACGCGCGAAACGCTCGTCATTTCCGTCAGAGATGGTTGCAAAATTGCCACGCAACAGCCATGTTTCTCGCACTGGCCCTTCTCGCCGGGTTGCCCCAGGCTGATCTGCTGCAGTCCCGATTCATCGGAAACCCCCGCGCGCAGGTCACTCAGCCGCGTATGGCCCTCACCTCCGGCGGTGTCCGCTATCTGGTGCACACCGATTTCGACATCGCTTCCCTGGAAACCAATACGCGGATTCAGATCGGCTGGCTGCGAAAGCTGGGGCCGGATGACACAGTCGTGTGGGAATTCAGCCTCCGTGGCCAGGCGATAACCGCCGTGGCCCCCGGTCCGCAGGATTCCGTCTACATCACGGGCTATGACAATGAGGGCGGCTTCCTCTCCCGTTATACCGCCAACAAAGATCTCATCTGGACCCGCCGCCTCCACGGTCAGCCCGCGGCCATGGCCTCCGACGCCGTTGGCAACGTCTATCTCGCCGGAGCTCCCAACGAACGCTTCACCGCCTCCCCCGGCGCCTACCAGCTATTCACGCGCGGCACGCAATGCCTTTCCCGCGTCGGCGAGTCAATCGCCTGTACAGACGCCTTCGCCGCCAAGTATTCGCCGGCCGGCGACCAGATCTTCGCCACCTTCCTCGGCGGCGTTCTGGAAGAAACGGCCAATGCCGTCGCCGCGGGCCCAGATGGTTCTATCTACATCGCCGGCGAAACCATGTCGCCCGACTTTCCCGTCACCCCCGGCGCGGCCCAAACTCAACTCGGCGGGGTAGTCACGCTCGGCCCTCTAAAGTTCGGCGACGGCTACGTCGTCCGGCTCGATCCCTCCGGCGCCCGCCTCCTCTATGGAAGCTACCTCGGCGGCCCTCTCGGAGATCGTATTAACGCTCTCGCCGTCGATCCCCTCGGCAATGCTCTGGCGGCGGGCCGCACCGAATCCGATCCGCTAGTCATGCCCGGCTTAACCGGTGATGCCTTCCTCGCCCGCCTCGACCCGGCCGGTCGCGCTCTCGTCCGCACCCAGTTCTACACACCCTCCGTCGACTATGTCATCGACGCCGTCATCGGTCCCGGCAACCGCACCTATATCAGCCTCTGGAATACCGGCGTCTACGAGTTGAACTCGGAAACCTTGCAACCCGTCCGCGAAGCCTACGTCCGGTCCCTTGCTCCGGCCTCCCTGGCCGCCAGCGAAGACGGAGTGCTCCACCTTGTCACGCTGGCGCAACAGTTGCCGTCCAATCTGTTTGCAGTCTCGGCGGAGGCGCCGCGATTGGGAGCCGCCTACCTCGCCAGCTTTAGCTTCAACACAGCCGCCAGACCCTATGTCAGCGCCATCACCAACGCGGCCAGTTATGCGATGGGAAGGCGGTTTGGTGGAGCGTCCATTGCGCTTTCGCCCAACGAACTGATAAGCGTCTTTGGCTTTGGCTTTACCGCCGATACCAAGGTCCTATTGAATGGGCAGCCCCTGCCAGTTCTCTATGCCGGAGCCACTCAACTCAATGTCCGTATTCCGAATGAAACGGCAACCGGCACGGCGTCTATCGCGGTGCAGTTGGCCTCCGGCCGTCTTGGCCCTTGGGAAGCGGAGATAGCTCCAACGGTACCCGCGCTCTTTGCTACGGGCTCTGTCGCCGCGGCCGTCAATCAAGATGGCACGGTCAACAGCGCCACGAACCCAGCGCCGGGTGGAAGCATCGTGCAACTCTTCGCCACAGGCCTGGGAACATTGAATGCCAATGGCCGTCTCACGAACCCCATCAAGGCTTACGGCGGTCCTTCCGGGCAAGGATTAGAGATTTTGTACGCTGGCGAGGCTCCAGGCTTGCCCGGCGTTCAGCAGGTGAATGTCCGCATGCCACCTTCAGCCGTGCCGCTTACGCAGCCCCGAGCCACCTTTCTGAAACTCGTTCTAGGCATATCGCCCAACTACGAACCCACACAGGGCAACCTGGCGATCTACATCCGGTAGGGTCAAGTGGCTACAAAGCAAGGGAACTGCGTGGGCAGAAACAACCTCCGGTTAGCGGAGCGCGACTCTACCCCAACAACTCCGCAATCGGCTCGCCCGTCTTGTCCTCCAGCGAGTTCGCAATCTTGATCGGCCGTCCAATCGGACTCATGATCTCCTTCGTCCAATCGACGCCCATCAGCTTATAAACAGTCGCGTACAAATCCCCCATCGACACCACGCGGCTCGTAACATTTGCCCCGCGTTCGTCGCTGGTTCCAATCGCCTGTCCCGTCTTGATCCCGCCTCCGGCCACTGCCAGCGACCAGCAGTTCGGCCAATGGTCCCGCCCCAGCGCCGGGTTGATAACCGGAGTCCGTCCAAACTCGCCCATCGCAATCACCAGTGTCGAATCCAACAACCCCCGCTCTTCCAAATCTTCCACCAGTGTCACCAGCGTCCGGTCTAACGGTGGGCACAACCGGTCCCGATGGCTCTTATCGTTGTCCGAATGAGTGTCCCACGACGTCCCGTGATACCCCGCCGCCGTCACAAACCGGCTGCCCGCCTCCACCAGCCGCCGCGCCAGTAGACACGACTGACCGATGGAATCCTTGCCGTACCGCTCCTTGGTCTTCTCGGACTCCTTCGATAGGTCGAACGCATCCCGCACCGCCGGCGTCAGAATCATCTTCATTGCCTGCGCGGAAAACGCATCCATGTCCGTGTGCTCGGCCGTTTCATTCATGGCCCGGTACTTCTTATCAACAGCCCGCAAAAACGCGCTCCGGCTATCGACCGAGGCCTGCGACACCGTCTTCGGCAGGCTCAGGTCCGTCACCTGAAAGTCCGGCTTACTTGGGTCCGGAATGCACATCGGGTCGTAGTCTCCGCCCAAAAATGCCGCCCGGAAGTAGTCTTCGTACTGCCGTCCGCTGTTCCACTTCGGCACCAATACATGGGCGGGCACGGCGTTCCGCGGCCCCAGTTCCTTGGTCAGCATCGCGCCAATGCTAGGGAACTGCATGGCCGGGTTGATCTCATGCCCGGTGATCACGTAGTGCGTCGCCTGCGGATGATCATTGCCGCGCGTGTGCATGGAGCGGATCAACGCGAACTTGTCCATCTTCTTGGCCATCTTCGGCAGCAGTTCCGAAATCTGTATCCCCGGAACATTCGTCGCAATGGGCTTGAAGTTACTATTCGTCTTTGGGTCCCAGGTATCGATATGGCTGGGGCCTCCCTCCAGCCAGAACAAGATCACCGACTTCACCTTAGCCGTCGAAGCCGCCGGGCCCGCCGCCAACAACTGGGGCAAACCGATATTCAGGAACCCGAGCGAACCCGCCCGCATGAAATCCCGCCGTGAATAATGTCCCATCAGTGGTTCTCCGCAAACTCTCGTGAACTAATCATCGCCCACACAAACTCGCGCAGCGCCGCTTCGCGGTCGCCCCGTTTCCCGATCAGGCCGGTCAAGTCGGCCACTTCTTCCTTCTCCGGCACGCGCGCCAACGCCGCCAGATAAAACTCTTCTACGATCTCGGCATCCGTGGCGCCCCGGTCCAACAATCCGCGCAACCGGCTCTTCGGCGCTGACAACCGGTCCACATAGGTTGCCCCGGCCAGCATATGCAGCGCCTGCCCCAGATTGGGCCGCCCGCTTCGTTCCGGAATCGCGCCCCGGCTGGGACGGCCGTACAATTCCAGGAACCGCGAGAAATACATGTCCGGATCCTTCAGGTTGATCGCTCGCGTGTTCGCTGGAGCCTGGCCCACCGCGCCGCCTTCGTTCACAGCCGTCGAAAAGGTTTCCGCCACGCCTGTCACCGCCACCACCGCGTCCAGCAACACCTCGGCGTCAATCGCCCGCGACAGCGTATGCGAGTAATTGGTTACGTCCGATTTATTGGAAGCGTTCGGATGATGAGCCATCTGGTAGGTGCGCGACATCGTGATCGTCTTCATCAGTCGCCGCA
>DASTML010000077.1:0-43882 GCA_035714175.1 Bryobacteraceae bacterium | reverse complement strand
AGCGGAATCGAGACATCGCGAAGTGCGCGGTAATTTTGGACGCGCAGTTGGCTAAGGATCATTGAAACCTCCAGTGCGCACAGTCTTGCTAAACCGCCGCTAGGCGATGCGCGTTCGAATAGCACAGTTGAGATTGTTGTCGAGTGATCCTATCACCTTTCCATTTTCCATGCGGACCAAGTGAGAGCCAACAATTGTCCATAGAGTAGGTTAAGCACTCATCACATCCTGGGCGGCCGATGCGCCACATCGATTCATCGATGCACCAGCGATGCTAGCGACGGGTGAATCCATCCTATCCTGCTCGGATACCGCCAATTGGAGTCTCGGCAGATGGGCTGTTGGATTTCTAAATGCTCACCACGAATGTCGCCTTCGGTGCCGATTCTGCTGACATATGCAGGGCAATTGACAATCGGATTGATCGTTTATCGATCCAGCATCTGCGCTCAGTCGATAATTCGAATGGGCGTCTGGGCCCTTATCACCTGCGCGATCGTCTCCTCCGTTCCGGCCACAATACGGTTAGGCTTGCCAAATGCAGAGGCGACCGGGAAACAGTTTAAGTAACAGGGGGCATTTCCACTTCCACCAATTCCTCTCTTACCCCCGTCCATCGCCCTCCGGCACCAACGCCCCAAAAATCGCCGACACAACCCCCAACACAATCGACCCGAAAAACGCGGCCCAGAATCCGCTCACCCGGAACCCCGTCACCAAATTCGCCACCAACAGCAACATCAGCGCATTGATCACCAACGACGCCAGCCCCAGCGTCAACACCCGAGCCGGCCAGGCAAAAAACTTGATCACATTCCCCAACGTCACGTTAATCAAACCGATAACTGCCGCCGCAATGAGCGCGGTCTTAAATCCGTCCACCGAGACGCCCGGAATAAAGTAGGCGACCACCAAAAGCGCTCCCGCGCTCGCGATCCAATGCAACAGGAGATTCAGCATAAGCCCCCTATTCTACAGAGCAAAATAGTAGCGCGTAACATGGAAAAAAATCGGCGCCGAAAAGCACACGGAATCCAGCCGGTCCAGCATCCCCCCATGCCCCTCCAGCATCTGCCCCCAGTCTTTGATCCCCCGGTCCCGCTTGATTGCCGACATCACCAATCCGCCCAAAAACCCAATCAGGGTAATCAGCAGGGCCATCCCGCCCGCCTCCCACGGCGTAAACGGCGTAATTTGCCATAAAGACGCGCCCAGCAGCGTCGCGCTCGCCACTCCGCCCGCAAACCCCTCCACCGTCTTCGACGGAGAGACCGCCGGCGCAATCGGATGCCGTCCCGCCAACTTGCCCCAGATATACTGCAACACGTCGCTCGCCTGCACCACCAACATCAGAAATACCACCAGCAGTGCGCCCCGCCCCTCGTACCCCGGTATCCTCAGCGTCAACAGCGCGGGCACATGCGACAGGCAGTAGACGCAAATCATCAACCCCCATTGCGTCTCCGCCGTTCGCTGCAAAAACTGCTGGGCATCGGCCGACAGCGCCGACAAAATCGGAATCGTCAGAAACGCATACACCGGAATGAAAATGGCAAACAGCCCATACCACTGCACCCCAACCAAAACATATTGTGCGGGCAACGCCAGGAAGAAACTGACGAACAGCGCCGCATGATCCCCCCGCCGTACCGGTGTCTGCGTCACAAACTCCCGCAGCGCCAGGAAAGAGAGCACGGCAAACAGCGTGATAATCGCGCCATTCCCGGCCAGCAGCACGCCTCCGGAGATGGCAATCATCACCCACCACGCCCGCACCCGCGCATTCAGATTCTCAATCGCGGCCCTGCCATTCCCCTGCCCCACACGCCTCTCCAAAACATACCCAGTCACCGACGCCGCCGCCAGCGCCACACCCAAACCGGCAAAGATCAGAACAGCCTCATGAGGAACGTTCATTGTGGGGGTTGTAACTCCAGCATCGCGTTTCGTAGACGGGAAAGAAAGGCTTCTTTTTCCTCCCCCTCCCGTAAGCGCAGCGGCGCGCCGAATGTCATCGAGCACACCAGCGGAACCGGAAAAAACCGGCCCTTCGGCATCACCCGGTAGGAGTTGTCGATCCAAACCGGCACCAGGTCAACGTCCGGACGCTCCTTCGCCAGGTAGTAGATCCCGCTCTTGAAGGGAAGCAGCCCCGCGCCCGGCCCCCGCGTCCCTTCCGGAAAAAAGATCAACGAATCGCCCGCCGCCAGCGCTGCCACCGCGGGCTCCAGCGGCTGTGCCGACTTTCCGCCGCGGTCCACCAGCACGCCCCGGAACACATCGTGGATCACGTAACGCCGTACCAGCCCGCTGTTCCAATAGTCCGCCGCCGCCACGGGCCGCGTTACCCGCCGCATCGCCGCCGGCAACGCCGTCCACAGCAGCAGGAAGTCCAGATGGCTCGAATGATTCACACAGTAGACGCGTTGCCTCGCCTCCGGCGCGCACCCGCTCCATCTCCCATGCGCCCCGGTCAGTACCTGCAATCCCGCCGAAAGCACCCACCCCACCAGCCGCGCAATCATAGCGCCGTCCCGCCAGCCGCGGACAGGAGTTCCAGGGCCAGAACCAGCAGCAGCCGCCGCCACAACCGCACAGCCCCAGCCATCCGTTCCGCCGCCGGACGGGGAGAGTTAGGCCGTTTCCGCAACCCCGCCCGCTCCAGAAACTGGTCCAGGCTCCCCGGGTCGCTCCCTTCCGCCAACCAGGTGAACAGCTCCTCATCCAGCCGTACCCGCACATGCAAATAGACCAGACAGGCCCACAATCCCAACGCGGCAACGTACCCAAACCGCAGGCCCTGATGGACCAGTCCCAACCCCGCCAACACCGCACCCACATGCCCCGCCCACGCCGCCGCCTCCCCCGATCGCAGCAGCGCCGCCGTCCCCCTCCATAGCTCCTTATCCTGCATTCCGGTTACCCGCCCATTCTGCCAGACGCTGCTCGGCGCCGGCGGAAATCCGCACCCCAGGCCGTGCCGCCCGTACCCGGTCCACCGCCTCGGCGGTGGACCGGGCCTGCCCCGAGGCGTAGAGCCACGCCGCCGCCGCCAGCGCACTTCGCGAATAGCCCAGGGCGCAGCAGACCAACACGGGCCGCAGGCCCGTGTTGGTGATGGCAAGTACAGCGTTTTCAATCTGTTGCACGGAGGGGAGCGCTAAATCGAGCATCGGAACGTGGGCATCCGCTCGCAGCGGGAGTTCGGCTGTGAGGTCGACCACGGCCCGGTAGCCCTCCCTCTCCCGCTTCCAGAGGGGCGCGCAACCGATTGTTATATCAGGGGTTATCTGGGACTGGCCGGTTCGCCAGGCTCTCGCGTTCAGCCATGCCAGCACGTTGTAGGGCCACATCCAGACCGGGGTCCGGCCGCCCTTTTTGCCTAAAAGCTCCACGTTTCCAGTCACATACGCCGCGGCGACCAGCGAGAAGGAGAAGGCCGGCCACAACAGGATCCAATACCCGTGGAACCCCGCCACCGTGAGCCCGATCGCGGCAACTCCATAGAAACAAGCGAGTTTCGGGCGGCGGCACTCAGGCCGTGTCTGGTCCGGCAGCAGCGCCGCCACCAGCACGCCCGCCCACAACCCCGTCGGTAGGTCTATGAAATGATGCTGCCAAGTAGTCAAAGTAGAGAGGGCTACCAGCGCCAACCAGGCTGCGGCCCAGGGTCCGCGAATCTGCCGCCAAAGGAGGTAAGCGAGGCTCACGTGAAGGGACGGCGCCTGGTTGTAGGGCTGGTCAAAGGTGTACAAAGTGGTGTAAAGAGGCGCCCAAATGGCGTCAAAATGCGGCACTATGTGGGTATTTTTGAGCGGAAACAGTGCAAAAATGCACACCGAAACAAGCTGGATAGCCGCCAAACGGACCCCGTGATGATCGATTTCGCCTTTTGTTCGACATGCCCAAAACGAGAGTCCATAGAGCAGATCCGACGACCAGTACGGCAGGATGGTCCAGGCTAGGAACGGGATGTGCCTTTCCCAATCAAACGCAATGGTGGGGACATGTGGTTCCTGCGCCGCCGCCCATCCGTTGGCGAGATTGTAGCTCGCAAAGAAGAACGGCGCAAGGAAGGCGAGCCACGCCAACCTCCTGATAATTAAAGGCGTTGGGCCAAGGAGACGGTGAAAATTCCCCATTCATCCACCCGCTGATCCACTTTCCGGAACCCCGCCGCCTCCACCAACTGATCGAGCTCGCCTTGTGTCCTGCGCCGCATTACCCAGGGCTGCCCGTCCCGGTGACTGGTCAGGGTGCGCGCGATCATCTCCAGCTGTGGGTGCCACGGCTGCCCGGTATAGATCAGATACCCGCCGGAGGGAATCGCCTCCGCCAACCCGGCCAGAGATTCGCGTAAAAGTTGATTCTCAGGAAACAGCTCGTAAAGGCCTGAAACAATACCGATTGTCGGTTTCGGTTCGAGTGCGGCGAGCGACTTGCGGTCAAACGCGTCGCCCTGCTCAAATCGCGCTGGCACCTTTTTCTCCGCAATCAGCTTCCGGCCATCATTTACATTCTCCACTCGGAAATCCCGGAGGAGGATGTGATCGGCCTCCGCGCCGGCTTCCAGGACATAGCGACCGTGACCGGCGGCGATATCGACGATACGGGCCGGTAATCCGGCTTGCCGAACCAGCCCGATGGCTTTCTGGATCAGCCCTTCCAGGTTGCGGCGGCGGACGCGGATGCCGCGCCACCCGATGGCATTCAGGTAGCCCCAATCGACCAGCTTGCCGATGGGCGTAAGCCCTTTCGGTTCATTGCGATAAACGTAGTCGAGCGTCGCGCCGGAGTCAAAGCCCGTCTCCACGCCGAGCCGGATGCCGTTGGAGAAATGCTGCCCGGCGGCCTTCATCGAAAGGCGGGTGAGGGCGAAGTTAATCGCTTTCGGGTGGAGGGCGGGCAGGGGGCGGCGGAGCGCCTGGTACTCGTCGTGGGTATAGCCTTTACGGTCCGCCTCGAGCAGGGATTCGCGAATGGGAGGTCGGTCGAAGTACTTCAAAATAAAGGCGCGAGCCTTCGCGATAGGAAGGTGGCGATCCTTCTCGCCCAGGGTGTCGTGAAAGAAACCGTCAAAAGTGTGCAGTTCCTTTTCCGAGGTTCCGAGCCGGTGGAAGAAGTCGTGTTGCGGTTTGTTGTGCACCACCCAGTCGCGGCCGGAAAGTAGGAGTTGGGTGGGAACCCGGATGGCCTGGGCGTCTTCGATAAGCCGGTTGGCGGTGGTATATAGACCCAACAGAACACGCGCAGAGATGGGTCTTTTGATGAGCGGGTCTGTGGCATAGGAGGCGGCGCGTTCCTTGTCATGGGTGAGGGCCGCGCCCTTGACATACGACTGGACGAAGAAATCGCCCACCAGCGCATGCCAGATTGTCAGACCAAGGCGGGCAAACGGCACGTAGAGCTTTACCTTGAACGCCGGCGAGGCCAGCACCAGACAACGGATGGGCGGAGCGTAGTCATGCACCCAGGCGGCCGCGAAGACGGCGCCCACACTTTGCGCGACTACGGCGATATCCGGGATCACTATGTCGAATTCCGCCGCGATATGGCGTACAAATTCGTCCAAATCGGAGGAAAACGTCGACATGGTGACGCCGCTGTCCTGCACTCCCCCGCTGCGACCGTGCGCCCGGGCGTCCCAGGCGAAGATAGCGAATCCGGGGAGGTTGAGTTCCTCGGCGACATGGGTCATGCGGCCGGAATGTTCGTGACCGCGGTGCAGCAAGATTACGGCCTTTTTCTCCGACCCTTTCTCCGCAGCGGGCCAATGGCGGTAAAACAGCTCCGTGCCATCGCGCAGGGCGAACCGGCGTTCTTCGACGCTTCTCATTTCGTTTGGGCTCCCAGGATTTGCCTGGCGCGATTGTACACCGTCACTACAAGCAATAGCGCCATTACGGGGGCAATCACCTCATGGGGTTGCCGGCCCAGTGCGAGCCAGGCTCCCACGGCTCCTTCAACAAGTGCCCGGTCACTTTTTCCCATGGGTCCGTCGTTCCGACGGATGCCGGTCAGCGTCTGGCCGGCAAGGCTGGTCATTTCCGTGAGGCCGGCGAGGACGATGCATGCGCCTACCCATAGGGCGCTCCAGTTGGGGAGATAGGCAAAGGGGAGAAGAAGCGCCGCGTCGGCAATGACATCGGTGAGTTCGTTGAGTAGGGCGCCGAGGCGGGTGGCCTGCCCATGTTCGCGGGCGAGCATTCCATCCATGGCATTCAAGGCCATTCGTACGAACAACCAAACCGGGAGGAGAACCCATTGGCGGGAACCAAACGCCAAGTGCAAGCCGAGGGCCACCGATAGGACGCAGGTGAGGACCGTGATCTGGTTGGCGGTGACCCCGATGGCCGCCAGACGGCGCACCAGTGGCCGGAGCATCGACTGAAAAGCCGGCTTCAACTGGTAGACGCTGGGCATGCTAGGGGCGCTGCGAGAAGGCGGCCATCGCTTCCAACTTGCCCAGCGCGGCGCCGGAATCGATGGAAGCGCGGGCGGCTTGGACGGCGGCGGCGAGGTCCGTGGCGGCGCCGGCAACGAGCAGACCGGCGGCGGCATTCATGACGACGATGTCGCGTTTGGGCCCCGCGGCGCCGGAGAGGATTTCCCTCGTAATGGCTGCGTTGGCGAATCGGTCTCCGCCGCGCAGAGATTCAAGAGAAGCGCGCGGAAGGCCGAAATCGGAGGGTTGCCAGAACTCCTTCTGGTAGTTGCCGTTTTCGACGCGCCAGACGATTGTCGAACCGGAGAGGGTAATCTCATCGAGTCCGTCGGAGCCGTGGACCAGGTATTGGCGGCCGCCGCCGAGTTGGGCCAGCGTCCAGGCCATTTCATCCCCGATGCCTTCGGAGGGGACGCCCACGAGCTGGGCCTGGGCGGCGGCTGGGTTGCAGAGCGGGCCCATGAGATTGAACACGGTCCGCACCTTCAATTCCGAGCGGACGGGGCCGGCGTGGCGGAGGGCCGGATGCAGTTTCGGCGCGAAGAGGAACGCGATGCCGGTCTCCTGGATGGAGGCGCCCATTTGCTCGGCGGACAGATCAATATTTACTCCGAGGGCTTCCAGGACGTCCGCGCTGCCGCACAGAGAGCTGGCGGAACGATTGCCGTGTTTGGCGACCTTCACCCCGGCGCCGGCAACTACGAAAGCCGCGACCGTGGAGATATTGAATGTATTGGCTCCGTCTCCCCCGGTGCCGCAGGTGTCTAAGACCGGGCCAAGACCGGGGTTGACCGGGACCATCTCGGCACGCATGGCGCGGGCGAGGCCGAGCAGTACATCCGCACCGACTTTGCGGGGTGGAAGCAGGACAAGAAAGGCAGAAAGCTGTACGGGAGAGACCGAACCGGACAGGATGAGGCGCATGGCGGCTTCGGCATCCTCGGCGCAAAATGGCTCCTCCCGGATGAGCTTCTGCAGAAGTGGTAAAAAGGGCAAGTTCGATTCCGGCACGATGCTAAACTGTGAGTTTACCGTATGAAAATCCACGAGTATCAAGGAAAGGCGATCCTGGCCCGCTACGGCGTGCCGGTGCCACAGAGCAAAGTCGCCTTTACCGTTCCCGAAGCCGAGGCCGCGGCTAAAGAACTCGGCGGCTTTGTAGTCGTAAAAGCCCAGATTCACGCCGGAGGCCGCGGAAAAGGCGGCGGCGTGAAAGTGTGCAAGACCGTAGAAGACGCAGTCGAGGCATCGAAAAAGATCCTCGGCATGCAGCTGGTCACACACCAGACTGGACCGCAGGGGCAAACCGTGCGGCGGCTGCTGGTGGAGGAGGCGCTTCCGATTGAAAAGGAGCTCTACCTCGGGATCACGCTGGACCGCGTGACGGGCAAGAACGTTTTCATGGCGTCCTCCGAGGGCGGCATGGAAATTGAAGAAGTGGCCCATCATACGCCCGAAAAGATTCTGAAAGAAACGATTGAGCCCGGCATCGGCCTGCAGGGTTTCCAGGCGCGGAACCTGGCCTTCGGCATCGGCATTCCGGCCAAGAGCGTCAACGCGGCGGCGAAAGCCATGATCGCGCTGGCCAAGGCCTATGATGAGTCCGACGCCTCGCTCGCCGAGATCAACCCGTTCATCCTGTTGAAGGACGGCCGGGTGATGGCGCTGGACGCCAAGATCAATATCGACGACAACGCGCTCTACCGTCACGCCGATTTCACCGATCTGCGCGACCTGGACGAAGAAGATCCGTTGGAAGTGGAAGCGTCGAAGTTCTCGCTGAACTACATCAAGCTCGACGGCAACATCGCCTGCATGGTGAACGGCGCGGGCCTGGCCATGGCGACGATGGACATCATCAAGTACGCGGGCGGCGAGCCGGCGAACTTCCTGGACGTGGGCGGCGGCGCGAACGAAGAGCAGATCAAGAACGCCTTCCGCATCCTGCTTTCCGATTCCGCGGTGAAAGCGGTCCTGATCAACATTTTCGGCGGCATTCTGCGGTGCGACATTCTGGCGACGGGCGTTGTGAACGCGGCGCGGGAGTTGGGCATCAGCCTGCCGGTGGTGATCCGGATGGAAGGCACGAACGTGGAAGAGGGCCGGAAGATTATTCGTGAATCGGGCTTCAACTTCCAGTTGGCCGATGGCATGAAGGACGCAGCGGAAAAGGTAGTCAAGGCAGCCCAATGAGCGTACTAGTCAACAAAAACACGCGCCTGCTGGTGCAGGGCTACACGGGTGCGCAGGGCACCTTCCACGCGACACAATCCATCAACTACGGGACGACCGTGGTGGGCGGCGTGACGCCGGGCAAGGGCGGAACGAAGCACCTGGACCGTCCGGTATTTGACACGGTGGGCGCCGCGGTTCGCGAGACCGGGGCCAACGCCACGGTGATTTTTGTACCGCCGCCGTTTGCCGCCGACGCCATCATGGAAGCGGCCGAAGCCGGAATCGCGCTGATCGTCTGCATTACGGAAGGTATTCCGGTGCGGGATATGATCGCGGCGCGGCAGTTCCTACAAGGGAAGAATTCGCGGCTGATCGGGCCGAACTGCCCGGGCATCATTACACCGAACGAATGCCGCATCGGCATCATGCCGGGGCACATTCACCTGCCCGGCAACGTGGGCGTGGTGAGCCGCTCCGGCACACTGACCTATGAAGCCGTGGGCCAGTTGACGGCTCTGGGCATTGGACAATCCACCTGTATTGGCATTGGCGGCGATCCGATTATCGGGACGACGCATCTGGACGCGATCCAGCTTTTCAACGACGACCCCGATACGCACGCCATCGTGATGATCGGCGAAATCGGCGGGAACAACGAAGAGATCGCGGCGGCGTGGATCAAAGAGAATGTGAAGAAGCCGGTGGTGGGCTTTATTGCCGGCCAGACGGCCCCTCCGGGACGGCGCATGGGCCACGCGGGCGCCATTGTGGCGGGCGGCAGCGGCAAAGCGTCGGACAAGATGGCGGCCATGGAAGCTGCCGGCATTACGGTTTGCGATACTCCGGCCGAGATCGGCCAGAAGATTAAAGAAAGACTTTCGAACTAAGCATATATGGCATTGGAACGTACATTCGCGATGATCAAGCCGGACGCCGTTGCGCGCGGCATCAGCGGCCAGATCATCCAGATGATTGAAGAGAACGGCTTCCGCATCGTGGCGATGAAGAAGCATCACATCACGGTGGGCGAGGCCGAAGGCTTCTACGCCGTGCACAAGGAACGTCCCTTTTTCGGATCGCTGGTGAAGTTCATGACGGAAGGTCCGTCGGTCCTGCTGGTGCTCGAGAAGGAAGAAGCGATCAAGTCCTGGCGTGATCTGATGGGCGCGACCAACCCGGCCAATGCGGCGGAAGGTACCGTCCGGAAGAAGTTCGCCGAATCGATTGAACGGAACTGCGCGCATGGCTCCGACGCCCCGGAAACGGCGGCAGTGGAGACGGTGTACTACTTCCCGGCTTCGCAGCTCGTTTAGTCTTTCCGTACAGTTTGTGAGAAACGGCCCCCGGACCGGGGGCTTTTTTTTTTGGCGGTAAGTTGATTACAGATATTCGCTATGAAGAGATCCACCTTGCGCCTGCATCGATTGTCCGCCGTATTCGCGGTGTCGATATCCGCCGCAGTGGCTCCGTTGCCGCCCGACGTGGTTGGCACGCCTTTGGCGGTACGCTACGGGGCGGAGGGAGTCCTCTACTTTGCCGGCATACGGACCACGGGCCAACCATATCTGGCGCGCATGGACGAAAGTACAAGCACGTGGACGGACCTGCCCGGGCGCCTGCCGGAAGAGGCACTGCCCCGGGCCATGGCCGTAGGCAGCGATGGGGCACTCTACCTGGCTGGCAGCGCGAAGGCGGGCGGGTTTCTCCAGAAGTTGGATCGCCAGGGAACCATTCTCTATCAGACCATCCTGCCGCTCGCCTTTCCGAATTTCCTCGCCGTGAACGGCAAGGGCGAGGCTCTGGTAGCGGGCCTGTCGCAATCCTCCGGACTGGTGGTAAAACTCGACGCACGCGGACAGGCCCTATTTACTGTTCGCGACGCAGGCGAAGGGCCCGCGGCCTGGGACAGAACGGGAAATATTTATGTCGCCGGGACACGGGCCACCGTTGCCACGACGCCGGGAGCCTTTCAGTCCAGGCAAGCTGTGACCGCGTGCGAGGGAACTGGATGGGTGGGCATCCCCTGTTCCTATCAACAGGTGGTGAAACTCAGCCCGGATGGCCAGCAGGTGCTGTATTCGACCTTTCTATCGGGCGACTACGGGGCGCGGCCGGCGGCCATCGCCGTCAACGACCAGGGCGAAGCGACGATAGCAGGAACAACCAATTCGCCCAACTATCCGGTGACCGATGGCGCGTTTCAAACGGAATACCGGGCCCATGAAGAGCCGACCCTTTTCATCGGGCCACACCCCCCGATCACGCCCCCGGCGGCGACCGGGTACGTCAGCCGGTTGCGGGCGGACGGGACTGGATTGGTCTGGTCCACCTTGTTCAGCGGGACGAAACGCGATTCGATTACCGATCTGGCGATTTTGGGAGATGGGCGGTTGGTCATTTCGGGCATCGCCGGGTCACCGGATTTGCCGGGGCTGCGTGACTACCCGGCGGGGTGTTCGCCTTGGCTGGCGCGAGAGCAAGGGTTTATTGCCATGTTCGATGCGGGGGCCAAGAAGCTGCTTTCGACCCTCGTGACCTGGGCGCCGGGCAAGGCCGTGATTGTCGATGAAGCAGGCCCAAGGGTCGGGATCGCCGCACCCGGGGCCTATCGGACCTATGAGTCCGTCGTGGACCAGAAGGACGTGTGTCTGGCGGACCCGGCGGATTGGACGTTTGTGAGCCAGACGGCTCCGGGACAGTTGTTGACCATTTTTGGCAAGGGACTAGAAGAAGCCCGGCCAGTTGTGGGCACGGCGGAAGCGCGGGTGCTGTTTTCGTCGCCCGGACAACTGAACATACAGGCGCCGGAGAGCTTGTCTGGCAGCGGCAAAACGACGCTGCGGTTCACCACGGCGTACCGGGAGGTGGAGCTTCCGCTGGAGGTGGCCTCCACGTCACCGCGCGCCTACTTGCGCCACGTTCCCTTTGACCGAGCCGGCCAGGGCGCTGTGTGCAATGGCGCGTCTCTGCCTGGATCCTTTTCGCCAGAGGCGGTGAACGAAGATGGAACCCCAAACAGCTGCGGCAACCCCGCCCCGCGAGGGTCCAACGTCATGGTGCCGCTGAATGGGTTGGGATCGGAAAGGCCGGAGGTGACGTTGGAGAATCTGGGAACGGCGCGGGTGGAGGATCTGCGATATGATCCCACGTACTTGAAGTGGTTTCTACACGTCAAGGTGTGGCCGCAAATCCGAGAATATGGGACGGACCCGTATGTGGGAGTGACGCCGATTGTGAACGGGAAGAAAGTGGAGTATGCGCCGCTGGTGATTTGGACGGGGCCGGCGCTGTAGGTTAGGCCTCGGGGGCGAGGGCTTCGACGTGGCGTTTGAGAATAGCGGGCAGATTGGTCGAGAAGGTAGAGCGAGGCAAAACGGCGTCGGCTCCGGCGGCTTGGGCGCGCTGCTTAAGGTCGATCTGGACGTGAGAGACGAAGCCGATTAGGCTAAGTTCTTTGGTTTCCGGCTGTCGTTTGAGCTGCTGGATGAGATCGACCGCGTTGACGCAATGCGCGTTCAAGTCAAAAATGATGAGCGCCGGCAATTCGCGGGCTAGAGCGAGGACTTTTTCCTCGTCCTTCACGAAAACGATCTCCAGGCCAGCCCGTTTGGCAGCGTCCATTATTTTTACGGTAAAAAACAGATCGTCGAGGACAGCGACGATCTTCTTGGTGGCTTGCAACATCTATTAGTCAGCGTTTCCAGTATCGCATGGCCCTTGTGTTGGGTCCCCTACGAAGCGGCGTTGATGTACTTGGCGACGATTTCGACCAGTTCCGACGTTTGGACCGGTTTAGACAAAAAATCGTTCATTCCGGCGTCCATACAAGAGTTGCGGACTTCAAACGCTGTATTGGCCGTGCAGGCTACGACGGGAACGGTCCGGCCGTACGGGAGAACGCGGAGCCGCCGCGTACACGCAAGACCGTCCATTTCCGGCATCTGGATATCCATGAGGATGAGATGGAAACGGGTGACGGAAACAGCGTCAATCGCAGCTTGCCCGCTTGGGGCGATTTGTACCTCATATCCTTTCCTCTCCAGGACGGTCCGCATAAAGCGCTGTGCGACGTCGTTGTCCTCGACAAGCAGGATGAGAGGTTTTGCCGGGACCAGGAGGGAAGGACGAACGCCGGATTCGGCGTGGGGTTCCGGAACGCGGAGAGGGAGCGTGACGGTAAGAAGCGTACCGGCGCCGCGGACCATTTCCGCTTCGAGTTCGCCGCCCATGGCCCGCACCAGTTGGAAAGCAAGCGGCAAACCGAGTTCCAGCCGGGCGAACGTGTAGCCGTCGGTCTCCGGAGGAGCGAAAAGCTGCGCCAGACGGGAGGGCGGAAGATCGGGTCCGTTGTCACCGACGCTGACGGTGAGAATCAGTTTTCGTTCCGGTTGGAGACAGAAGCTGGAAACGGCTACCGTGATTTCGTCCTGAATACAAGAGTTGATGGCATGGGAGAGAAGGATGCCAATGACCTGGCGCAAGCGGACCGCGTCACCGACTACCACCTCCGGAGACAGAGGCTCGGCGGGCTCTACCAGGAGTTGGATGAGAATGCCGCGTCCTTCGGCCCGCGCCTGCATGGCGGCGACTGAGGCGCGAATCACTTCATGGAGATGGAATGCGGATTCCGCCAATTGCAGTTGACCGGCCATGACAGCGGCGTACTCCAGCGCATTGCTGACGGATTCGAGAAGATTTTCGGCGCAAAGACGCGTGGATTGGACGTATTCGCGCTGTTCCGCGCTAAGAGAGGATTCCAACAGGAGATCCGACATGCCAAGGATGCCGGTAAGCGGCGTGCGGATTTCGTGATTGAGAGCCGCCAGCATCCGCGCGTGGGTACGCTGCAGGTCCTGCATGGAGTCCGGCGCCGTGGGCTGGCCAACCGGAGGCGAGGCGGATGAATAGGCGGATTGGACTTCCAGCAACGATGCTCCTCCTCCTACACATCGGCCGAATCCGGTTAAAGGTTTAGTCTATTCCGGTAGGCGGAGGGGGTGCGGAATGGGGCCCATTGCCAAGGCGTTGACATATCTCATTGAATCCGCTATATTTTTCGGAGTAACTTCGCGCTCCTCGTACATGCAGGTGGGAGTGAATTTTTTGCGGCCGGCAGCGGGTTCTGTTGTTCCACGGGATTGAATCGAAGATCCCAATGCCGTGCACGGAGAACAGGCAATGGGAAACAATCCCGAATTTCCGACCCCGGATGAAGTAGTTCCTCCTTCCGAGGCCCGCCCCAGTAGTCATCCGGCGGGCGCGGAGCATGGCCGCCCAGGGTTACCAGGGCCGCCTGCTACAGGTGAGGGCGAATCGCCGCAGGATTCCGACGAATATTTCACTGAGGAAATGATGTCGGAAGCGATGCTTGAGGACTATAGCCACTTTGCGCCGCCGGCCGAAGGTGAGGTTTTGCAGGGTTATGTCCTAAAAGTTACGCCCAATGACGTCATTGTCGACTTCGGGTATAAGTCCGAAGGCGTGGTGCCGATTGCGCAGATCCCTGTAGTGGATGGCAAGCCGGCGGTCAATCCGGGCGACACCATTGAAGTAATGGTGGAAAAAGGCGGCACGCTTACGCCGGAGGGCTATGTTCCGCTCTCCCACCGGAAGGCGCAGAATACGAAGTCCTGGGACACGCTGGAGCAGGCGTTCCGCGACAACCTGTTAGTAAGCGGGCATATTACGGGACGTACCAAGGGCGGCCTGATGGTGGACGTGGGCGTGGAAGCGTTCATGCCGGGCTCGCAGGTGGACGTGCGGCCTGTCTACAACCTGGACGCGCTGGTTGGCCAGCACATTCCGGTACGGATTCTGAAATTAAACCGGCGCCGCGGCAATGTGGTTGTCAGCCGGAAAGCTGCGCTGGAGTCCGAAGTGACGGACCGCAAGTCGGCGCTTCTGGAGACGGTGGCCGAGGGCTCCGTGGTACAGGGTATCGTCAAGAACCTTACCGATTATGGGGCGTTTATTGATCTGGGCGGGATTGACGGGTTGCTGCATGTCAGCGATATGAGCTACGGAAGGGTCACGCATCCTTCCGAGTTGGTCCAGGTTGGGCAAGAACTGGCGTTGCGGGTTCTGAAATTCGACCGGGACAAGGAACGGATTTCGCTGGGGATGAAGCAGATGGCTCCCGACCCGTGGGAATCGGTGCAGGAACGTTACCAGATCGGAACGCGGGTGATCGGCCGAGTGGTCTCGATCACCGATTACGGTTCGTTCGTGGAGTTGGAAGCGGGCGTGGAGGGTTTGATCCACATATCGGAGATGACCTGGTCGCGGCGGATGAAGCATCCGTCGAAGGTTGTGAAGGTCGGCGATACGGTGGAGAGCGTGATCCTGGATATCAAGCCGCGTGACCGCCGGGTTTCGCTGGGGATCAAGCAGTTGGAAGACGACCCGTGGACGACGGTGGAATCGCGCTACTCGATTGGCAGCGTGGTGGAAGGGCGCGTACGAAAGCTGTCGGAGTTCGGAGCGTTCATCGAGATTGAGGAAGGCATTGATGGGTTGGTGCATGTTTCCGATCTATCGTGGACGAAACATATCAAGCACCCGTCGGAGGTCCTGAAAAAGGGACAAGTGGTGCAAGCGGTGATTCTGAACATCGACGCGCCGACGCGGCGGCTGTCGTTGGGAGTGAAGCAACTGCAGCCGGATCAGTGGGAATCGTTCTTCGCGGGCCATGCCGTGGGCGATGCCGTGACAGGCCGGGTGTGCCGGTCGGCGACGTTCGGCGTCTTCGTCGAGGTAGCTCCCGGCGTGGAAGCGCTGTGCCATTCCTCGGAAATTACCGGGGCGGCGGGCAAAGAGAAGACGGCTCTTCCGGTGGGCGAGGAGTTTTCGTTCAAGATCATTCGCCTGAACGCCGGAGAGAAGAAAATTGGATTGAGCTTCAAGGCGGCTCTCGTTGACGACGAACGGCGTCGAATGACCGAGTACCAGAAGCAGGCGGCCGCTGTCACTTCGGCGACCGAAGAGGCCGCCGCCGCGCAAGAACAACAGCAAGCGACCGATGACGCCGGCGAAACGGGGACGCCCGAGACCGGCGAGTAAGGAACGGAGAGGAATGGGCATGACAAAGGCTGATCTGATCGAAGAGGTCTCCAAGGTTACGGAGATGACCCGGAAAGATTCCGAGGTCATCGTGGAGGCTATCTTTGACAGCGTCGTCCGCAGCTTACGAGAAGGGGACAAGATCGAAATTCGCGGCTTCGGGAGCTTTCGCACCCGGCAAAGACAACCGCGCGTCGGCCGCAACCCCAAGACCGGAACCCGCGTGGAAGTGCCGGCCAAACGCATTCCCTACTTCAAGCCCAGCAAGGAGTTGAAAGACCTGGTAAACGGCGGCGAAGATCATGGCTTCGACGACGAGGACAGCGACAACGACGAGTAGACATGGACCAGATCTGGAGTCCCTGGCGATATCAGTATGTGACGAAAGCCGCCCCCCCGGGCGGCTGCGTTTTTTGTGCGAAAGCCCAGGCGGATGACGATCAACTTTCGCTGATCGTGCACCGCGGCCGCTATAACTACGTGGTGCTCAACCTGTATCCCTATACCAACGGCCATGTGATGGTGGTTCCGTTTGCGCACGTCGACTCGCTGGCCGGGGCGGCTCCGGAAGCGGCCGCCGAAATGATGGAACTGGCCCGGCGGACGGAGACGATTCTGCGGCAGTTGTACCGGCCGCCGGGAATCAATATCGGGATGAACCTTGGCGAGTGCGCCGGCGCGGGGGTGGCGGGGCATATCCATTTGCACCTTTTGCCGCGGTGGCCGGGAGATGCGAATTTCATGACCGTGATTGGCGAAACGCGGGTTCACATTGAAGAACTGGCGACCACGTGGACGCGGCTGCGGGACGCGTTTGCGGCCGGTTAGCGCTTTCTATCAGGGGCCTTGCAGACTCCTTTGGCAATTTCGTTTTCGGCAGCAATGAAGCCGAAAGCGGCCCAATTGCCGCCGGAGATGGCGCGTGTCCAAGCGGCGCAAGCAGCCTCTTTGCGGCCATCGAGCCAGTGCCAGAGTCCGATCCCGTAGCCGATGGTCTCGGCGGCGTTGCCATCGAGCGGTTCGGCGAGGGTTTGCTGTTCGGTGCGGAGGCCTTTGTAGAGCAGGAGCGTGCGCAGATAGGAGCGGTTCTCCTTGACGTCGAGCTCCGGAGATACCGAGGCCAGGAGTTTGGCGGCTTCGCCGGTCTTCCCTGCCCTCCGAAGAGCGTACCAGGCCCAGGTGACGACGGCGACGCGCGAATCGTCATCGAGCGCGTAGCAGGCGCGCCAATCGGAAGGCATCCCTTTCAGATAGGAGGGCCTGGGCAGCCCGGCCATGGCAAGGCAGCGTTGATACTCGCGAACAGCATGGTTGTAGTCGCCGTGCAGGTAATAGGCGAGGCCGAGGTGATAGCTGACATCAAAGCTGGCGGGGGCCATGTCGGCCGCTTTTTTCAGATCGACTACGGCATAGTCGAATCTGCGGGTGGAGATGAAGCGATGGCCGCGGAAACGGGGGAAACGGACGTCGGAGGAGTAGTCGTCCATTCCGCGGGTGTAGAGGGGGATGGATTCGCGGTAGCGCAGGAGCGTATCGCGAGCCTGCGCGGCGGCCAGGAGGAGATCCGGGGTAGCGGGACCTTTAGCTAGATCCTGGTCCGCTTTGAGGATGGTGCGATGTTCGTCAGGGCGGGCATGGAAGGCCTGTCCGAGAGGACTATAGACCTCCGGCTCCGGCGCCTGTCCACACAGGACCGCCGCCGCGAAGAACGACAGCGAAATTCCCATCCGCATACGTACAAAATAGCGCACCTGAAGAAGGGTACGAATCGGGTATTATTGAGGAAATCTTGTAACGGAGAAGTGCAACCACGCTAGCCAGGGGCGGCAGCGGGTTGGCGAAAATCAGCAACCGATAGGTTTGGTCCGGAGAGCCTTTGCGGGGGCTGGCTGGCGCATACTGCTATGCGATCGCCCTCTTGTGCGTCGTCACATATTGGCCGTTTCTGCGTATTCCGCTGATCAGCGACGATTATATTCAGATCCACGCGGGGCGAAGATATGGCCCCTGGGATGCCTGGCCACAGTTGGCGGCGGATGCGTTGTACCGTTGCCGGGCCACGTCCATTCTGCTGACGCATTGGACCGAGATGTTATTCGGCGTGAGCGCATGGAAGTTGAGTTTGAGCAGCCTGACTATGCACTTTATCAATTGCCTGCTTGTGCTCGCGACCGGACTATGGAGACGCGTGGGCTGGCCAGTGGCGGCGCCGGCCGCACTTTTTTTTCCGTGTTTCAGCGGCCGCAGGAGGCGGTGGTCTGGTATGCGGCGCTGCCGGAACTGCTGGTCTTTACGTTCGTTCTGGGGGGCCTGCTGTGCTGGCTCCGCTTCTTGGATGAGCCACGGGCGCGGTGGTATGCCGCTACTTTCGGGTGTTTCCTGCTGGGACTGTTGTCCAAGGAATCAGGAGTTGTCCTGGCTCCGCTGGCGCTAGCGACAGCTTGGGTGGAGCGGCGCCGCCTATTGCCTGCCGTTCCCTTTTTCCTTGTCTCCGGCGTCTTTTTCGGCCTGGCGCACGCGGCCCGAGCCCAACATCTGCACTTTAATGACGGGACGTTTTCGATGACGGCGCCGTTCCTGACGACGGCCGCCCAAAGTATTTGGCGCCTGTTCTGGGTTTGGGGCCTGATTGCGATGGCCGCACTGTGGATTGCCCGGCGACGCTTTGAACTACCCTGGTTTGCGGGCGCGCTGGCCTGGATGTTTATCGTGTTGCTGCCGTATTCGTTTCTGACGTATCAGAACTCCGTCCCTAGCCGCCACACCTATCTGGCGTCGGCCGGGGTGGCGTTCCTGGCAGGGCGGGCGTACGCCACGTGGAAGGAGCGGCTGCCGGAACGGCGGGGATGGATAACGGCGGTGGGAGCCTTGTGCCTGCTGAGCCAGGTGGTTACTTGTGGATCTACAAATATCCGCAATACCTGGAACGAGCACGGCCCACCGAGGAGTTGGTCCGGGCGGTGCAGGAATACCGGGGCCCGGTGGACGTGGCATGTTTTTCCTATTCAGTAGAGGTGGCGGAACGAACGGTGGAGATTGCCACCGCAGGGGAAGCTTGGATTAGCCTCGCCGACGATGAGGCGCCGGCCGGGTACGCGCTCGCGGTCAGCAACTGTTCGAACCGGAAGAACTAGTTCCGCCGATAGGCCGAAGAGAGATACTTCCGCGCTTCCCGGGCCGCATCGCTGTCAGGAGAACCGTCTATCGCCTCGCGATAGGCCCGCACTGCTTCGTCGCGGCGGCCCAGCATGTCCTGACACTGGCCGAGCCGCAGCCAGGCATTCAAAAGGGTGTTGAGGCCCGCCGTGGCGCCGCCATCGATGGCGCGGCGGAGATCCGGAATGGCCAAGGCATAGTCACGGTACCAGAAGAGTAGATTGCCGCGCGCATAGTAGATCTTGCCGCCGGGAAGATTCTTGTAACCTCGGACGCCGGCGGTGCGCATGTCCTCCATGGTCTTTAACACGCGCAACGCTTCCTCCTTTTTGCCTTGATCGGCGTACATTTGGACCATTTCGAGGCGATAGAGGTAGTGCCGGGGGAACATCGCGATGAGTTTTTCAAGCAGCGGCACGGCCTTTTCGGCGTGGCGTTCCCGCCGGTAGGCGACGGCTAGCAGCACCATGGCTTCTACGCGCGCACGGTCCCCCTCGGCCGCGACTCGCTCCACCGTGCGCAACCCGCCCTCCTTATCTCCGCGAAAGCCGATCAGGAATCCGAGCATTTTCCAGGTGAAGGGAAGAGATCCGACGATGTAGTCGTGCACGCCGCCAACCATCATGGCGTCCACAAAGTCCGGCCTAATTTGCAACGCGCGCTGGTGCAGCTTGCGGGATAGCGTGAATTCTTTCAACGAATCGCGCCAGAGCTTGCGGATGAGGAAGTTGTAGTTGGCGCGGAGCCCGTGCGCGACGCCAAGTGCGTAGAGCGCTTCAGTATCCTGCTCGTTACGGGCGAGTTGCGCTTCGCTACGGCGAATGGCACTGTCGATCGCCGCGTCAAACCGCCGCTGTTCGGCCTCGGGAGGAATGATTTTGGCCTTGGCGAGAAAGAAGTTGTTGCCGGAGACCAGTTCGCTTTCGAGGGCCCCGGCCCGAAACATTTCGCGATAAAGCAGCGCTTCCGCAAGGTGGGTGAACGAGAAGGGATCGTTCGGGCGCAACTGGATCTCTTTTTCAAATTCGGCAATGGCTTGCTCGTATTCGAGGTTGTAGAAGTGATCGAAACCCTTGCTAATCTCAGCGGCGGTCAGAGACAGCGCGGCGCAGGCAAGCAAGGCTAGGCGCATGTGAGTTGCCCCAGCGCCCAGCGGGCATGTTCCGCCACAACGGCGTCGCCGCCGGCGGCCATACGTTCCAGAGGTTCCCGGTATTCGGGATTCCCGGCATTCCCCATTGCTACGGCGACGTTTCGCAAGAAGCCCTGGTATTTCGGACGCGCAAGAGGAGAACCGTGAAAGAACGAGCGGAACTCTTCGGCGGAAATGGCGGCGAGTTCGGCAAGCGGCGGCGCGAGGCGACGTGGCTGCCACGGTAAATCCTCCGTGACGGCCGCCCGGCGATTCCAGGGGCAGACATCCTGACAGATGTCGCAGCCGAATACATGACGGCCCAGACCAGCGCGCTGGGATTCCGGAATGGCCCCTTTCAATTCAATGTTCAGATACGCAAGGCAGAGGCGAGCATCGACCTCCCAGGCGGGTGCTCCGTGTCCGGTGGGAACGATGGCTGCCGTGGGACAGGCATCAATACATCGCGTGCAGGAACCACAGCGGTCCGGCGCGGGACGGTCCGGCTCCAGATCCAGGGAGGTCAGCAGTTCTCCCAGGAAAAACCAGGAGCCACGTTGCTGGTTGATCAAGCAGGTATTCTTACCGATCCAGCCGAGGCCGGCTGCACGGGCGAGAGGGCGCTCCAGGAGAGGGGCGGTGTCAATGCAGATTTTCGTTTCACAGGGCACGGCGGCCTGGATTTGCCTATCCAACTCTTCGAGCCGGCGGCGCATGATGTCGTGATAATCGTCGCCCCAGGCGTACCGGCTGATCCAGGCGAGACCGGGTTCATCCCATTCGGTGGAATAGGGTATGGGCGCGTTGTACAGCTGGCCGACGACAATCACGCTGCGAGCCGATTCCAGGACGAGCCGCGGATCGCGCCGCTTTTCCGCTCGGTGGTCGGTGAGATAGGCCATTTTGCCAGCATTTCCGCGCCGGACCCAATCGAGATAGTGTGCGGCTTCGTCCATGGGGCGGGCCGCCGCGACACCAGCCAGTTCAAAACCACAGGCAAGCGCCCTCTGTTTGACTTCGCTTGCCCGCATTGCGTTGCCCGTATTTTACCAAGTCTGGAGCGAAACGCCCCGCGCGGCCATCTCCGCCAGTAGCGTTTCGACAGCGTTGGAACGTGGTTGAGGTATGGCGATCTCCACGGCCCATTGCAGATCCTCCCGGAATGCTCGCGTTTGCATGCTCCATCCATCGACGGCGAGGCTACCTCCAATCTGGATCAGGGACCAGCGGCGCACCAGTTCGCGAGCTTCGGATTCAGAGGGACAAGGCCCGGCGACAATCCAATGATTGTTGCCGTGGACAAGTATGCCGATCATGCCAGCAACCGCTCATCCGGAATAGCGTGGCCCACGGCAAAGTGATAAACCGGTTCCGCGTCCGGCGACCCGCAGTATTCCCATACACGATCATCGAAAAACGCGCCAATGCCGGTGGCCTGTAACCCGAGCGCCTCCGCGCCTATATACAACCTCTGGCCGGCGGCGCCCGCTTCCATGTGAGCGCCACGGTAGCCTTCGGAAAAAGTAGAGAAGAGGGAGAAAAGAACACAAGCGTTCCCGGCGAGATCCTGGCGGAGGCTGAGCCCCGCGGCGGCCACACGCTGATCACCGTCGCGAATCCGCTCCAGGTCGCGGCTGGGCGTGTACCGGTAGAGGCCCGGAGCGAGCCCAGTGACACGATGGACAAAGAGATAGGCGGGACCCACGAGGAGGGTCAACAACGCCGCCAATTGTCCGAGCGACATATCGCCGCCCGAGAAATCCAGGGCCGACCGCCGGGTGCGCACGGTTTCGCTAAAAGAACGCCCGCCCGCAGGCGGCCCGCCGGCGGAAAAGGAGCGCAACGCGCCGCTGCTGGCTGCATGGACAGACTGAACGACTTCGGAAGGAAGCGGATAGGGACTGCAGTTGCCGCCGGCCCAGTCTTGGAGGGAGGCTTTGGGCGCTGCCCCACCTAAAACCATGGCGAGCAGGGGCCATTCCTCAGCGGAAAGGCGCAGATGCGACGTGTCCATCGTATCGGCCGGGAGGATCGAGACTTCGTGGCCCAGGGCGCGAGCGGCGAGCCGGATGGACTCGGCGAGATGTCCGGCATCCAAAAGACAATACCGATAGGCGCGGTCGCCGTATTTCCAGGCTTCCCGCCAAGGGATCGTAGAAAGAATAATCGTCAGTTGCCCAGGGAAACCATAGTGCCCTGCCGCGCGCCGCTCCACGGCATGCGTGCGCGGGCGGTAGTGATATAGCCCATCGCTCCAGCCAGGGAGACCGCTTGCTGCAAAATGAATCTCCGTGGGATGCAAATTACCCGAGGAAGGGTTAACGCGAAGCTCGTAGCGAATTCCAGTGGCGGTGGATTTTCGAGCACTGCAGGCAGCCGAATAGAAAAAAAGCTGCGAGAGCCACAGAGAACCCTGAGAGGTTGCGGCTGTTCCCAAATGGCCCCGCATCACGTCCCATGCCGTTGCCTCCGGCGGCGGAGGGGCGGCCGGAAGGTCGACAACAGGAACGTCCTCGTATTCGCGATAGGGAGAAGGAAAACAGTCCCAATCCAAACGTACGGGAGCGTCACGCAGACGCTCCGCCGTATGTTTCGTCGCTTCGTGGAAGCGGCGGCACTCTGGGCCCAATTTTGTCAGTCTGTCCCGGAACGCAACGCCGTACCCGCGCCAGGCCCCGCCTTGCGCGCTGGGCCCGAAGACGCGCTCACTTTCGGCCCGCCGCCGCCAAATCCGGCATTCGCCTGACTGGCTTCGCGCGCCGCCACAATTTCATCGTGCGTGCGCACATCCGGCTCCGAAGTCTTTGCTTTGGCCTGTGTCCGCGCCACTTGGCGCTTATGTCGTTTTGCTAGCCGTTTATCCACACTTTTACCCTACCCCCGCAAGTCGTAACAAAGCAAACGCGGGCTTTTATTTTCGAGAACGTCCTTGCCGTGCTGCACCACGTAAAGCAATCCGCGGCTCAAGACGGGCAAGGACCACGTCTCGCGCGCGGCGAATAACCAGGCGCGGCTTCCCTCCTTCGCGCCCTCCGGCGTCAGGTCCATCCAAAGGAGATGGCCCAATTCGCCGAGGACCAGAAAGCGTCCATCGACATGCAAGAGATTGCCGCGATAGGTGCTGAAGAGTTGCTCACGCTGTTGACCGCCGGCGCGGAATGTTTCTTTCCATTCCGGATTTGTCCGCCATGCCACGTTGCCGGTCTTGATGTCGACGCAAGCGAGAGAGGCATCCGGTTCATTCCGGCCATCGAAACCGTAGAGGAAGCCATCCTTGTGGATGGGCGTATTGAAATGTAGCCCGAAGTCGCGGGAGGTCCACAGGACCTTGTGGCGAAAGTCGGGAGTAATCTCCAGCATGACACCGCCAGTACGATAACTGGCAGAGATAAAAACATTATTACCGATAATGACAGGGCAGGAGGCGTTGACCGATTCGTAGCTTTTGCTGCGCCACGGAAAAGTGAAATCGACTGTACCCGTAGCGGGATCCAGCATCAAAAGACCGCCCGTGGGCGGCTGGCTTTCCCCACCCGCGAACACGAAGATCTTACGCTTGCCGTGAACCACCGCGGGGATCGGCGAGGCGTAGCTGCCGCCCCATTCACTTCCGGCGCCCCAGCGAGCCTGACCCGTCCGCTTATCGACGCCGATGACGCATGGACCACCCGGCGCACCGATGTTGAGGATAAGCAGGTCCCCCTCGACCAGCGGCGTTGACGCCACGCCGAAGAAATCCTGGGGAACTTTGAACTCATCGCGAAGCTGTCGCCGCCACAAGACTTGACCGTTGGCAAGCGACAGACAATGGAGCAACCCCTCGGCGCCCATTGTATAAACGCGATCCCCATCAATAACGGGACTGGAACGCGGGCCATTGTTGTAGCCGTAGCGATCCTCAAACGTCGTGGGGTACGTATGCTGCCAGAAGCGTTCCCCCGTTTCCGGGTGAAGACACTCGACCAGCTCCTGATTCCCCCGGCGATGCAAAAAGACTAGATAGCCGCCTCCAACTGCTGGAGAAGCATACCCTGTGCCTTTGTTCATTTCCCACACAAGCGGCGGCCCCGCGGGCGGAAACTGCTTTCGCAATTTCGTTTCGCGCGACACGCCGTTGTGGGTGGGACCTAGGAACGAAGGCCAGTCTTCGCTAACCGCTCCCTGAGCAAGCGCCGCCGGCTTTCCATGGCGAGTCACTTCGCCATTTGCCTTTAAAACAGCCTTCGGACCGGCAGGCGCATTCACCTTGGGAGGGGCTGGGTCCGCAAACTTTTTCTGACCCAGAGCAGACAGAGAGGATAGGAGAAGGAAGCGTCGATTCATAACCGGCGGAACCCATTCTCTCACCCCCTGCATGCGGGAATGAAAAGCTGCCTAAGGACGAGCCGAAGCTTCGCGGTAACGATCTTCCCACGCCTTCATTTGCGTTTCTGCTTCGTCTTTTGCGATGCCGTAGCGCTCCTGAATACGTCCGATCAGCTGATCACGGCGCCCAGCGGCGACGTCGAAGTCGTCATCGGTGAGTTTCCCCCACTGCTCCTTGACTTTCCCTTTGAGCTGTTTCCAATTGCCGTCGAAGATATCTTTGTTCATGGAAGTTTCTCCTTCGTGGATGTCGCAGGTACCAATGCCGGCCCTACAATTCAATAGGTTGCAAATGACGTGCCATACTCGCAACCTATTGATTTCAGGGGATAAGCGACCAGGAACAGGTAATAACTTCCTAACTGGATGTTACTTTCGCAACGAATTGAGCAACTACCGCTCTTTTACTTTCGTCCAGCTTCGTGAAGAGGCGGACGATAGGACAGCATCCGTCACGTCATCCGTGGCGAGCCCGTCGCGGAAAGTGGGCGAGGCGCTGGACCCGCCACCGGCGGCGGTCAGGAAATCGGCTACCTGGTGAATAAATGTGTGCTCGTAGCCGATCTGCAAGCCGGGTACCCACCAATTCGCCATGTAGGGGTGTTCCCGGTCCGTAATGTGGATACTTCGCCAACCACGCAGCTTGCCTTCGTCTTTGTGATCAAAGTATTGGAGGCGGTGAAGATCATGGAGATCCCAGGCGATGGAAGCGTTTTCGCCGTTGATTTCGAGGGTATAGAGGGCCTTGTGGCCGCGCGCGTAGCGGGTAGCCTCAAAGGTCGCCAGCGAACCGTTGCGAAAGCGGGCGAGGAAGAGACTGGCGTCGTCGATTCCCACGGGAGCCACTTCGCCGGTCAGGGTGTGCTTGCGCTCTTTAATGAATGTTTCGGTGACGGCGGATACTTCTTCGATGCCGCCGTTGAGCCACATGGCCGTGTCGATACAGTGGGCCAACAGGTCTCCGGTAACACCACTGCCGGCGACATTCACATCCAGGCGCCAAAGGCCTTCCCCGCCCTGCGGCAGTTCGGTCGAGATGGTCCAGTCCTGAAGGAACTTGGCGCGGTAGTGAAAAATGCGGCCCAGGCGGCCTTCATCGATCAATTGTTTCGCCAGAGTTACGGCGGGAACGCGGCGGTAGTTGTACCACACCATGTTGGCGACGCCAGCCTTCTCGACCGCATCCACCATGGCTTCCGATTCGGCAGCGTTGCGGCCGAGCGGCTTTTCGCACATCACCATCTTGCCGGCTTTGGCGGCAGCGATGGCAATTTCCGCGTGCGTGTCGTTGGGGCTGGCAATATCGATCAGATCGATATCCGCGGACTCGACGACTTTACGCCAATCGGTCTCGACATTGGCGTAGCCCCACTTTTCCGCAAACGCCTTTCCACGTTCCGCATTGCGGGCGCAGATGGTGTGCAGTTCCGGCGCGAAAGGAACGTCAAAAAAGTTGGTGACTTTGCGGAACGCATTGGAGTGGGTGCGTCCCATGAACCCATAACCGATCAAACCTACGCGGAGTTTCTTCATTTGGTTAGTTCCATCCGTGTGCATCGCGCACCGCAATCATGGCCTGCAGGACCTCATTCCAAGTCTGCGGGCGGAGCATCACGTCGTTCGAAAACATGCAGCCGTCCCAACAAATGTGCTGGACAGCACGTGTGACGTTGCCCGCGTCGTCACGGAGCCACGCTCCCGCGTCGCGCACGATATCCAATTTCCCGTTCGGATCAAAAGGCTGACAGTGGCGACCGGTCTTGTCGTGCGTGCCTGCTCCTTTTACTGTGCCGTCGTTCTGGGCCACATGGAAGTCGATCATCCACGGGCGAAGGGCGCGGGCCATTTTCCGGTACGCTTCGGCTAGGGCGGCGGTATCGCTCCAGTCGAAATTTTCAGGCAGCAGGCGGTCTTCCGGGGCGTTGTAGCCCATGGTAAAGAGCATGGTGTGCGCCATGTCGGCCTGGAAACCGAGGGTATCTGGGCGGCCCACCATCTCGAGTAACTTCACGTTCTGCCGCCAACTGTGCATGCCGGCCCAGCAGATTTCGCCTTCGGCGGCGAGACGCTCCCCGAACTGGTCGGCGATATCACAGGCCTTCCCGAACGTGTCGGCGATGCGGCGCGTGCCCGCCTCCGGATCCGCAAGCCAATCATGGGGGCCGGTGGCGGAGTCGATCCGAATTACGCCGTATTTCCGGACGCCAAGATCGCGCAATTTCTTGCCAATCCGGCAGGCCTTGCGGACCTGCTCCAGGAACTTGCCCTGCTCCTCATCGTTGCCCATGGCCGACCCGCCGCCAGTGGGACCCCACACGGGAGCCACCATGGATCCGACGGCAAGCCCGCGACCGCCAATATCATCGGCCAGTTTCTTAAGATCGTCGTCAGAAGAATCGATATCCGTATGGGGGAGGGAGAGGAACAAATCCACGCCGTCGAACTTCACGCCGTTGACATTGGCGCCGACGGTCAGGTCCAGCATCTGTTCCAGCGAAATGGGCGGTTCCGAATCGGGGCCCTTGCCCACTAATCCAGGCCACATCGCGTTATGTAACGCGGGATACGCATTCTGTGTGCTCATCCAATTTCCTCGCAAGCCAGCATATAACAAGCCGCTTCAGGCGGCCGCAAACGACTCGGCAATCGCGCGCCGGGTGGCCGCGATATCGGCATCCGTATGCGCCGTTGACAAAAACGCCGCTTCAAACTGAGACGGCGGGAAATAAACGCCGCGCTCCAGCAAATTGTGGAAGAAGCGTCCGAAACGGGCGGTATCGCAGGTCTTCGCCGTTTCGAAATCGACCACGGGCGTTCCGGTAAAGAAGAGAGTAAACATGGAACCCACGCGATTGACGGTGAGGCCGGCGGGCAGATCTGCGCAGAGAACGGAAGCCTTAGCCTCTAACTGAGCATAGAGTCCGGGATTGTTCCGGATATGGCGCAGCATGGCAAGCCCGGCTCCGACCGCGAGCGGATTGCCGGACAGTGTTCCGGCCTGGTAGATGTTGCCGATGGGAGCGACGCGGCGCATGATCTCCTTGCGGCCGCCATACGCGCCGATGGGCAGCCCGCCGCCGATGACCTTGCCGAAGGTGGAGAGGTCCGGAACGACGCCGAAGAGCTCCTGCGCACCGCCGCGAGCGACGCGGAAGCCGGTCATCACTTCGTCAAATATGAGCAGAGCTCCGTGTTTGCGGGTAAGCGCCACCAAGGCGGCCAGGAAGTCGGCGCCGGGAGGAACACAGCCCATATTGCCGACGACTGGTTCCAAGATGACCGCGGCAATCTGCGGACCATGCGACGCAAAAGCCTGTTCGAGGGCGTCCACGCTATTGTAGGGCAGCGCGAGGGTGGTATCGGCAAACGCTTTCGGAACACCGGCGGTATCGGCAATTCCGAGGGTTGCCATGCCGCTGCCGGCTTTCACGAGGAGAGAGTCCACATGACCGTGGTAGCAGCCCTCAAATTTGATGGTGAGATCCCGACCCGTAAAGCCACGCGCAACTCGGAGAGCTGACATGGTGGCTTCGGTACCCGAGTTGACGAGCCGGATCATTTCCATGGAGGGGACCGCGTCACGGATCTCCTCAGCCAATTCAATTTCCCGTTCCGTGGGAGCGCCGAAACTGGTGCTGATCTGCAGGGCGGCTTCCAGCGCGGCGATAATCTCCGGATGACGATGGCCCAGGAGCATGGGTCCCCAGGAACCGATGTAGTCGATGTATTCATTGCCATCGACATCCCAAAGACGGGCTCCTTCGGCGCGGGCCATAAAACGCGGCGTGCCGCCGACGCTGCGGAACGCGCGGACGGGGGAGTTGACGCCGCCGGGGACCAGTTCCTGGCCTCGGGCCAGCAGCGCTTCAGATCGAGCAGTATTCATTCGTTTCCTTCTGGAACCATGCGGCGCAAAAAGAGGTTCACGCCGATCTCGGTCAGTGTGAAATGCAGGTTTTTTTTGATCTGCTTTCGCAGATCATGATACGGCATCGTCCCCGCGAAGAGTTCCTGCGTAATGGCGCGGAGGCGCGGACTGCGCCGTAGAAATTGAATGAGGCGAGCGGTGTTGTCGCCGAGCAGATAGCGGCCCAGGAAGAGACGGCGGGCGAGCGTGGCGGCATAGGCCAGATCGCCTCCAAACTCCTGGCCAATGCTCCGAGCATAGTCCGATTCCCGGTGCGCGGCCACGAGATCTCCGGCGATTTCTCCAGAGCGCATCGCGTAGTAAATGCCTTCTCCGGTAACCGGGTCGACCAGTCCAGCCGCATCGCCCACAGCGAGCCATCCGTCGCCGGCGAGCCTGTTTCGCCGCCAACCTTCGGCTTCGAGCGAGGGCAGCAGATGGCCATAGAAAGCAGCGCCGCGCCACTGGATGCCGTTGCTGTCCATGTAGGCTTCCAAACGGCGGCGCATAGCCTGCGCCGATTCGGATTTTCCGCAGATGCCAACCGAAAGATGATCCTGCCGGGGGAAAACCCAGGCATAGCCTTCCATACCAGGGAAAAACTCAATATCAACGTGCGCTTGCGACTGGGGAATGTAGTAGCCGAGGGCTGTCATGCTGTCCGCGGGCGAGAGCACCGTGCCTGCCTGTCGCAGAGGGTTGCGGGCTCCGGTGGCTACGATGGCAAAGTCCGCTTGGAGTGTGCCGCTCGCTGTACGCACCGTCCAACCGGCCGCGATACGGTCCATGGCGAGCACGCGCTCCCGCCGGAGTTCCGCCCCAGCGGCCTGCGCGCGGTCCAGCAACAATTGATTCAAGTCCTTGCGGGAAAAGATCAACATGGGCTTGTCGAGTTGCAGACGCGCGGCGCCGGCGCGTTGATTGTGCAGGCGCGTCTTCGTTACGGACCGATAGCGGCCCGACTCCAAGAGGAAGGGATACTGCTGATACGCCTTGTAGGTAACGCCGCCGCCACAAGGCTTCTCCCAGGCCATTTTTTCATCGAACAGGACGGCGCGAACTCCCGAAAAGGCGAGTTGCCGTGCCGCGGCGGCGCCTGCCGGGCCGCCGCCAAGCACGGCGACGGTCGTCACGGATGCGCCTTGGAACCTACCGGCGGATGCCCGGACGGCATGGCGCCGGACGGCATGGCCGCGCCGCCGTGAGGATTGGCGCTAGCCGCCGGCTTGACCACCCATTTATTCCCTTCGACAACCAACGAATAGTTCATTTGGATACCGGAACCGCCCTCTTTCGGCGAGACGGAAACAACGGCATCGGCTTCCTTGTCGCGGAAGTTCACGGAGACAACCTCAATTTTCATTGACTGCGCCAACATGTCGCTCCGCTTGCCCAGGTGATCGAGAATCGCTTGGCGCACCGCATCCTGGCTCTGGGGAGCTTTATTGCAAGCGGTCAGGAGCACAAGTAAGAGTAAGAGAATTCGCACAGCCACCCTGGAATTATATCGAGCGTCGCCTCCGCAAGAAAGGTCCGCACGCGTTCCTCTCTAGTTAGCCGCCATTCCAGCCGATTCCTGTCCGGCGAGAAGCAGACTTTCGAGTTCGGCCGCCGATTGCCAGACTTCCAGAAGAGATTCGATGTAGTCATCCTGCAGCCCGAAGTAGGTTTGCTGGGAGGCGAGCACACGGGGATATTCCGATTGCATGGTCCGGAAGTTGCGTTGGTAGAGTTCAAACGCTTTTCGGGAAGCGGGCAGCATGGCGTCACGATAGCGGACGGCCGCCGTCAGAGCGGAGTCATAACGCTGCCAGGCTGCGGCAAAGCGCATTTGCAGCGAACGCTCCGTGCGCGCACCCTGCAGTTCCGCCCGCTCCAGAGCGGCCCGTGCTGCCCTGATATTCCCCTGTTGCCGGTTGAAGATCGGAATTTCAATGCCGACGTCGAAGATTCCTTCCAAGCCCACCGGACGGCCTCCGGGAATATCCCCGTACTCGCCGTTGCGGCGCAAGCCGCCGCGTAGCTGCAGGTCCGGTACCCGGGCTGCCAGCGCCTGCCGGACGGCGTGCCCGGCCCGCACTTTGCCCGTAACAGCCATGACCACTTCCGGGCTCTGCGCACGCACACGCGTCCATAGTTCTTCACGGTTCAATTTCGGAAAGTCATCGATCATTCCGTCCAGCCCGGAAGCATCGAGCGAATCTACGTTCAGCAGAGCGGCCAATTCGGCGCGGGCTCGCGTTTCCAATTGTTTCGATTGCTCGACGCGTAGCCGGGCGCGCTCGAACTCGACCTCGGCGGCATGAATGTCGGGCAAGTCAAGCCGGCCAATGTTCTGGAGTTCCTTGGCAATCTTCAAGGAATCCGCCGCATTGGCGGCAAGCTGTTCGCGAACGCGAGTTCGCTCCGCGGCGGCGAGCGTTTCGTAGAAACGAGCGGAAAGTTGACCGCGCAATCGCAGCTTCCATGCATCACGCAGGGCCTTTGCCTGCTCCAGTTCCTGGCCGGCAATGGCGCGATCGATCCCCAGCTTGCCGCCCATGACGATTCGTTGTTCAACAAATCCGCCGACGCTGCCGCCGCGCGTCGCGCGCGCCACGTGCTCACCGGTAGCGCCAATGGTGGGATTGGGATAGAGCCCCGCCTGTATCTGCCGGCCTTCCGCGACCCGTACCGAGGCCTCGGCCTGCAGAAATTCGGGGTTTTGCGCCAGAAGCCGCGATTCGAGTTCGGGGAGAGTGAGGCCCGCGGCCAACAGAAAAATGGAAATCATTCCGCACCCCCACCGTGGTGCTCATGGCCCGCGGCCGGCTTTTTGCGGGGCGGCGGATTTTTGCGCAGTTCCTCAATCTTTGCGTACGTCTCCGGCGTAACCACACGGACCAGCGTCATCATGCCTCCCATCGCCGCGGACCACCCTCTGCGCAAACCATAGTTTTCCGGTTTGTGCATGTAGGGCTCGTCGTCCGGCATCCACATGTCTTGCGGATAGCCAGGCACCTTCTTGGCGGCCGGATCGTCCTTCGGCCAATGATTACCGCCATGGCTGGTGGGTCCAACCATCGGAATCATGTTGTTCATCATGTGGTGCGGCAGGTGGCAGTGGAGCATGAATTCGCCCACAATGTTTGCCGTAAATTCGACTTCACGGATTTGAGCCACGCCCACCAGAATCGTGTTCTGCGGGTACCACATGGCTTCCGGAACACGACCGCCCTCGGTGGCCGTCATGTAGAACTGAAAACCGTGGAGATGAATGGGATGGTGGTCCATTCCCATGTTCAGCAAACGCAAACGAACCCGTTCCCCTTGGCGGACGATCATTGGCGTGCAGTCAGGCCCGGATTTGCCATTGAAAGTGAGCCAATTGAACTCCATCGCCAGAGAATTCGGCACATCGTTGTTGGGACGAAGGTCCCATTCCTGAAGCAAGAGGCCGAAATCGCGGTCGACTCGTGGGGTGACCGGCGTTTTCGGGTTAATCACAAAGAAGCCGATCGAACCCATCATTTCCTGCATCGGAAAATGGGAATGGTAGAAGCAGGTATTGGACTGGTTCAGAGTGAACTCGTAGGTATACGTATCGCCCGGTAGAACGGGATCCATGCCGAGGCCAACGGAACCATCCTGTGTGTGCGGCATCTCAAAGCCGTGCCAGTGGACGGCAGTCGGCTCGGGAAGATGATTCCGGAACACGACGCGCACGCGATCGCCTTCGTTGACTTCCAGCGTTGGCCCCGGCACGCTGCCGTTATAGCCCCAGGCCGTAATATTGCGGCCCGCGGCAATTTCCAGATTCACGACCTCCGCCGTGAGATGAAATTCCTTGACGCCATCGACGAGGCGAGGCTCCAACCTGCCAAGATCTGGCGTTTGAAAAGGGGCAGGGCCTGGAGCCGGGGATGCGGCCTGCAAAGCGGCTCCGCCCGCGAACATGCGGCCTAAAAAGCCGCGCCGGTGAAAGGGCATAACTCTCCTGACAGTCTTTCGGTCAATCAATATAGGGGACGAAAGAAGGAGGGATCAGAGCCGCAGTGGGACGTGCAATACCAAAGATGCGGCCGGCTGCGGAATCGTACGCTCTGGAGCGGGCGGCGGACCATAAGCTAGCGGAGACCGTAGGTCCATGGCAGGGGCGGCCTTGGCAACAGGAAGATCGTCGGTGGGCTGTAAGCCGTGCGCACAACCGCTCGAAATCGCCGCTGCAATGCACACAGTTCCGCACCAAGCGTTGGCCACCGGAGCTAGCAACAACACTAAGAGCAACAGCAAAAATGCGGCGCGGCTCTTCACTTCTCCCATGATACAGTCGAACTCGCGAAATGAAGCGAATTTTGCGACGGAATTTACCGCTACAGTAGGGAAAGCATGGGCGTATTTCCAGCGGCGCTACTTCTCGCGGGCCTTGTCACCGTCAGCTATTGGAGTTACCTCAGCACTCGCGGGCAGCGGAGCGCGATATTGCCGGAGACCCATGGGGAGCCCGAGGCGGACCCCGTAGTTCTGCATCCGATGCAGGCTGGCAGAGGCCGGCCCGAAACGGTGATTCCCGTGATGCCCGGGAGAAGCAGGATTCTCCTGCTGCGCTACACCGGACAGGCGCCAACGGGACAGTGCCGCGCCAGCCTTCACGACTCCGTGGGAAGGGAGTCCGCAGTTGAGACGGTCGAATGCGGAATGGACACGCATGCATTTACTCTCCCGCCCAGTATTCCGGCTGGTCCCTATGTCGTGGGGCTCCGGAACGCCAATGGAATCGTGCAAAATACCTACGCAATCCGTGTTACCAGGTGATGCCGGCAAGGAACGGCGCGTTCCTCCAGTCCCATACTGTCACTTGCCCCGCCTGCCAGCGCTGATTCCACTGCTGCATGCGGGCATCGGCGGCACCTCTCGCATGAATGAGCACCGCTATGAGGACCAGCGCGGCCATCCAGCGCCTGGGCGGCCAGATCGCGCCGAGCAGAAGGAATAGACCCGGAAGAATGTCCGTCCAGTAACGCGGTCCGTAGCTGATTCCTCCTGTCCAATCCCCGAAGAAAGAAATGATGGCCGCGTGGCAGATAAACCAAGCCAGCAGAGCCAGTACGAGGCCGCGATCCTTACGCCACCAGCGGACGATACCGAGGGGGAGCAGGAGGAGAAAAGGACTATAGACAAGCAATCCCCGGCCTGGGCTCACCAGTTGGCCGACTACTACAGTAAGTGCGCGCGCAATGCTCCAATCGTAGGCGTTTCCCTGGAGAAAATAGGGTTGCACCGGCATGCGGTACACAACCAGGCAATAGAGAACAAAAGGCGCCGAAATTGCGGCGGCTCCCAGGAGAAGACGCAGTCCGTCCCGGTGTAACCATACGGCCAGGCAAAGAAGAGGAACGATGTTCAGCGGACGGTTCCAGACGGCGAGGCCGAGAAGAATTCCGGCCCACAACACCAAACGCGGCTTGCGTGTGAGCAGATATAAAGCCGCCGCCAACAAGAGAATAGACATGCCGTGAGACCACGTGGCACGGCTGGCGGTGGACCAGGCGCTGGAACCAAACGCGAAGGCCATTGTCCAAAACCAAGCGGCAGGACGGAGCGGTATAGACAGGAACACAAAGATGGCCGCCAGACTGACAACGAAGGAGGCCAACCAGATCTCGGCAATGCGGTAGACCTGGCCATAGCGCCTTTGCGCCAGGAGGGCAATCGCGGGAGTAACTGGAGGAATCAATGGCGCCAACCGGTCCAGTACATAAAAGACGGGCGCTTCCATAACGATGGTGGCGACTGGATAACGCGGATACGCATGGAACAGGTCCGGGCACCCAGAAGGAGCCGCGCGGCGAACTTCGCCACCGGGTCCCACGCATTCGATGCCATAGAGAGTTTCGGGTGTCCAAAGAGAAACCGAGTCATCCAGGCGGACGTTTCCGTGAGAGAGCAAGCGCAAAATCGCGGGTACGGTCCAACGGGAGTCACCGGACTGAGAGATGGGACTTACGGCATGGATAACAAAAACTACGAGGCCGGCGAACAGGGCGTGAAACAAGTGACTGCGACCAGACATGACCAACGAGAGAGTCTAGCATGGGGCCCGCGCTACACTGGAAATATGCGCATTGCCCTGCTTGGCATCTTCGCCGCGGCGACGCTATCCGCCGAGTTTCTCGAAATCCGGATGGAGGTGCGGGACATGGATTGCGCGAGTTGCGCCCAGTCCATGGAGACGTCGCTCAAGCGGATGCGCGGCGTGGAAAAAGTGAGCATTGTCAGCCCCACGCAGGTAGAGTTCCTATTGGCCACCGGCAACAAGCACACCCTGGAGCGTTTTCGCGATGCCATCAAAGGCGTGGGCTTCACGCCGATGAACGCGAAGGTTGTGGTACGCGGAAAGGCGATTACTGCCCAGGGGCAGTGGCGGTTCGAAGTGGACGGCATTGGTAAATCGTATTCGTTGGCCGCCAGTCAGACGGAAACAATCCAGGCGTTGCGCAAGAAAGATGGGCAGACCATCACGGTCCGCGCGATATCCCCCTTGCCGCCCGATCCCCACACAACGCCGTCGTTAAATGTCGACTCCCTTGTTGAGGCTCGGTGAGTCAGCGGTCGCCCGCCTTTCGCGCCCTCCAACATCGCAATTTTCGGATATTTATCGGCGGTCTCGCCGTTAGCCTAATCGGGACGTGGATCCAGAGCGTCGCATTGAGCTGGTTGCTCTACCGGCTAACGCATTCGGAGTTTTTGCAAGGGATCGCCACGCTTTGCTCGCATCTGCCGGTGCTGCTTCTGAGTCCCTTGGCGGGATTGGCGGCGGACCGGTTGCCGAGACACCGCATTATTCTGGTCACGCAGACCATCTTTCTTTGCCATGCCTGTCTGCTGGCGTATCTGACATTGAGCAATCGCATCACGCCGCCCCAGGTCCTAACGCTGGCGGTTCTGCTGGGCATTGCCAATTCCTTCGACATTCCCGCCCGCCAATCGCTGATGATTTTGCTGACTTCCAAAGAAGATCTGCTAGGCGCTATTTCGCTGAACTCAGTGGCATTCAATACGGCACGGACGCTGGGACCTTCGCTGGGCGGATTGCTGGTGGCGGCTGTGGGCGAGGGCGTCTGCTTCGCAATCAACGCGGTGAGCTTTCTGGCCGTATTGGCGTCGTTGGCCATGCTGCGAATGCCGGAGGCGACCGAGAGAACACCTCACAAATCGGTAGGCGAAGGACTGGGAGAGGGCATCCGGTATGCCTGGAAGCACCGGGCCGTCCGGCATCCGCTGCTGTTGTGCGGGATTGTCACCCTGACGAATGCGCCGCCGCTTGTGCTGGGTCCGTTTGTCGCCGATGGACTATTTCACCGCGGCGCCGAAGGACTGGGGTTGCTCATGGCCAGTTTCGGCCTGGGAGCTACCGTGGGAGTGGCTCGTCTGGCGATCTCCCAGACGGAAGAGCGGCTGGAACTGGTGGCGGGGCGCGGCGCCCTGCTATACGGGGCCGCGCTGGCAGTCTACGCCGCCGCGCCTTGGTTCGGACTCGTGGCCGGCGCCTCGTTCGTAGCCGGATACGCTTTTTTCCGGCAGAATGCGTCCAACAATGCTTTGATTCAATCCACAATTGACGAGCGGTATCGGGGACGAGTGATGTCTTTCTATACGATGATGGCGGTAGGCATGTTACCGGTAGGTAGTTTTTTAACTGGACTGGCAGCGCAGATTACCGGGCCACGGCCAGTGCTTGGAACAGCGGCGGCCATTGCCATCACCGCCGGCGCCGCCTTCCTCTATTACACTCGGACCATGGACGTTAGCGAATGCTCGGCCGTTTAATATCGCTTGGCTTCTTATTTATTGCCGGATTGGGTGCGCAGCCTGCGAATTCCAACCGTGATCTTTTCGATCAGATCGACAGCACGCTGGAAGACTTATCCGCGATCACGGGACTGCCGCCGAAGGCGAGGGTGGAACGGGACTTCATCACCCGGGAAAACCTCAAATTGTTTCTGCAGACCCGGATTGACGAAACCGTGAAACCGGAAGAGTTGCGCGTGGAAGAGTTGACGCTCAAACTCTTTGGTTTTGTACCGCCGGACTACAACCTGAAAGAGTCCACTGTGAACCTATTGACCGAGCAGGCGGCGGCCTTCTACGACTACCGGAAGAAGAAGATGTTTTTACTGGAGAGCGCGCCCGAGATCTCGCAACGGTTTGTGCTCATCCACGAATTGGCCCACGCTCTGGCGGACCAGCATTTCGCACTGGAGAAGTACATTCAGCAAGGCCGGAACGACGATTCCGCCACGGCGCGGATGGCGGTGATGGAAGGCCAGGCGCAGTGGCTGATGTATGAAGTGATGGCAAAGAAGACGGGGCAATCCTTGCGCAAAGACGGGAGCATGGTCCGCATGATGGCGAGCGCCTCCAGCACCGGGCTGGCACAGTATCCGGAACTCTCGAACGCGCCGCTCTATATTCGGGAAAGTTTGCTGTTCCCTTACACGCGCGGTTTGTTGTTTCAACAGGCGGTGGTGGAAAAGCGAGGCGAGGCCGGGTTCACGGAGGTGTTTCGCACCCCGCCCCAGAGCACGCAGGAGATTCTTCACCCGGAGCGCTATTTCACGCGTGAACGCATCGCCAAAGTGAAACTGCCCAAAACTCCGGGGGCAAAGGCTTACACGGAAACCACGGAGGGAGAACTGGGCGAATTTGATGTCTATGTGATGTTGAAGCAGTTCGTAGACGAAGCGACGGCCGACCGGCTGTCGCCGCTTTGGCGAGGCGGCCAATACCGGATTTCGGAGCACAAACTGGATCAACGCCCGCTGCTGGCGTTCAGCCTGGCATTTTCGACAAACGAAGCGGCGGCCGAGTTTCGCCAGTTGTACGAACAAAAGGTTCTACCGGCAAAACCCAAACGTTCCGGAAGAAACGTCGTCCAACAGACAGCCGCCCGCGTCTCCGTGATTGAAGGAATAGAATAAATCTCATGCGCCTTATTGTGCTGGCCGCCATGGCCGCTTTCTCGCTTTTTGCCGCCGATGTGCCCCGCCCCGCGCCAGATTTCAAGTTCCAGCTCCCGGGCGGAAAGACTGCTTCGTTGAGCGACTACAAAGGCAAAGTGGTCGTTGTGGAGTTTCTCCTGACAACCTGCCCGCATTGCCAAAAGGCGTCCCAAGGCATCAATCGCGTTTACCGGGAGTTGAAAGCGCAAGGTCTGCAGCCAGTCGGCGTGGCCGTCAACGACATGGCCAACATGCTGGTGGAAGACTACGTCCGGCAGTTCAACCTGGACTTCCCGGTAGGATGGTCGACGCGGGAGCCCGTCGTGAATTTCCTGCAACACCCCGTCATGCTGATGATGTCTTTCCCCAATCTGGTAATCATCGATCGCAATGGACAGATCCGGCACCAGTATCCCGGCGGTGACAAGTTCTTTGAAAACGAAGAGAAAAACCTGCGGGAGGCCGTATTGCCGCTACTCAAGGCCCCAGCCGGCGGCGGCGCGGCCAAAAAGGCCCCCGCAAAGAAAACGACGTAGCGAAATACGCGGCATAATAAAGGACTATGCTCGGGGATGTAACTTTGGCGCTACGAAACCTGGGCAGACAGCCAGGCTTCACCGCACTGGCCGTCTGTATTCTGGCATTAGGAATCGGCGGTGCGACCGCGGTATTTAGCGTCGTAAATGCCGTTTTGTTGAAGTCACTGCCTTTTCCTGAATCCGAACGGATTGTTGCCGTAACTACGGGCGCTCGCAGCGCGCTGGCTGGCGGGGATTATCTCGACATACGTGAAGGTACCCCTGCTTTTGAGCGGATGGCCTATTATTACGGCGGTCAAGTCAATGTGCGTACGCGAAATGGCGCAGAGTTTGCAGGAGCGGCATTTGCGTCTCCTGATTTTTTCTCTGTGCTGGGCCTGCAATCGTTTGTGGCGGGACGCGGATTTAGTAAGTCAGATAAGTCGTCCATGGCCGTAATCAGCGCGGACTTCGCTTCGAGAAACTACGGTTCCGCGGAAGCCGCGCTAGGCCAACAGGTGGTGCTCTACGAGACGGCATATACGATTGCGGGCATTGCTCCGGGAGCACAGCCGTTTCCGCCCAAGACCTCGGTATGGGTAATGGCGCCGGACGTACCGGAGAATCAGAGCCGGACGGCGCACAACTACCGCGGATTGGCGCGCTTGCGCCCCGGTCAAACAGAGGAGACAGCGCAGACGCAGCTCTCCACCATCTCACAACGCCTGGCGCAACAGTTCCCCCAAACGCATTCTCGAAAGTCATTCCGGGTTACGCAGTTACACGAGACACTTGTCGCCAATTCCCGTGAGACGCTGCAGGCCCTTCTGGGCGCGGTGCTCATTCTGCTGCTGATTGCCTGTGCCAACGTCGCCAATCTTTTGCTGGCCAAGGGGGCGGGGCGGGCACGCGAAATCGCCGTCCGGACCGCACTGGGCTCGGGAGCATGGCCAATCATCCGGATGTTGTTGACGGAGTCCTTCGCCCTCGCCACATTGGCGGCCGTGGCCGGGCTCGGCTTGGCATGGGCAGGACTGCGCATATTGGTTACGTTGGCGCCCCCCAATACGCCGAGGATCAATGAAGTGGCCATTGACGGCGGCGTACTAGCGTTTACATTCTTGACGATTCTGGCCGCCACCGTCACGTTTGGACTGATCCCCGCCTGGCAGGCGCTTCACATCGACATCCAAAGCGCGTTGAAACAGGGCGGCGGCAGGGGAATTGTGGCGGGCGGCGCGAACAGGCTACGGCGGGGGCTGGTGGTTGCCGAGATTGCAATGGCGTTTGTATTGGCGCTTTCGGCCGGTTTGATATTCAAGAGCTTTGTAAAGCTCAACGAGGTGGATCTCGGCTTTCGGCCGGGCGGCGTGTTGGTCGCTTACGCCGCCGTGCCGGCGAGCGGGGCGGAAGAGTCGCAACGCGCTGCCGCCCGCTGGTTTACCGACCTGTCGGGCAAACTGGCGGAGTTGCCCGGCGTGGAATACGCCTCCGCCGCGATGGGAGTTCCTACTGGCAGTTATAATTCCAGCGGTTCGTTCATTATTGAGGGGAAACAGGAGTGGAACAGCGGCCGGGCGAGCGATCTGCCGCAAGCGCGGTTCCGCCTGGCTGGAGCCAACTACTTCCATACCTTGGGCATTGGCCTGCGCGGAGGGAGAGACTTTAGCGTCCGGGATGCTGGGGACGATCCCCTGGTGGCGATTGTCAGCGAGTCCCTGGCCAAGCAGTACTTTCCGCGGGAAGATCCAATCGGCAGGCGGGTGCAGGCCGGATTGGACAAGCAAGAGTGGATGACAATCGTGGGTGTTGTCGGCGACGTGCGTAGCGCTTCGCCGGATACCGCGCCGGCAGCGGAACTCTATATGCCTTACGCGCAGCACCCCCGCTATGCCGACGAGTTGCAAGTAGTGGTACGGACGAAATCGGATCCGGCAATGATCATGGAGCCCGTGCGACGCCTGATCCATGGGCAGCGGCCCGAAGTGGCGCTGCGGTTTGTGACGTTGGATCAGATGGTGAATGACACCATTGCACTGCCGCGATTCCGGACTGTGCTGTTAGGAACATTTTCGGCGATCGCTGTGCTGCTGGCGCTGGCGGGAGTATATGGCGTCATGGCATACATCGTAGAGCAGCGAAGAACGGAATTTGGCGTGCGATTGGCGATGGGAGCTACTGGCGCCGACCTCGCGAAACAGACTCTGACGGACGCGTTGCGTCTGGCCGCCATAGGGGTTGGCGCGGGCCTATGCCTTTCCCTGCTCGCACAGAAGACCATAGCCTCCTTTCTTTTCGGTGTGCAACCAACGGATGTAACAACCTGGGCATTGGCCATAGCGTGCCTTAGCGTTGTGGCGATTCTGGCGGCCTGGATGCCTGCGCGGCGAGCCGCCACCCTAAACCCCGCGGACATCTTGCGCGGCGACTGAGCGGCTGTGATATCGTGCGTCCCATGCTTACGCGACGCAACCTGTTTTCGCTGCTCTCTCTATCCCCCGCGTTGATGGCCGCGGAAAAGGCGCAATTTCGAGTCGGAGTAACCAACAATACCCGCGGCGGTTGGGAAAAAGACTTCTGGCTGGCGTCCCGCGAGGCGCACGAAGCCGGTTACCGGAACGTGGAAACGTTCTACAGTTACGTGCGGGACTTATTCGATAAACCGGAGGAAGTGGCGGCGAGGGCGAAGTCGATTGGCGTTGGCATTGTCACTGTCTCCAACTCCGCGCCCATGGAAATGCACTTCGAAGAGGCGAAGAAACGCGCACAAATTTTGGAGGAACACACGAAGCTTGCCAGGTTCGTGAAACGGCTGGGTAGCGCACACTTGAAAATCAATCTGGGCCCAAGAAAACCCGGCGGAACTACGGCCGAAGACCTGAAGCAAATTGCGGAGACAGTGCATCAACTCGGCAAACGCACCGCGGCCGAGGGCGTACGCTTGGCCGTCCACGCCCACATGTGGAGCCAGTTTGAGAATCAACAAGAAATTGACTATGTGATGACGCACACAGATCCGCAAACTGTCGCGTTCGTCCTTGACACAGGGCACGTGACGCTCGCCGGCATCGATCCGGTGGCGCTTGCGTTCCATCTGCATCATCGCGTCGTGGAGTACCACTTGAAAGACACGAACAAGGATGTCTATGCCGGGGCGAGATCCCGTATCGATCGACCCGCCGATATGATGGCGAATCCTCCGTTCTTTGCGCTTGGGTCCGGCGGAGTGGATTTTGCGGGGCTAATCAAGCACCTGAACGCGATCGGATGGAAAGGGTGGTTGACCACAGAATTGGATACATCGCCCATGCGGCCGGCCAAAGAGAGCGCCGCCATGAGTTTGCGCTATTTGCGGGATACGCTGAAGGTGGATGGATAACGAGTATCGAGGACGATTCGCGCCTTCCCCTACCGGGCCTCTACACTTCGGCTCCCTGGCAGCAGCGGCGGGATCCTGGATGGATGCCCGACTGCACGGCGGCAAATGGCTGGTGCGGATCGAAGATATTGATGAGCCTCGTACAATTCCCGGCGCGGATTCCCAGATATTAAGCACGCTGGAGGCGTACGGACTTGTTTGGGACGAGGAAGTCATCTGGCAGACCAAACGTCATGTGCTGTACGCGGATGCCATCCAGACATTAGGCTCTCGATGTTTCCCTTGTGCCTGTTCACGAAAGGATGTGGGGGAGCACTACCCGGGAACCTGTCGAAACGGAATTCCTGAAGGCAAACAGGCCAGGGCGATACGCCTCCGCGCACCGGAGGAACCGGTGAACTTCCACGACCGCCGATTGGGTTCGTTTTCGGAAACTCTTTCCGATTTCGTACTCCGTCGGGCCGACGGGCTGTATGCGTATCAGTTGGCGGTCGTGGTGGACGATGCGGCACAAGGCATCACTGACGTCGTGCGGGGCGCCGATCTCCTGGATTCCACGGCGCGGCAGGTATTTCTCCAACAACAACTAGGCGTACCAACGCCCCGCTACCTCCACCTGCCGGTAGCCCTGAATGCAAATGGTGAAAAACTAAGCAAACAAACGCACGCGCCCCCTGTGGAGTCGACAGGGGACGCGGTTGTTCTTGTAAAGGCGCTGCGTTTCGCCGGGTTTGACGCCGTAGAGGGAGCCAACTGCCGCGAGGTCCTACAGGCTACCCTTTCACGACTACGTTCACGATCTTGTCCGGCACAATAATCACTTTGGCAATCGACTTGCCTTCCAGGAAAGGCTGCATCTTTTCATCGGCCAACGCCAAGCGCTCCAGTTCCTCGCGAGGCGTACCGAAAGGCGCAAGCAGGCGGCTGCGGAGCTTCCCGTTGACCTGCAGAATAACTTCAGCGCCATCTTCTTTCGCCAATTCCGCATTGAACGCGGGCCACGGCTGCTTGAAGACCGGCCCTGTCCGTCCCATCAACTCCCACATTTCTTCACAAACATAGGGAGTAAACGGCGCCAGCAATAGAACTACAGTTTCCAGCACCTCGCGAAGGGCCGGCCCGGACAGCTGCGCCTCGTTCGCATAAATATCGTTGACCAATTCCATGAAGGCCGCAATAGACGTGTTGAAATGCCAGCGGCTGTCGAAATCGTTGGTAATTTTCTGAATGGTCTGGTGCAGTTTGCGCAACACCTTGCGGTCGCCTTCGGTAGGCTCGCCGCCGCTATCCAGTCGATCCAGATTGCGGGTCACGAAGCGATAGACACGGCCGATGAAGCGGTAGGCGCCCTCGGCCCCCGACGTAGTCCAATCCAGGTCTTTCTCGGGCGGCGCGGCAAAGAGTTCGAACAACCTGCCGGTGTCGGCTCCGTATTCGTCCATCATGTCGTCCGCGCTGACGACATTGCCCTTGGACTTCGACATCTTGGCGCCGTCTTTGATCACCATGCCCTGCGTGAAAAGGCGTGCGGCTGGCTCATCGTTCGAGATCAGGCCAATGTCCCGCATCATTTTTGTCCAAAAACGGGAGTAAATCAGATGCAGAATCGCATGTTCTACGCCGCCAATGTACTGATCAATGGGGAACCAGTAGGCGATTTTCTGCGAGTCGAACGGCGCATCGCTATTCTTCGGATCGCAGTAGCGGTAGAAATACCAACTGGAGTCCACGAAGGTATCCATCGTGTCCGATTCACGACGGCCAGGTCCGCCGCATTTCGGACAAGTCACGTTGATGAAGGACTCGCTAGCCGCCAGAGGCGACTGGCCCGACCCTGTGAATGCCACATCCGCAGGCAGCAGTACGGGAAGTTGATCGTCGGGCACGGCCACCACCCCGCACGATTCGCAATGAATCATCGGAATGGGAGTGCCCCAATACCGCTGGCGAGAGATGCCCCAATCCTTAATGCGGAAGGTAACCGCCGCTTCGCCAAAGCCATTGGCCTTCGCGTACGCAGCCATGCGCTTGCGCGCTTCGGCGCTCGGCAACCCGCTCCATTCGCCGCTGTTCTCTACCACTCCGTAGTCGCCGAATGCCTGTTCCACCACAATAGGCAGGTCCCCATCCACGGGACGAACAACCGGAACGATGGAAATGCCGTATTTTGTACAGAACTCAAAATCACGTTCGTCGTGGGCCGGAACGGCCATAATAGCGCCGGTTCCATAACCTGTCAGGACAAAATTGGCCACCCAGACAGGCACCCGCTCGCCATTAAATGGGTTGATTGCATACAGGCCGGTAAACAGCCCCTCTTTTTCGACATCACCGGGTCCTTGCTGCGCCCGCTTGTCGATCATCGCCTTCACTTCGGCTGCCTTGTCTCCAGTGACGTACTGCTTCACCAGATCGTGTTCCGGCGCAAGAATGACGCAGGTTGCACCGAATATCGTATCGACGCGCGTCGTAAATACACGCACCTTCTCGCCGGATTCCAAGGAAAAGTCGACTTCCCCACCTTCGCTCCGGCCGATCCAGTTGGTCTGCATCGCCAACACACGGTCCGGCCATCCGCCCTGCAGGGTCTCAATGTCCTTCAGCAGTTCCTCGGCGTAGGCAGTGATCTTGATGAACCACTGCGTCAATTCCTTCTGCTCTACCGGCGTGGTCTCATGCCGCCAGCAACACCCGTCAACCACCTGCTCATTCGCCAACACCGTCGAGCATTCCGGGCACCAGTTCAACAGCGCTTGTTTCCGGTA
>DASTML010000076.1:0-23659 GCA_035714175.1 Bryobacteraceae bacterium | reverse complement strand
ATGGTGAAGATCAAAAGCCGTTTCATGCTTCCACCCCTTTCCACGAATCGGCCTGCGGCTTAGGCGTGGCGGATCGCCATTCCACAAACCGCTGCGCCAACACATACAACACGGGAACCAGGAACACGGCAAGCATAGTGGATGCCAACATGCCGCCGAACACCGTTGTGCCGAGCGCCCGCCGGGATGCGCCGCCCGCCCCGCTGGCGTAGAGCAGGGGAAGTACGCCCAGGATGAAGGCAAACGAAGTCATGACGATCGGGCGGATGCGAAGGCGCGAGGCTTCTACCGCGGCTTCGACAATCGACATGCCTTCTTCCCGTTTCAGCTTGGCGAACTCCACGATAAGAATGGCGTTTTTGGACGCCAGGCCGATCAGCGTCACAATGCCGATCTGGGCATACACGTCGTAAGCGTAGGACCGGGCCAACGCGGCCAGCATGGCGCCGAAAATCCCAATGGGAATCGCCAGCACGACGGACAGCGGGATTACCCAGCTCTCATACAGAGCCGCGAGAAACAGAAACACCAGGAGAGCCGCGAATCCGAAGATATAGACCTCTTTCCCTTCGCTCAATTTTTGTTGGTAAACCGTGCCGGTCCATTCATAGGAGAAACCCTGCGGCAGCACCTCGCGCGCCAGCCGTTCCATCGCGGCGACAGCCTGCCCCGATGTATACCCAGGCGCGGCTGAACCGAGAATACTGGCCGTCCGGAACCGGTTGTAGCGATAGACCACGTCCGGCGCCGATGTTGGCGTAATCGTCAACATGGTTCCCAGCGGCACCATCTCGTTGGACGCCGTGCGCACGTAGTAGCGATTGATGTCTTCCGGGCGGCTGCGGACTTCCGGTTCGGCCTGCATGATGACGCGCCACGTGCGGCCAAAGCGGTTGAAGTCGTTGACATAGAGGCCGCCAAGATAGGTCTGCAGCGAATCGAAAACGTCCGAGGTCGGGATGCCGAGCGTTTGCGCCTTCTCCGCATCCAGGTTCACCTGGTAACCCGGTATCGAAACGCGGAAGGAACTGACGACGCTGGTAAGCGAGGGATCTTTCCGGGCTTCGTCGATGAGCCGCTGCGCGGCTACCGACAGGCTCTCCAGGTCTCCTCCTGAGCGATCCTGCAGCATGAATTCAAACCCGCCCGCCGTGCCCAGCCCAAGAATGGGCGGCAGGCCGAAGCCAAACACGAACGCCTCTTTCAGCGGGAATAGACGTGTATTGATCTGCTTCAGAATGGATTGTAACTGCAGTTGCACCGTGTGGCGGTCGTCCCAGGAGTTGAGGGCGACAATCATTGTGGCCACATTCGAATTGTTGGTCTTGGTCGTAATATCGAACCCGCCCATGACGGTTGTCCGGGCCACGCCGGGAATAGTCAGGATCGTCTTCTCCACTTCGCGGCTCACCGTGTCGGTGCGTTCCAGGGACGCGCCGTCCGGAAGACGCATGGAGACGAAAATGACGCCCTGGTCCTCATCGGGCAGGAAGCCGGTGGGGACAATCTTGAACAGTCCGGTCGTAGCTGCATAGAATCCGCCCAGAAGCAGCAGGGAAATGGCGGCGCGGCGAATGAAGAACTTCACGCCGGCCACATACCCGTTCGTTGCTCGCTCAAAGAAGTTGTTGAACTTCCGGAAGCCCCAGGCTAGAGGGCCGCGGCTGGGTTTCACCGGGCGCAGCAGCATGGCGCTTAGCGCCGGGCTGAGCGTCAGCGCGCAGATGGCCGAGAGCAGCACGGAGACGGCAATCGTGAGCGCGAACTGGCGATAGATCTGCCCGCTGATGCCGCCCAGGAAGGCCACCGGAATGAATACCGCGCTTAAAACCAGGGCGATGGCGATTACAGGCCCTGATACTTCGCTCATGGCCTTGATCGTCGCGTCATGGGGAGACATGCCGTGGTCTATGTTGTGCTGCACGGCTTCCACCACGACGATCGCATCGTCCACCACAATGCCGATAGCCAGCACCAGGCCGAACATGCTTGTCATGTTGATGCTGAATCCCAGGAAGGGGAAAACGGCGAAGGTGCCGACGATTGAGACAGGTACGGCTAGGAGCGGGATTAGCGTTGCCCGCCAGTTTTGCAGGAAGACAAAGACCACGATGATAACCAGGACAATCGCTTCCAGCAGCGTATGCAACACATCGCGGATCGCGGCGCGGGGGAACAGGGTGGCGTCGTAGCTGATCGTGTATTCGATGCCCGCCGGGAAAGTTTGTTTGGCTGTTTCGAGCAGTTCCTTCACGCGGTCGCCAGTTTCCACGGCGTTCGCGCCCGGAGAGAGATAGACGATCATCGCCGCCGCCGGCTTCCCGTTCAGGCGGTTGAAAGCTTTGTAGTCCTGCGCCCCCAGCTCCACCCGTCCGATGTCCCGCAGCCGCAGCAGGGAGCCGTCGGGTTCCGCGCGTATGATGATGTTTTCAAACTGGCCGGGATCGCGAAGCCGGCCGGATGCCGTCACCGGATACTGGAAGTCGGTACCGCGGACGGACGGGGATTGGCCGATGGCGCCAGCGGGGTTCTGCCGGTTTTGGGATTGGATGGCGCGGTTGACGTCGGTAGCCGTAAGACCCAGCTTGGCCATCTTGTCCGGGTTAATCCACACACGCATGCCGTAGTCCTGGTTCGCGGAGATACGCGCTTCACCCACGCCGGGCAGGCTGCCCACTTTGTCCAGGAGATTGATGGTGATGAAGTTGGAGAGAAACAGAGAGTCGTAGCGATTCTCGCTGGAAGTGACGGCTACCGCGAACAGGAACGCCGAAGAGACCTTTTTCACGGTGACGCCGACCCGCTGGACCTCCGGCGGCAGCGCCGGCAGAGCGAGGTTCACCTTGTTCTGCGTGCGGACCGTGGCCATCTCAATGTCTGTGCCAAGCTCATAAGTGACGTCAATCGTCAAAACGCCGTCATTTGAACTGCGGGAGTAGTAGTAGAGCATGCCGTCCAGTCCGACGAGTTGTTGCTCGATCGGCTGTGCGACAGTAGTCTCCAGGTCAGTCGCATTGCCGCCCCGATAGGTCGCGACAATCTGCACGACCGGCGGCACGACTTCCGGATAGCTGGCGACCGGAAGCGTCGGAATGGCCACGGCGCCCAGAATGATGATTACGAGCGCGATAACAATGGCAAAGACGGGGCGGTCAACAAAATAGCGTGCCATGGGTTACTTCACCGGCGCTTTCTCCGCTTTGTCGCGCGGAACAAACGGCTCTGCCTTGACGGGCGCGCCGGGTCTGGCCTTCTGCAGCCCTTCCACAATCACCTGGTCGCCGTCCTTCAATCCCTGCTGAATAATCCAACGTTCTCCCACCCGCTCGCCGGTGGAAACGCCCCGGACCTGCGCTTTGCTGTCCGGTCCCACCGTCATGACGGACTGCAGCCCTTGCATCTCCGTAACTGCCCGTTGCGGGACCAGAATGGCGTTCCGCCGGTCCTCCACATTCACGCGTACTCGCCCGAACTGGCCCGGCAGTAGCGTGCCCTGCGGGTTGGGGAAGGTGGCCTGGAGCTCCAGCGTGCCTGTTCGGGCATCCACCTGGTTGACGGCGTTCTGAATCCGGCCGGATTCAGTGTGGATTGTGCCATCGGCCAACACGAGTTGCAGCGGCATGTTGTTGGCGGCCGTCGCCCCGCCGGCGGCCTGGCGCTTCTTATAGTCCAGGTATTCGGATTCGCTGATCTTAAAACGAACCCAGATCGGGTTCAGCGGCATGATCGTGGTCAATGGCTGTGCGGCGGCGGGGTTCACTAAACCACCAATTTGCACCACACTATCGCCGATTCTGCCGCTAATTGGCGCCTTTATGGTGGCATATTCGAGGTTTAGTTCGGCTGTGCGGAGCAATGCCGTGTTGGAAGCCACCTGCGCCCGGGCCGTATCCAACTGTGCTTTTGTGGACAGCCGGATCTGTTGCACATTGGCCTCGCGAGCCTTCACATTCGCGTCATTTGCGCGCAGCGAAGCCATCGCGTTGTCCAAATCCTGTTGCGACGCCGCGTCCTGCTTCACCAGAGGTGTCAGCCGGTCCACGTCCTGCCGGGCCTTGAGCTGGTTGGCCCGCGCTTGCGCCAAGTCGGCCTCGGCTTGGAGCAACGCGACTTGTTGGCGCGCAAACTCCTCATTTGCTTCACTTTGGCGGAGGTCGCCACGGGCCTTGTCCACAGCGGCCTGGTAAGGCCGCAGATCCAGAATGTAAAGCGGATCGCCGGCGCGCACATCGGAACCGACCTGAAAGAGCCGCTTTTCCACATTGCCTGCAACGCGGCCACGCACTTCCACCATGTCTCTCGCAAAAGTCTGCGCGGCAAACTCTTGATAAATAGGGACATCCTCCGTATGGACAGTGACAACGGAGACGGGCGTGGGGGGAAGGGAGGCGGCGGAGGCGGTGGGCGGTTTGTTAGACTGGCACCCGGAGAGAGCGGCGGCGGCCGCGACCAGTGCGGCGGTTCCGATTGCCGAAACGAGTTCTGGGTATTTCATAGGTCTTCTTGATATCCGATAGAGCACTCGGGGGGCCAAGCGTCTAACTCTTTGATTTACATTCGTTTAGATCAGCACGAATTGGAATGAAGCATAAAAATTCGTGATGAATTCGCGACGAATTCGCGTCAATTCGTGTAGCACTGGTTTAACCAGCGCAGAATGAAGGGAGGGGTGTTGACGAAAGGGATGCCGCGGTCGCGGCAGGCGCGCAGAAACAGTACAGAGTCTCGGTCCAAAAGCCTTAATTCACGTAAGTCGATGATTACACGGGGTGATTGCGCGGAGGCACGGGTCAGTGCCTGGTTCACCTCGGGAAGGTGGCAGCGGTTGAGATGGCCGACAAAGGCGAGCGTCACCGACTTGGGCGGGTCCGCCGAAACGTCGACGCGAAACAGATCCATGCCCTGGTTAGGGCAATTGGCGGACCAAATTCAGGCGCGCCACCGGTAGGCATGTTTGTTAATGCCGAGATTCCGGATGCGGGACTCCAGGGTGGAGGCCGGGATGCCCAGCCGGCGGGCGGCGCCCTTTTGCCCGGAGATGCGGCCCCCCGTATCGCGGAGGACGGCTTCGATCTCGGCCCGCTGCCGATCCCGCTCCTCGGCCGGCGTGGAAGTCAGAGGCGGGGGAGGCCCAGACGGCCCCGGCAAGACTGGATTCGTGGCCAGAATACCCGGTTCCAGGCGGAGGCCGCGCCCGTCGGCGAGGATCACCGCCCGTTCCACCACGTTCTGCAATTCGCGAATATTGCCCGGCCAGGTATAGCGCAACAACGCGTTAAAGGTCTCCCGGTCGATCTGATCGATGGTTTTGCCCATGCGTGCGGCGAACCGGGAGGCAAAGTACTCCACCAGCAGCGGAATATCGTCCCGGCGGTCCCGGAGGGCCGGGCACTCGATAGGGAATACGTTCAGGCGGTAAAACAGATCTTCCCGGAAGTGGCCTTCGGCCACTTCGCGCCGGAGGTCTCGGTTCGTGGCCGCGATAACGCGAACGTCGGTGTGGATGGTGGCGTTGCCGCCGACACGCTCAAATTCCCGTTCCTGGAGCACCCGAAGTAGGGCAATTTGCATCATGGGAGGCAGTTCGCCGATCTCGTCGAGGAAGATTGTGCCTCCGTTTGCGACCTCAAAACGGCCCAATCTGCGCTGCAAAGCGCCCGTAAAGGCGCCTTTTTCGTGCCCAAATAGCTCACTAGCGATCAATTCTTGCGGCAAAGATGCGCAATTTACCTTCACCATGGCCCGGTCGGCGCGGGCCGAACGGCGGTGGATGGCGCGAGCGATGAGCTCTTTTCCGGTTCCCGTTTCTCCGGTAAGCAGTACCGTCGCATCCGTCGGCGCTACTCGATCCACCTGCTCCAGCACGCGGGCAAGCAGAGGGGAGGATCCGACGATCTCCTCAAACATCGAACCCGCCTCAATTTCGCTCTGCAGGATCTCATTTTCGTGTTTGAGCTGTTCCTGCAGCGTTTTGATCTTCTCGTAGGCCAGGGCGTTGGAAACCGCGATGGAGACGATACTGGATGCATCCTGAATGAGCTGAATTTCTTCCGGGTGAAAAGCGCGGGGACGGTAGGTCAGGAAATGAACGGCTCCCAGCAGGCATTCCCGCTTCATGAGGGGCACGCTGATGTAGCCGCGGATACCGTTCTTGAACAACAGCTCCTCTTCCGGGAAGCGAATTTGCGCCTCCAGGTTTTCGCAGACATAGGCGGAGCGGGTTTTGGCGAATTCGCTGACGCAGGAGTCGGCCACGGCGACCTGGATCACCATGCGACCCTGGATCTGGTCGTTGCCCCGCTTGGCGCGGACGCGGGCGAGCAGGCTGTATACGCTTTCGCCCGGCAGCCGGGGCGTGTCATTGGAACAGAGAGAATGGAGGCTCAGCCGGTCTCCTTCAATGACAACGAGGCCGATGGCATCAAAGGCGGCCCGCCCGCGGAGGGCGGCTGAAATCGCCTCCAGAACCTCCGCCAGATCCAGGTGCGACGTGGCGGCCTTGGAAACCTCCAGCAGGAAGCGGGCGCGATATTCGGTTTGCAGATCGGCCGGGAGGGATGCGTCGGGGGCGTCCATGGCGTTGCCTACCTGCTGTTTTTAGGCGCGAGCACCAGCATGCCAAAACTGCGTGGGCCCTCATAGAGGGCAAAGACCTTCCGGACATCGGTGATGGGGGCCCGGTCAAACTCCGGCCTTCCGATGACCCAGAAGTGACTGAACGATTGCGCCAGAATACCCACAAACTCTTCCGGCGTGACGCCGGAACGTCCCAGCCCGTAGGGCCAGAACTCGGTGACCACTGGAATACCCCGGCGAAGAAAGTCGCGACCGCCGCGCAGCAGATGTCCCTCGTGGCCTTGTATGTCGGCCCAGATTACGTCCACAGCGTCCGGTTTACCGGCGAAGTAATGGTCGAGCGTCTCGCCCGGTACGGAGATGGTTGGGCGCGTCTCTTCCTTGTAGAAGCCGGGTTGGTTCGTTTGGCGGACACGGTGGTCGCCCGAGTTGTGTTTGGACAGTTCAAAGGTGAGGGGAGCCACGGTGGAGGAGAAGGCGAAAGGGAGGCACTCGATTTGGCCGGCGAGCCCGTTCTGTTCGACGTTTTTCACCAACAACCGGTAATTGTCCGGCCCTGGCTCCACCGCGATGGCGCGTTGAAAGACGCCTAGCTTTACCAGGGCAATACAAGTCATGCCGATATTGGCTCCGACGTTCAGGACTGTGCCGCCCGGTTTCAACCAACCCAGGCTGCGCAGGAGGGCGCCGACTTCCTGTATCTCATGGTCCTCATGGCTACGTTTGACGTACAGATACTTGCCGATCAGCCAGTTCCTGCTGTCAAAACTCAACAAACCATTGAACGTTTCGACAGTGACATCACGCCGCGGACCATTGTGGATCATCCACCACTTTGCCAACCGCCAGAGCTCCGCGTACGTGAGACTACGAATACCTGCCACGTAGATAGTCTAGCGTCTTACCTGTTCGCGCCTCTTTGCTAACTCGCTGATATCGACGGAACTTTCTCCCGCGAATGCGCTGATACCTATCTCGCCGGCGATCCGCCGCGCCCGATTCTCCGCCACCTTTGCTTCAGGCTTCCGGCCCAGACGGCGCAACAGCGGCGCGTAAGTGGCCAGGAGCGCCGCGGTACGGATACTTTCCCGGCCGCAGCGCAATTCGACAATGGCGAGCGAGGCTTCGACATTACGCACGGCGTCATCGTAGTTTCCGAGGGCCTGCTGCGCGGTGGCCAGATTGCCATGGGTGGCCGCGCTAGAGAGCGTGCTGGAGAAGCCGTGCTTGGAACCGATGCGCAGAGCAAGTTCCAAGGGCTGCAGCGCGTTCTCCGGCTTTTTTAGCTCGAGGTAGGCAATGGCCAGGTTGTTGAGAACCGTAATTCCCGAAACGCTCTCCAGGGACTGGCGCTGCTCCAGGACGCCAAGAGCGACCTGGTTCATGGCCACCGCTTTCAGGGGATTTCCCCGGAGCACCTCCAGAGCGGCTACCGTGCCGGCCAGATCGACGCGGTCATCGGAGAGGGGGATTTCGTCTTCTACTCGCTTCAACCAGGCTTCGAGGCCCAGTTTCTCCGCTTTCCCGCGCTGGCCCAGTTCAATGTAGAGGCAGGCGAGGCGGGTATAGATGCGATTCAGCGCAATATGGTCCTGCCCGAGATGGCCCCGGAAGACCGTGAGGAGCCTTTTCAAACAGTGCTCCGCTTGTACGGTCCTACCGGCGTCCTGATAGAAGGTGCATGCCAAATCCAACGCGTGAATCAGGACTGACGCATTGACGCTTCGCGCAGACTCGATGGCCGTCTTGTACGCGGCAGCCGCGCGATCAAACTCGCCTTGTTTTTCGAAGAGGACTGCCTGGTCCAGATGACGTTGTGAAACTGAGGGGGATTGAGCGGAGAGGGTAAAGAGAAGAACAGCGGACAGCAATACGGCTTGCATGGTGGGGCACTCATTTCGGAGAGATTCCCAGACGACAATTACCCCGGCTATGAACAGATAACGAACGAAGCGGCCAGTAGTTCCGAAAAAAGAGAGGCTCTGCGAGAATAATTTTTCCGGGGAGGGCGCATGGGGAAATGGATGCCGTGCATTCTGACAGCGGTAGGCCTTGCGGCGGCGGCAACGGCGCCGGTATGGACGATTCTGGTGAGCGGCGTAACCGGGCGGCTCCGGGGCATTAGCGTTGTCAGCGAGAAGGTGGTGTGGGCGAGCGGCGCCAACGGAACGATCGTGCGGACCGCCGATGGCGGGCTGCATTGGAAGCCGCTTTCCGTCCCGGAGGCCGGCTCCCTGGACTTTCGCGATATAGATGCCATTGACGAGCGGACCGCCTACGCCTTGAGCATCGGCCCTGGAGAGGCGTCACGGATCTACAAGACCAACGATGCCGGCGAGCATTGGACGTTACAGTTCCAAAACAGGGACCCGAAGGTGTTTCTGGACGCGATGGCGTTCTGGAACGGCCAGCGCGGGTTAGCCGTGGGGGACTCCGTTGACGGCCGGTTTGTGATCCTCCATACGGTAAACGGCGGCGTGACCTGGGAACGTGCGGCGGAGAATGGGCTGCCCCCGGCGCTCTCCGAAGAAGGGGCTTTTGCGGCGAGCGGCACGAATATTGCGGTACAAGGAACGAGGCATGCGTGGATCGGTCTTGGATCGGGACGGGTGCTGCGAACCGAAGACGGCGGCAAGAATTGGCAGGTATTTGTCACGGGCATCCCCTCCTCGCCCAGCGCGGGGATCTTTTCCATTGCGTTTCAGGACACGAGGCGCGGCGTGGCCGTGGGCGGGGACTACAAGCAGGAAGACCGGGCGGAAAAGAATGCCGCTGTTACCGAAGATGGCGGCCGAAGCTGGCGAATTGTGCGCGGCCTGGGCGGCTACCGTTCCGTGGTGCGTTGGGCGGGGGGAACCACATTCGTGGCCGTGGGTCCGTCCGGAGCCGACATTTCCTATGATTCCGGCAAAACCTGGCGAGCGGCGTCTGGACCGGGATTTCACACGTTTGACGCCGCGCCGGGCAAGCGGCTGGGTTTTGGCGCGGGAGAGCGCGGGCTAGTCGGCCGTTTGGAGTGGTGAGCGCATCCAGGGTTGGCGGACGCCGTAGGTGAGCGTACGCCAAAGCCACTCCACCGGGCCGTACGCATAACGGTGCAGCCACCAGACGCTCAATACAAGTTGGAAAGCGAAGAAAGCAACGCAAAGCAGGAGGCCTTGCGCGGGGTGAATACGCCCGTACAGGCCGAGTCCATAGCTATTGACGATGGTGGTGAAAACGAGCGAGTGGAGCAGGTAGTTGGTGAGAGCCATACGGCCCACGGCGGCCAGCGGGCTCATCCAGGACCGTACACCGGCCAAGAGCAGAATGGCCACATAGCCGTAGGCAATGGCGGGACGGGCGATGAACTCGCGGATGTAGGTGAGCAACGCCTGCCAGAGCGGGGGCGTTTCACCGGGGTGCGCGTACGCATACAGGAGATTGGGAACGGCAATGGCAAAGCCCGCCGGCAAAGCGACGCCTGCAAGGAGCTTTAGCAGCCGGAGGTGGCGCCGGGGTTCCGTGAAGATATGCCGGCGCGCGGCCCAAAGGCCCAGCAGGAAGGAAGCAAACAATTCGATCGACCAGCCTACGTCCACTCCCAACTGTCTCCCGTCCCGTTCGAGCCGGAAAAGCAGTATTTCGACAAACGAACCAGAAGAGTAGATGCGCAGATCCTCCGCCAGTTCCTTGCTTTCCCTGGCTTTTCGCTCCGCCGCCTTGTTGCGGACTTCGGCGGACTGGCTGTCCTGCGTCAGATGGCGGTGCGTTGTCCCGATGAGCGCGGCGGCGCACGGGATCAACGTCAGGCAGAGCGCCCAGACGAGGATGGTGTGTTCCGAGCGATCGTGAATCGCGATAAGCGCGAATCCCAGCAGCGCATAAACATGCAGTACATCACCCCACCAGACGAGGGTGAAGTGCAAAAGACCGATGACCAGTAGAATCAGCAGCCGCCGGTGGTATACGGAGAGAAAGTCCGGAGCGCGGCGGGCAACGGCACGGTCCAGTTGCACGCCGAAACCCAGCCCGAAGAGGAAGGAAAAGACCGTGTAGAACTTGCCCTGGGCAAAAAGGAAAACGAAGAGCGTGGCCAGGCGATCTGCTTGCGAGGTCCAGTAGGGATTATTTTCCCAGTTGAAAAATGCCGCCGAAGGAGCGATGAAGAGCGGCATGTTGATAAGGAAGATGCCGAAGACCGCTATCCCGCGCAGCACGTCCATGGAAGCGATGCGTTCCCGGCGAGAGACGGGCGAAAGGGGCACGGGCTCCGTGTCCGGTCCGCTGTGGATCTCGTCCGGCTGTTCCGTATCGCCCATTCGCCCAGTGTAACGAAGCGGGAGGAAACGCGGCTTACGAAAGCAGGTAGTCGAGGTCCTCTTTGCGGAGGGTGGAGAGAGAGGCGTTGTCTTCCGACAAGATTGCCTCGGCGAGGTCGCGCTTGTTTTTCTGGAGGTCCAGAATACGCTCTTCGATGGTGTCCTTGGCCACCAGCCGGTAGGCAAACACGGGCCGCGTCTGCCCAATACGGTGCGTGCGGTCGATTGCCTGTGCTTCGACGGCCGGGTTCCACCACGGGTCCAGCAGGTAGACGTAGTCGGCGGCCGTCAGGTTCAACCCTGTTCCCCCCGCTTTCAAGCTCAGCAGGAACACCGGGCATTGCTCGTCGGCCTGGAAATGCTCGACGCGTTTCTGCCGGTCCGTTGTTGCGCCGTCCAGGTACTCGTATTTCAGGCCAGCACTTTCCAGGCGAGGCTTGAGGAGGCCGAGCAAACTGGTGAATTGCGAGAAGACCAGCGCCTTATGCCCTTCTTCGGCGATTTCGGTGAGCTGGTCCACCAGAATGTCGAACTTGGCGCTGACGGGCTTTGCCGACTCCTGGACCAGTTGTGGATGACAAGCCACCTGCCGGAGCCGCAGAAGAGCTTCCAGCACGTGCAGCTTGGACTTGGCCAAGCCATCCTCTCGAATTCGCTTGTCGAGATCCTTCTTCACTTTCAGCAGGATGGTGTTGTAGAGCTTCCGCTGTTCGGGCTCCAGCTCGCAGTGCAGTACCTGCTCGGACCGTGCCGGCAGGTCGCTTGCCACCTGTTGCTTGGTACGGCGGAGAATGAGTGGGCGCAGCGATTTGCGCAACCACTCCCGAGATTCCGGCTCCATTTGTGACCCGGCCTTGAAAAACGTGGAAGAGCCGAGCAGCCCCGGATTCAGAAATTCAAACAAGCTCCACAGTTCGCCCAAGTGATTTTCTACCGGCGTACCGGTCATTACGACGCGGTGGCGGCTGTTGAGAATACGGGTTGCCTTGGCGGAATCGCTGGAAGCGTTCTTGATGGCCTGGGCTTCGTCCAGAACGATGGTTCCGAACTCGAATTCCTTCAAGTCGACCACATCGCGCCGCAGCGTACCGTACGTGGTGAGCGCTACGTCGTGGAGGGCGATTTCGGCGCGGGAGCGGGCCGTGCCGGTATAGTTGAGCACCTTCAACTGCGGGGTAAACCTGGCTGCTTCCGCTTCCCAGTTAAAGAGCAGCGATTTGGGGACAATCACCAGATCGGCGGGCAACGCCTCTCCGGCGGCGCGCCGTTCGCGATGGAGCTCCAACAGCGCCAACATCTGAATCGTCTTGCCGACGCCCATGTCGTCCGCCAGGCAGCCGCCCAGTCCAATCGATTCCAGGAACAGCAGCCACGCCAATCCTTCGCGTTGATATGGACGCATGGCGCCCGCAAACCCTGCCGGCTGCGGCGCTGCCTCCAGACCCTTGAAGCCGCGCAGACGGCCGCGAACCTTCTGGAATCCATCGTCCGTCTGAACGTCCATCTTCTCTTCGAGCAGGGCGTCCAGCAATGGGGCCTGCGGCATACGGAGACGGAAGACGCCATCCACCTCTTTGCCAATGTTGGCCAAGGGGGCATAGCGTTGTATCCACTCTTCCGGCAGTAGGCCGATGGACCCGTCTCCCAGACGTACATACCGGGACTTGTTCTTCATCGCCTCGATCAAGTCCGGTAGGCTGGCCTCAAGCCCATCGAAATTGGCGCTGGCATCGACTTCAAACCAGTTGATGGTCGTTGTGACCTTCACTTTGGTGAAGCTGGAGGTCCGCACCGGTTTTCCCTCGGCTAGCACTTCCCAGTTCTCAGCAAGCAGGTCCCGCACGGTGCCCGCAAAGCGGGGAAGGGAAAGATGCCAGATGCGCCGGCCGCTTACCGGGTCCTGACCCTGTTGCAAGCCCAGGCCGCGTAGCATGCCGCGGCATATTTCGTGGAAGGGCTGGTCAAAGAGAACAATCTCCTTGGCGTCTTCCGACATGGTGAAGTGAATATCGGAATCGTGGGCCTCGGTCTGGCCGCGTTCGTCCTGATAAAGGAATGTTAGACTGCCCTCCGCCGAGGCCCTGTGCGTGTCGAATTTCAAGCGGAGGCGAGGCGTGGGACGGCCGCGGACTTCTTTCGGCTTCAATGATTCCGGCAGGTCCCAGGTGGGGCCGCGCCGCAGACTGGTGACCAGGCCGAAAAAGTGCGGCCAGTCGGGACGGGGAATCAGCAGGGGCTGGCCGTTGGAGGCGTGGCGAATCCACGCATTGCTGGAACGCGTTTCCAACTCAGCCAAGACGTTGTCGTAGAGAATGACGCGGAAATCCAGAAAGGCAGCTTTGCGGATGGGAATCTCCCGATCGCCGTCCATAAGTTCGATGGAGGCTTCAATCCAATCCGCATTTTTGATTTCGGGCCGCAACCGGAGCCGCCACTTTTCGGGGCTCCAGCGCACGGGCCGCCAATGATCTTTCGCAAAGGCCGCGCCGGCGAAGAGCCGGCCGGTTTCGGCGAGTTGACGGGCGAGCGCGGGCAGGCGAGGCCCGGTGAGAAAGAGCGTAGATTTCAGGAGATCGTTGAGGTAGTACGTGCTCCAGGCCGCATGGTCCGGCAACACGAGCAATAGTTCTGCAAGAATGGCCCGGTCAGCGAGGTCGGGCAGCCGTTCAATATCCGCGCGGCGTATGCGGGCCGGTTTGGGGACGGTCAGCTCGCCGTTCTTCTTCCGTTCCCGGTAGAAGATTTCGATCTCCATGGCATGATGGATCGCCGAGGGCGGTTGGCTGAGCCGGTAGATGAGATGTTCGCCGAACCGGGAATCGTCGCCGAAATGCGGTTCGGGATCTTCTTCGCTAATCGCGGCTTCCACCACGTTTTGCCAGTTTGCGCGCAAAATGGCGGGCGGCCGCGGGGCGATGGGCTGAGTAGGATCGGGATTCTTTCGCGCCAATTCGTCAATGGCGAGCAGAAGCGCGTAGAGATGCTTGCAGGCGCCGGTGTCCTCAAAGTAGGGACATTCGCAGAGCAGTTCGCCCTGGAATAGAGCTACCTCGTAGTTCCGTTCGCCATGGGCGATGGAAGCGAAACCGTTCTCCTCCACCTGGACGGGTTCCAGAAGGCCATCGGTGAGGATTTGTTTGCCGCGGTCCTTAATGTGCGGGGGGAACAGCCGCCCAAAGTCGCGCAAAACCGTTTCGGGACGAACCTTCATGCTAGAGAAACCGGGAAATCCTCTCCATGGCGTCTTCTAAAATAGGCTTTTCGACGGCGTAGCAGAGCCGCAAGCTTCCTTCGCCTCCGGCGCCGAATGCCACGCCAGGGGCCAGACCAACCTGCGTTTCCAGCAAAAGGCGTTTGCAGAAATCAAATGAGTTGGCCAGCCCTTCCACACGCGGAAAGAGATAGAAGGCGCCCTCCGGGTCAGGTACGGTTACGCCAGGCAGGGATCGGAGCGCCCTTAGGCAGAAGTCACGATTTTCTTTCAACATGGCGACCAGGCCGCTCACCGAACTGTCACCCCACTCCAACGCGGCTTCCCCCGCACGCTGCACGAAAGCGGGCGCGCAACTGATGATGAACTCATTGAGTTGGGCGGCGCGCTGCGCGAGATCCCGCCGGGCCACCAGCCATCCAAGCCGCCAACCCGTCATGCACCAGGCCTTGGAAAAACTCTGTACCACTAGAACAGAGTCGTCACGGGTTGCCAATTGCAGGATGCTGGGGGCAACGGATCGCCCATCGTAGATCAACCGTTCATATACTTCGTCCGCCAAGAGCCAGAGTTTATGTCGCCGCGCGAAGTCCAACAATTGCCGCTGCTCTTCCACGGTGGCCACCCAACCTAATGGGTTGGAGGGCGAGGTGTAAATCAGCAGCCGGGTACGCGGCGTAACTGCGGCTTCCAACTGCGCGATGTCTATGGTGTACCTGTTGTCCCGCAGCGGTTGGGCAAGTTCAACAGGCGTGGCTCCGTACATTTGCAGAATGGAGCTCGCGTTCGGCCACGCAGGGGTCAGCACTAGCGCCTCATCCCCCGGATTCAGCGTGCAGCGAATGCCCACATGGAGCGCCTGCACGCCGGAGTTGGTCACGACAATCTCCTGGGCCGGGTCCAGCGCAACTCCCTGCTGCCGCTGGTAGTAGGCGGCCAGCGCCTCCCGCGTGGAAAGCAGACCGGCATTGGGCGTGTAATAGGTGAACCCGTCGCGCATCGCTTTATCCGCGGCGCGTTTCAGGAACTCCGGCGTGGGCAGGTTGGACTCGCCGAAATAGAGTTTGCGAACGCCATCCATGGTCATAGCAAGCTCCGCCAGTTCCCGGATACGGGAATAGGGCACGGCACGCGCGGAATCGGCTACAGCAATGGACACTATTTGGTTTTATCCCAGGTCGGACTTTTCCCGCATCAGCGATTCGAGTTGGACGAGGTCCGTGGGATAGTTGCCGGTGTAGCAGGCGTAACAGAAGTCCTGATTCTCATCCGAGACGGCACGGCTGAGCGCGCCGCGGGAAAGGTATCCCAGAGAGTCGGCTTCCACAAAGCGGCGGATGTCTTCGATGGTGGAATTCGCCGCAATGAGCTGCTGCTTGTTGGGCGTATCGACGCCATAAAAGCAGGGCGATATCGTCGGCGGGCAGGAGATGCGCATATGCACCTCTTTTGCGCCGGCCTGACGGACCATGCGGACAATTTTGCGGGACGTTGTGCCGCGCACGATGGAATCGTCCACCAGCACGACGCGTTTGCCCTCCAGAAGATGGCGGACTGGATTCAACTTCAATTTCACGCCGAAATCCCGAATGGCCTGGGATGGTTCAATGAACGTGCGGCCCACGTAGTGATTCCGGATCAGAGCCTGCCGGAATGGGATATTGCTTTCCGCCGCGAATCCGAGCGCGGCGGCGACCCCGGAGTCCGGCACCGGCACGATGACGTCGGCATCGGCCGGAGATTCCTTGGCCAACAAGCGGCCCATCCATTCCCGGCTCTGCTGCACGGGACGGCCGAAGACCAGCGAATCCGGGCGCGCGAAATAGACATGCTCGAATACACAGTGCGCCAGCGGCCGCTTGGGCGCATACCGCTCCCGCGTCACGCCGCTGGGGCCGACGATGACCATCTCGCCGGGTTCGACATCGTTCAGATAAACGGCATTGATCAGATCAAAAGCGCAGGTTTCGCTGGCAAAAACGTATCCGACCCGGTGTTCGTGCAATTCCATCTGGCCCATGGCCAAGGGGCGGAAGCCGTGGGGGTCGCGGGCGACGATCAGTTGGTCGGCAGCCAGAAATACGAGAGAAAACGCGCCTTCCAACTGCAAGAGCGCTTCCCGCAGTGCACCGGCCATGGTTCGTTCCCGGGAGCGGGCAACCAAGTGGAGAATCACTTCGGTATCGCTGGTGGCCTGGAAAATAGAGCCGTCCGCCTCCAACTCCCGGCGAAGTTCAGCGGCGTTGGTGATGTTGCCGTTGTGGGCAACCGCGATGGGACCTTTGTTGCAGGTGACGCTGAACGGCTGCGCGTTCAGCATTTTGGAATCCCCGGTCGTGGAGTAGCGGGTATGACCAATCGCCATGTGGCCCGGCAACTGCGCCAACACTTCCGGCTTGAAGATATCAGCCACGTGGCCCATATCCTTGCGGCAGGTGACGTAGCGGCCGTTGCCGCACGCGATGCCAGCCGACTCCTGCCCGCGATGTTGCAGGGCATAGAGGCCGAGATAGGTTACGTTCGAGGCTTCCGGATGTCCATAGATTGCGAAGACGCCGCACTCTTCATGCAGCTTGTCGAGATGAAAATCGGCTTCTTCATGCATGCAGCATCCTCTCCAAACTGGTAGACCAGGGTTCACGCAGTTCATCAATTCCGGCGTCGATCCGGTCAGCGATCACCAGTTTTCCCGCTTCAGTCACGCCGATCTCTTCCACAGACACTTGGAACTCATCGGCAATCGCGCGGACTTCCCGCGCATTGGCTGTAGAGACAATAATCCGCGACGGCGCTTCGTGGAACAGCTGCAACTCCGGCCGGCTGCTGGGGGGAAGCGCAACGCGAGCGCCTATGCCGCCGAAACTTGCTTCGGCCAGGGCCACCGCGAGACCGCCGTCCGAGAGATCGTGCGCGGATTCGGCGAGGCCGGCATTCGCAATCTTGCGCATTGCGCCGTGGACCCGTTTTTCATAGTCCATATCGAGCGCAGGCGGCAGACCCCACGGTCCGCCGACAATGACATTGGCATACTGCGTAGAGCCGAAACGGGTCTCGTCGCTATCGCGGAATCCGCCCAGCAGAAGCACGGTCTTGCCTTCGCTCTGGAATTCAATCGGGGTAGGTTTGCCGTTTTTCAGCAGTCCCACGATGCCCATGACCGGCGTTGGGTGAATGCCTTCGCCCAGCGTTTCGTTGTAGAGGCTGACGTTGCCGCCGGTAATCGGCGTTTCGAAGTGGATGCAGGCTTCCGCCATGCCTTCAATCGCCTCTACGAGCTGCGCCATGATTTCCGGCTTTTGCGGGTTGCCGAAATTGAGATTGTTGGTTGCAGCCATTGGCAACGCGCCGACGGTGGAGATGTTCCGGCAGGCTTCGGCGACCGCAAGCTTGGCGCCTTCGCGGGGGTCCAGGGAACAATAGCGGCCGTTTCCGTCGAGAGAAATAGCGACAGCGTTGTCCGTTCCTTTGATGCGGACTACGGCGGCGTCGCCGCCCGGGCCGTACAACGTATTGGTGCGGACCATGTAGTCGTACTGCTCATAGATCCATTTCTTGCTGCACAAGTCGCCCGAAGAGAGCAGGCGAATCAGGTCCGCTTTGAGGTCCGAGGACGAGAACGCCGGGCCTTCCATGGGTGCCTTACGAACGGGTTTCGTATAGGGACGGGTATACAGAGGAGCTTCGTCGGCCAGCTCGCGGTTGGGGATCTCGGCGACCACTTCGCCGTGGTTCAATACGCGCAGCAGGCCGGTATCGGTGACGACACCGATTTCGGCGGCATCCAGGCCCCACTTTTCGAAGACGTCGAAGACTTCCTGTTCACGGCCCTTGATCGCGACCAGCAACATGCGTTCCTGCGATTCGGACAGCATGATTTCGTACGGCGTCATGCCGGTTTCGCGCTGCGGAACCTTGGCGAGATCAATTTCAATGCCTGTGCCCGCGCGGCTTCCCATCTCGCAGGTGGAGCACGTAAGCCCGGCGGCCCCCATATCCTGAATTCCCACCACTGCGCCGGTCTGCATCACTTCCAGACAGGCCTCCAGCAGCAATTTTTCCAGGAAGGGATCGCCCATCTGGACGTTCGGGCGCTTTTGTTTGCTTTCTTCTGTAAATTCGTCGGAAGCCATCGTGGCTCCGTGAATGCCGTCGCGGCCGGTTTTGGCCCCGACGTAGATCACCGGATTGCCGACGCCGTGCGCCTGGCCGAGGAAGATCTTCTCTTTTTCAATAACGCCGAGCGCAAACACGTTGACCAGCGGATTGCCGGCATACGATTTGTCGAAGACACATTCGCCGCCCACGGTCGGCACGCCGAAGCAGTTGCCGTAGTGGGAGATGCCGCTCACAACGCCTTCGACGATGCGGCGATTGCGGGCGCCCGTCTGCGGATCGTCCAAGGGGCCGAAACGAAGTGAGTCAAGAACGGCAATGGGGCGCGCTCCCATCGTGAAGATGTCGCGCAGGATGCCGCCGACGCCCGTTGCCGCGCCCTGGAACGGTTCAATGAAGCTCGGATGGTTGTGGCTTTCGATCTTGAACGCTACGCCAATACCGTCGCCGATGTCGATAATGCCGGCGTTTTCGCCTGGCCCCAGCAGCACGTACTTGCCGCGAGTGGGCAGCTTTTTCAGGTGAACGCGAGAGCTCTTGTAGGAGCAGTGTTCGCTCCACATGACGCTGAAAATGCCGAGCTCGGTCAGATTGGGCTCGCGTCCCAGAATGGAAAGAATCTTGCTGTACTCATCCGCGGTCACATTGTGCGCGGTGAGTATGTCCGGGGTGATAGTGGCCATGGATTATTTCGCCGCGAATGCGGAAACGATGGAACGGAAAACGGTCAGGCCGTCGGTCGAGCCCATGAGTTCGTCGGTAGCGCGTTCGGGATGGGGCATCATGCCCAGCACGTTGCGCTCTCTATTACAGATGCCGGCAATGTCGCGAAGGGAGCCGTTTGGATTGTCGAGATAACGAAAAACGACGCGATCTTCGGCTTCCAATTGGTCCAGCGTTGCTTCATCGGCCGTATAACGGCCTTCGCCGTGGGCAATGGGAAACGTAACGATCTGGCCTTGCGAGGCCTGATTGGTGAAGGGAGTGTTCGTGGTTTCGATCCGGAGCGCGACAGGCTTACAGATATATTTCAAGCCAGTATTGCGTACGAGGGCCCCCGGCAGGAGGCCGCATTCGGTCAAAATCTGGAACCCGTTGCAGATGCCGATGACGAGGCCGCCCTTGGCGGCAAACTCCTTGACGGCGCTGATAAGAGGAGAAAATTTAGCGATCGCTCCACAACGGAGATAATCTCCGTAGGAGAAGCCGCCAGGGAGAATCACCGCGTCAATATCGGAGGGAATGGAGGCGTCGCGGTGCCACAGCATCTCCGCTTTTTCCCCAAGATTGGCTGTGACGCTGAACTGCGCGTCGTGATCGCAGTTTGAACCGGGAAAGACAACTACGCCGAATTTCACTTTCCTTCAGCGTAGCATCCCGTGCGGATTATTTCCCCTGTGTGACGACGATCTGGGAACGCCTTCGCGGTCACTGCACGACCGGCGGAATCCCGGACCCAGGCGGCGCTTTTGCCGTAGAGACTGCCGCCGCTAGCGATAAAGATTAACGCGGAACTCGTGGATCATCGTTTTTGTGCCGGCGGCTTTCGTGGCGACGCCCACCAGTAAGCCATGAATGCCGAGATCCAGGAACCAGCACTCTCCGCGTCAAGGAATGTTCCTTCTTGGAGGATACGGGCTTGCTTGGAGGATACGGGGATGTGCGCTTTGGGAGGCAGGCAAAAAGCCTGTAGGGCTATTGATAATATCCTGACAGCCTTTCCCGTATATTCTAATGTCCTACCCACTCCGTGGCCTATCTATTCCAATTCACCACGGCGTCCCATAATGTTAGTGCGGACTTCTGGCTACCGATCAAGACTGCGCCTAACAGAGATAAATGCAAGCTGCTACTAGCGCTTTATCTAGAATGCCGGACCTTAGAACCTGGAATTAACTTTAAGAGATAGCGGCGAAGGCCCGCTTCAGGAGAAGGCAAGCGAATGTGAGTGGTCCAACCGAATAGTTCGTTGAATAACCCAGCGACGGGGAAGAAAGACGAATCCTTTCTTGGCGTTAGCCCTGATCCCCCAAGGCCAGTTCGACGTGTACTTGTTTGGCGAGAACGCCGGCCTAGGGTTGATCCTGCTCATCGGCCGGCGTCGCATGAAGTTTCAACAAGTGTCCCCGTGTGTCAACGGCAATATGAACTTTGCTGCCCTTGCGTCTTGCGCCCTTTCCGCAGACCATGCCCCATTGCCTCAGATACCTGTCCGCCGCGACGACTTCCCATGAGCTTCCCGGGCTGTATGCGGAAATCACCCTGAAGTGTTGAAAAGTCCGGTGGTTCTATTCGATCCGCTTCCACCCGGTTCCGCACTGGCTATCCAAAGAAGTGTCGATGAGCCGCGATGGTCCAGCGGCGACTGCGCACAGTTCCTCTGTAAGCTAAAGTGGTACGACCAAAACAAGGAGGTGTTTCCCGTTGAGGGGCAAGCTGAGGGAGAAGCACGACTGGATTGTCGATTGTGTAGTTATATCCATTTTTGCAGCGGCCCTTATTTGGCCGATATTTCGGACGAAATATTACGAAAACTGGTTCACGATCGATTCCACGTTCATTGCGGATGCTCGATTCCTGATGGAGAACGGACCCCATCCGGGCTGGAACCCTCTTTGGTATGGCGGCACGCGTTGGGATTATATCTATCCTCCAGCCCTCCGCTACGGAAGCGCGCTGCTGGCGCAATGGTTTCATCTGCTGCCGGCACGCGGCTATCACCTCTACACCGCCATCTTCTACTCGTTGGGCATTGGGTGGGTCTACTTTTTTGCGCGAATCGGTAGCGGTGTGCGCCTGATAGGTTGGCTGGCCGCGTTTTGTGCGGCCACTCTTTCTCCGTCGTTCTTGTTTCTCGCCATTCCGCGTTGGGACGTCAAACCATACATGCCGCAAAGGCTCAATGTGCTCGTCCGCTATGGGGAAGGCCCTCATATGACCGCATTCGCGCTGTTGCCGCTTGGCTTGGCGCTGGCTTGGCGAGGACTTCGAAAGGGTCATGCCCGCTGGCTGGCCGGCTCGTCCCTGGTGTTCGCACTTGTGGTTTCCAATAATTTCTATGGCGCCACCGCCTTGGCAATGTTTTTCCCGGTTTTGACGTGGGCGGTTTATTGTGAAACTCGAGATGCGAGGGTTTGGCTGCGTAGCGCGTTGACTGCCCTCCTATCTTGGGGCCTGTGTGGGTTCTGGTTGACCCCGTCTTTCCTGAAAGTGACCGCACGCAATTTAGCGCTGGTGGCGCAACCGGGGCATTCCTGGTCCCTGTGGTTGATGGCCATTCTGCTGTTGATCTTCGGTCTCATCTCTTGGCGGTATTCCAGCCGCGGCATTTCCGCCTGGACGATCTTCGTCGCAGGTTCGACCCTAGTTTTCGCGGTCACCTCAATTGGCAACTATCATTTTGATTTCCGCATCACGGGAGAACCCTCCCGCCTTGTGCCGGAAACAGACCTTTGTTTCATCCTCTTTCTTATCTGGGTCGGCTATCTGATCTGGCAACGGTGGCCGGTTCGTCTCGTACGTACGGCCGTCTGCGTCTTTTTCTTCTTCTCCTGTGTTCCCGCCTATCATTATTTTTATAGGCCGTGGCACCACCTGAACCGCACCTCGGAATATAAGCACCGCAAGGAGTATCAGCTGGCCGAATGGGTAAACCAGAATCGCCCGCACACGCGCACCTATGTTACTGGAACCGCTCGATTTTGGTGGAACGCGTGGTTTAATGGCGAACAGATCGGCGGCGGCTCCGAACAGGGTGTACTCAACCTCCAAATCGTCCCGTTCTTTTGGAGAACCGTTCTTAGTGAAGACCCTCATCTCGATGTTGCTTGGATGCAAAGTTTAGGTGTCGACAACGTTATCGTCAACGACAATACCTCGCAGTTGCCAATCGTCGACTACATGTATCCTCATAAATACAAGGGCGTCCTGCGCGTGCTTTGGGAAGATGGCCAAGGCAACTGGATCTACGCCATTCCGCGCAAAAACCAAAGCCGCGCTCGTGTGGTCGACCTGTCCCGGTATGCATCGCTTCGCAGTCCAAAGGACGGAAGCGATGAAGAGGCGGTGAACGCCTACGCCGACGTCATGGAACGCAGTTCGAACGCCATCGCGGAGACACGATGGCTGAACTCAGATACGCTTGCAATCGACGCCGAAATCCTGCCTGGCCAAGCTGTCGCCGTGCAGGTCTCTTTTGACGACTACTGGCGCGCCCGCGAAAACGGTCAACAGTACTCGATAACCCGCGATGCATTGGGGCAGATGCGCATCGATCTTCCCGCAGGCCGCCATCACATAGAGATGCGCTTTGAAACGCCGCTAGAAAATACAGCGGGGCTAGGGGCCACCGCCGTCGCGCTAGCGTTTACCCTATTCCTGCTAACAAGGCGTGAGCGAAGACCGGTAGGTTAGCGTTTCGTAAAAACGAAAATACCAAAACAACGTGGGGTGGTGTTCTCGCTGCTCTCCAGCGGTTCGAAGAATGCGAAATAGTTCGACATCGCTCTGGCCACCTTGTCGCTGAGTGCGGCGTCCCAGTCCATACAGTAGCGCACATAGTCGGGAAAGAACCGGCCGAAGTATCCTATACGCGCCGCATCCGAAGTTTCTGGAGAATGAGTAAGCCGGCGATTGGGGTAGTGCGAAAGTTCGAGCCCAAGCGCTCGCCCCGAAACCATAAGTTCGTCCGGACGGAAAAGATGCTTATCCTCGGCTAATGACTTATCGATGTCGCGACGGCAGTAAAACTGCATCGTGGCCACAAAATTGTCGATCTTCCTCTGTGCATTCAAATCCGTTCGCCTTCAGCGCGTCGGGAATGAATTGACCCAGAAGTCCCATCATCAAATAACCTTCGTAATAGGGCTCCTCGCAGATCAGCAGGCCGCCTGCCGCCAACACGTGTGCGCATTGGCCAAGGAATGTGTCTACATCGGCAATATGATGCAGGACACTTCGCAGGAGGATCAAGGACACCGAATTTGCAGGCAGTAAGCCGATATCCTCGGCGCTGAGCATACCGATATCTACACGTGAGGCCTGCAAGTCTATACCGTGTAGTTTTTTCTGTACGATCTGGCAGAAGGCAGGCGAGGGATCTGTGATAAATAGATGCCCTACATCCTTGTGAAGGGCCAGGCCAACCGAAATACGGCCCGTGCCGCAGCCGATCTCTAAGACAGTCCCGCCGGTTTGAACCCGTGATCGAAACAAAAGTTGAGCACATTGCCCGCTTCGTACCGAAACTGATCCAATTCAATAGATTCCAGGCGGTACTGGCGGTCATAATCTTCTTCGGCGTGATGAAAATTGCGTCCGAGGGTGTAAAAAAGTTTGTGTAAACGCGATTCTCCGAGAATGAGAGAGGAGAAACGATGGAGATCAAACCAGAGGTACTGGACGAGCTGTTGAAGGGGATAAAGACACAGGAAGATTTGGCGGGGCCGAATGGGTTGTT
>DASTML010000075.1:0-10026 GCA_035714175.1 Bryobacteraceae bacterium | reverse complement strand
ACCCGGACACGGAAATAGGAACCCGTGGCGGACATTGTGCCGGTGATGCCGCCGTTGGAGGCCAGCGTGAGGCCGGTGGGGAGCGTACCGGTGGCGAGACTGAATGTGTACGGACCGACGCCGCCGGAGGCGCGAACGGTGTCGGTATAAGACTGCGACGCGGTTGCCGTGGCCAGAGCGGGGGTGTCGATCTTCAATTCATCATTCACCTTGATGACGAATGATTTGCTGGGGATGTTGTAGTTGCTGTCGAAGGCGCGAATCGAGAAGGCATAAATGCCAGGAGTAACTGGGGTGCCCGAAATAGTAAGTGTCGGCCCGGGAACGGGCGACAGGGACAGGCCGGGGGGGAGCGTGCCCGTAACCAAACGATAAAAACGGATGGGACCGCAGTTGGCGGTGGAAATGGTGTAACTGGCGGGTACGTTCTTGACGGCCTGCGTGAGGAGGGCGTTTGTCGTGATTTCGCAGTAATTGTCCGGATTACGGGCTAATAAGGCAGCAGTACCTAAAAGGAGGATTCCGGCGAGGCGCTTCATTATTTTTCACCTCCCGCGGTGAGGGCGGGAATCACGTGGAGCGGTTCTTTTGCGGAGGGTTGCAGAACCCAGAGGGGGCGGGAGACTTCCCGGGTCAAGAGGAAGGACTGACCACCGTGGAGCGGTTCCAGACGTTGGGCGCCGGGCGGGGGCGAAAAAGAGCGGATCTCGCCGTCGTCAAACGGAATAATATGCAGTTGCGTACCCAAAAGAACGGCCGAAAGGCCGTCGCGCGTAGCAGCAAGAAGATACTGTGCGCCTTCGCCTGGGAGTTGACGGGCCAGCGTTGTTCCGGAAGGGCCGTCCAGCCAGAGAAGGGCATTGGCAGCGGGGTCGTACGCCAGGGGGCGTTCGCCGGCAAAGGCAATGGCCCACCATTGACTGGCCTGTATACGAGAGCCGGCCGCGCCGGAGGAGGACCAGGACGCCAGACTTTCGTCGGCAAGAAGCGTCAACACCTGGGCTCCGCTGATAGAAACACGAACGGAAAGAGCGCGATCCGGGATCGTGAGCCGCCAGGGTTCCACCGCTTCTCCGACGATCAGAAGCTCGCGGCCGGATTCATCCAGAAACGCGCCCGGGAGTAGGGCCGCCCAATGGCCGGGCAGCGGTTGTCCGTTTTTGAGAGCGGTACCGTCGGTCAACAAGGCAAGAGAACCCCAGGATTCGCGAACGTCTTCCCGTACCGGTGCGCCGATGTGCGCGGAGGAGGGAATACCCACAAGGGGATGGAGCGCTGCTTGGGCATCCACAACAAATCCGAGGACGGGGCCGGTCACATCCTGCGCGGTGAGGGCGCTGGCGGCCAGGGCAGTCAGGAGAAAGGGCTTCATTGCGGGGCTCCAACGGAGGGGGTTCCAGGCGTGACGGTGGTCGGCGGGCGGGAGGGATTGTTGCCCCCGCCTCCGCCGCTGGTGGCAGCGACGGTCGCGCCGGCGGCCGCGCCGCCCACAACGCCCAGGATCAGCAACCACTTCAAAGCGGCTCCGCTGGCGATTGCTCCGCCCGCGAGCGCCGCGTTGGTCATATTGATAGATATGGATGCCGTCGTGCCCTGATGCGAAGCCGTAACCTTAACCTGGTACTGGCCGCTTAGGCGATTGGCCTGCATACCGCGCGCCACGGCATTGCCATTGGCGTCCGTCATGGTGGTGAACGATTTGGCTCCGTTCGCGAACGAAGCTCCCGCCCCCTGATTCGGCAGGAAAAAGACGACGGCAGCACCGGCAACAGGCTTGCGGTTTTCATCCGTCACCTGCACCATCGGTTCGCGGGCCACGCGCTGTCGTATATTATTGACGGCCCCTTCGCCTTCCACGATCTCAATATTCAGCTTCTGAATCTGCGCTGCTTCTTGATAGCCATATCCCACGGTTTGCGCTAATAAAGATAGAAGTAGTGCAGAGGCAATAATAGGTCTAGTTCCCATCGGGGCTCCCTTCCTCAACCTCAGAATAGTACCATAGGAGGGCTTCGGAAAATCCCTGCAAAGCCTCGCAACATTATGAAAATAGCTAACTTTACCCCATTGCTGTTCGCGGCGGCGCTGGCCGCGCAAGACCTTACTCCCCGCGAGCTATTTTTTGCGGCTCCCGCTATTAAAGCTAAGGCGGCGGTGCAACCGGTACGCCCGTCTGCGCCAGCTTCCAAGAAACAGGCGCCTGTGGAAATCGCGAAAGCGAAACCGCCATCGCCGCCGAAGCAGGAAGAGCGGGCTCCGTTGGCCGCGCCCCCGCCGATGCCGTCTTCGGTGCGCATTCCGGAGGTGATTCCGGCGGCGTATGTGAGTTCGAACCCTCCTTTAGGGTTGCGGTATAGCCTGCTGCTCAGCCGTGGTACGGAGCCCTACCGGGAAGTGGAAGCCGGGTCAGTGTTTCAGTCCGGCGACCGCTTGAAGATCACAGTGGAATCGAACGACGAAGCGTATTTGTACGTCATCGCGCGCGGTTCGAGCGGGATGTGGAAGGTATTGTTTCCGGTGAACGAAGTGGCTAGCGGCGACAACCTGATTCAGCCGTTCCGCCGCTATGAAGTACCTAACGGCGGCCGTTTCTATTTCGATGAGCAGGCCGGCGAAGAAAAGTTATTCCTGGTTTTGTCCCGGAAACCCGAAAAGGACTTTGAGGATCTCATTTACACCGTGAATCAGCCAGCACATGCGCCCACAAGCCCGGCGTCGGCTCCGCGTCCGGCGGCCCGTCCGCAAAAAACCTTCCAAATGGCGGGCCTGATTCGTCCTATTGACGACGCGCTGGTGGGTAAAGTCCGGAACGAACTGATGGCGCGGGATCTGGTTTTTGAGAAAGTCGACGACACGAAGACGGCTGCCGCGGCTCCGCAGAAAGAGACGGCTGTTTATGTCGTCAATAAGAATGCGGGACCGGACGGAAAAGTGATTGTCGATCTGAAATTGGAGCATAAGTAGCGATGCGACTGGTTCTCCTGTTCGCCGCCGGCTTGGCGGTTTTTGCCCAGCAAAAGCTGGAAATCACCATTGAAAGACGGGATCAGGGAACCTGGAAGGTGACTGATCCCGGGCACGTGTTCCGCGAAGGAGACCAGTTGCGTTTCCGCTTCACGTCGAATCAGCCGGGCTATCTCTATGTGGTGAATGAGGGGACGTCCGGCGAACAGGCGACGTTGTTTCCCAGCGAAGAGGCCGGCACGGATAATAAGGTGGAGGCTGGACGGGAATATACCATCCCGTCGAGAACCGGCGCTTTCCGTGTGACCGGACCGAAAGGCTACGATACGGTTTACTGGGTGCTGAGCCCTGTGCGGATCGGTGAACCGGCCAAATATCGCCCGCTTCCGGCGCCGCCCAAGCCTGGCCAGGTTCCAGCTAATCTTACGCCGCGCTGCGACGACACCGTTCTACGGGCGCGCGGCGAGTGCGTGGATGCCGGCGGCGGGTTGAAGCCCAATCCGGTTACGGGCATGCAGTCCCGGGAGTTGTTCTTTGTCCGGAAAGGCGACCAGTCGATTGTCTCCATTCCCCCTGTCAAGACGTCCGCCAACGCGCCCGTCACCTACCAGTTCCGCATCGCCCATCAATAAGGAATTTGCATGCGCCGGCTATTGCTGCCTATCCTCGCCGCCGTTTCGCTCTGCGCTCAGCAGGGTCAGAAACCGGCGGCCGAAAAGAAAGAGCGGGATCTCAAGTTCGAAAAAGATCCTGTCGTTACCGAGCCTGTCGCTCCGCCGGGCGGAAAGTCCATTCCGCGCAGCTACGCCCTGGTGGTTGGTGTGGGCGATTACCAGAATCTGCCGCCGGCCGCCAAGCTAGCCTTCGCCGAGCGAGACGCCGAAGCGGTGTATTCGATCCTCATCAGCCCGGAAGGCGGCAACTTCCGGGCTGAAAATGTGAAGAAGTTGACCGGCGCCAAGGCGACTTTGGCGAACATGAAACGTGAGTTGGAGACTTGGTTGCCCGGTGTGGCCAAAGCGGATGACCGTGTTCTGGTCTACTTTGCCGGTCATGGGTTTGTGGACCCGAAGTCAGGAAAGGCATTCCTGGCCCCCTATGATCTGAATCCCTCCGATATTGCGAACACCGGATATGGAATGGACCAGTTGGGAAAGATCATCGGTTCCTCGGTGCAGGCCAAGTGGAAAGTGTTGCTGACGGACTCCTGCCATTCGGGCGCGATCACGCCGGAGCAGGGCGAGATCGTCAACCGTTCGCTGCTGGACCTGAACCGTTCGATGTTCTCCATGACGGCTTCCCGCGCGCGCGAGCGGTCTTTTGAGAGCAAAGATTGGGGCGGCGGCCACGGTATTTTTACCTACTACGTTGTGCGCGGCATGGAAGGATATGCCGACGAAAATAAGGACTCGATTGTCACGGCCGATGAACTCGCCGAGTATGTGCGCCGGAATGTACGCGAGGCTACCAAGGGACAGCAGAATCCTACGGTGGACAAAGGCAACTTTGATCCACAGATGTTGCTCGCGTTTTTGCCGAGCCGGGTGAGTCCGGGCGAGGCCCCGGCGCCGAAGTTTGGTACCTGGGTGATCGAAGCCAATATGGACAACGTGGAAGTATTCGTGGACGGCGCGAGCAAGGGCGTGATCGGGAAAGGTACGCCGCTACGGCTGCCGGGGTTGCCGCCCGGGGTGCATACGGTCCGCGGGGTGCGGATGGGGTATGAGCCGGATGGTCCGCGGGAGGAGACGGTTTACCCTGGGCAGGAGTCGACGATCTCTATTAAGATCACCATTCCGCGGAGACGTACAAAAGCTGCCGTGGAGCCTTTCGAAAAGGGCGTGGAACAGTACAACAACGGGAACAAGGAGGCGTATACGAAAGCCCTGGGGGAGTTCCGGGCGGCCATCGCCGCCGATCCCACGTATAGCCAGGCGTGGCTGTATCTTGCGCGCGTGCAGCGCGACCTGTTCCAGATCGAGGAGTCGGAGAAATCGTTTCGCAAGGCGCTGGAGATCGACCCGGACTACCTGGAAGCGCGGGCGACGTTCGGCGGTATGCTGCTGGACAACGGCAATGTGGACGAATCGATCCGGCAGTTGAATGCTGTGGTGCAGCGCGATCCCAAACACGGCATGGCCCTATCCCTGCTCGCCCAGGCGCTGCGCATGAAGAGCCTCTATCCCGATTCGATTGAAACGGCGCGCAAGGCTCTGCAAGTTAATCCGAGAAATGCGGAGACGCACTTCTGGCTGGCGGAGAGTCTGCGCATGTCGGGAAAGTATCCGGACGCGGTGAGCGAATATCAACAGTATCTACAGCTGAGTGACTTCGATTCCAAGTTGGCCGGCAAAATGAATTACTATGTGCTAGGTTATCTGGCCGGCATGGGGAGAAAGAAACGGGCCGCCCAGACGGACGTGTGGGCCGACATGCGCAGCTTGGCTTATTTCGGACTTTGTGACTGTGAACGGCTGCAGGACCGTTTCGATGAGGCCATCGCGTATTGCACGCGATCCCTGCGGTACGACAATCAGGAGCCTTACGTGCATTACGTATTGGCCCTTTCGTATGCGCGCCGGGCGAAAAAAATGCAAAGCGTCGAGCAGTACGCCGCCGCGCGCAGCCATTTTCAGAAGGTGCTGGACATCAATCCGGACTTGGCCGAAGCCGACTACGCGCGGAAAAATATACAGGCCATCGACGCGGCTTTGCGCTGACCGGCTCCGAGTTGACCGCTCAGAGCGGCATGGAAGGCCGGCCTTCGGGTCCGAGAAATATGGAATCCGGGGCCAAGTCCGTCCCCACGCTTAATAGGCGCGGCTTCACGAGCAATAACAGGTCGTTCTGTTTACCTTCCAAGGAGTTGGTACGCAGCAATGGTCCCAGCCCGGGTAGTTGCATGAGCCCGGGGATACCGGTGGCATTGACGGACTCCGATTCCTGATTCAATCCGCCCAAGAGAGCCCACTCTCCTTCCCGTACTCGTACCCGGGAAGTGAATTTTCGGTTTGTGAGGACAGGGAGGCCATTGATCTCGGCTCCGGATCGCAGCTTGAATTCGGCTTCCACCTCGAGCGTCATCTCTTCCATGTCGTGAACGAACGGAGTGATTTTGATGTTGAAGCCAAGATTTTCGTACTGAATGGTGGGCGGAAATCCTGTTCCGGAAGTAGCGCTGTCGCCGCCGCCAAAGGTACCGGTGACAATGGGATAGCGCTCGCCGAGAAGAAGTTGGGCCGGTTGCCCGCTGGCGGACTGCACAAAGGCACGTTGGAGCGTTTGGCCCCAGCCCTTCTGTGCGGCAGCCGTGACCGTTGCGTCGGCGATGGTCATGCCCACCACGGAGAAGCCGCCCCCGAAGGTGGCCAGGGGTGCGCCGGCGTCTACTTTATCCGGATCGTTATTCAGCAGACGGCTCAACCAAAAGAGCCGGGAGGACGTGGGCAGGCCGGCTCCCAGATTGCGTGTGGTCGTCGAGGTGACTTCGAACAGTTCGATTTCCACCATGACCGAAGGGCGGGTGCCCAGGAGTTGTTCGAAGAGTTTCTGTGCCGGACGGACCTTAGAGAGGCGGTCGCGAAGCAATACCATCCGGCGGGTGGTGTCGATGGCGAATTTTTGAATTTCCATCACTTGTTGCACGGTGCGGGCCGATTCCTGCAGTTCCTGCGTGGAAGTGGGGTCCGGCAGACTCAAAATAACGGCGACGGTCGGCTCCCGTTCCTGACGTTTTTGTGTGGTGTCCTTCACCACGAGAATCCGTTTCGGTCCAAGGACGACGACAAAACTGCCGGTGGCGGCGGAGAGCCCCTGGAGCATCTGGCGCGCCGTTTGGCCGATGCCCTGGTAACGGGCGGGTTGACCGGATGCCGGGTACTCGCTGTCGAAGTCGACGCTGATGCCCAACATTTTTGCCGCTTCCTGCCAGAGCTTCTGGTGAGGGGCTTTGAGGTCGAGATCAAAGAGATTGGCGGGGAGGGCCAAGTCCGGCGGGGGGAGTAACTCCTTTGCTTCCTTTAGATCGCGGGGACTAATGGGCGCAAAAATATCAGCCAGATCTTCGGGCGTTGCCGTGGCGGCGGCCGCAAAAGGCACCATATCGCCAGGGCCTTCCTTGGCGATATGGCGCAGCAGGACTTGCGCGCGGGCGGCGGCGGACGCCGAGCCCTTTGCCGCCGCCTGGTTATAAAGAAGTATCGCTTCGGACTTGTTGCCGAGCTTTTCCGCTTTCTCGGCCGCTTTATTGAGTGCGCGCACGGAGGGGTCCGCCGCAATGAGTACGGTACTGAAACCCAACAGGACAACCCAAACGAGGCGCAACTCCACGAAGAGTATGACGTGATGGGACGGCTGCGCGTGCAAAGGTAAAGTCGCTGGCGGGATTGGCCGATAGAAAATCGAACTCCTATGTCGGCCACACTCTCTCCTGCTGGACGATCGCTTTCAACCAGTTTTTCGCCCCGGACGCCCGAATCGATGGAAGCGTTGGGAATCAGTGAAAACCTGGTACTCGATCTCGTTGTGCGCCGTTTGTTGCTGGAAGGCACGTCAACGCTATCGAATCTAGCGGCCAAACTGCGCGTTTCTGTTGCGGTTGTCGACCATGTCTTCCAATACATGCGGAAGCAGCAACTGGTGGAAGTAAAGGGGATGGTGGGTAACGACTACTTTTTCACCCACTCGGCCACCGGGCGGCAGCTTGCCAGCGAACGCTTTCAGATTTCGCAATACGCAGGCGCGTGCCCGGTTTCCCTGGCGGAGTATCATGCGGCCACCCGGCAGCAGGCGGCCAAACTGCAAATCGATCGCCGCGCACTCCGGCAGGCGTTCGGAGATCTGATTGTGACCGACCGGCTGCTCGATCAGTTGGGCCCGGCGCTCATTAGTCAGAACTCCATTTTTGTCTATGGACCGTCCGGGAATGGGAAGACGTCGATCGCGGAACGGATGTTGCGGGTGTATCAGGACGCGGTTTTGATCCCCTATGCCGTGGAGGTGGATAATCAGATCATCTCCATTTTTGACCCGGTCGTGCATCAATCGCTGGAAATGGATGATCCGGATGTCGATCCACGCTGGGTACTCTGCAAACGGCCCTGTATCGTAGTGGGCGGAGAACTGATTCCGTCCATGTTGGAACTACGATTGGACGAGGCGTCCGGCATCTATTCTGCGCCGCTGCAGATGAAGGCAAACAATGGGCTTTTTATTGTGGACGATTTCGGCAGACAACTGATGTCGCCGCGCGACCTGCTGAACCGCTGGATTGTACCGTTGGACCGGCGCGTGGACTACCTGACGCTGCGATATGGCATTAAGTTCCAGATTCCATTTGAGTTAATGGTGGTGTTTTCGACGAACCTGGATCCGTCAGATCTGGCGGATGAGGCGTTCTTACGCCGCATCCAGAATAAAATCTACGTAGAATCCGTATCGGCAGCGGTATTTGACCAGATTTTTGAACGAGTGGTGGCGGCCCGTCGCGTTCCCTTTGAATCCGATAGCGCGGAATACCTACGGCAGCTGTGCCTGCGGGAGGGCGGAGCGGAGCTACGCGCCTGCTACCCCAGCGATATCTGCAACATTTTGGAATCGATTTCGCGCTATGAAGGGCGGCTGATTTCGATGACCAAACCCGACCTGGAGCGGGCAACTACGCTCTATTTCGCTAGAACATGACATTCTGATGCGCAAAAGAGGGCGAAAATATCGCAAAAAACCCCGCTATAGCGGGGTTTTTGATTGAAATTGCGGGTAAACTACGCTTTAACGCCGCGTTTGCGGAGGTCGGCCAGTACAGCATCGATGCCGACTTTGTCGATCATCTTGATGCCCTGCGCGCTCAACCGGAGACGCACCCAACGATTTTCGTTCGGAACCCAAAAGCGCTTCGATTGCATATTCGGCTCCCAAGTGCGCCGGGTCTTATTGTTCGCGTGCGAAACACGATTGCCGAAGCGCGTCTTGATGCCAGTAACGGGACATTCCATTGCTAATTCTCCAAAAGGGCACACCTCAACGGCACGCCGCACACAATGTTTAGGATACCACAGGCAACGGTTTCCGGATACCGGCTGCGGCGAAAAAGGCTATCCGCCGATGGAATACATGGGGCGCGGCGGGGCTATGAACTGCTTGGAGTGGATCTCGTGGCCAATCCACTTCTTCCGCACGGTATCCTGCATGGCGGCCGCGATCTGTTCGTCACTACCGCCGCCCCGAAGGATCTCTTTCACATCCGTTTCTTCGATGGCGAAGAGGCAGTAGCGTAATTTCCCGTCGGAGGTGAGACGGAGGCGGTTGCAGTTCATGCAGAAAGGCTTACTGACGGAGCTAATAAATCCGATGCGGCCGATTCCGTCGGCAAACCGGTATTCGGTTGCAGGCGCGCGGGGATCCGTGTCCGGGATGGCGATCAATTCGCCGATTTCTCGCGCGAGCATGGCCATCATCTGGTCCTGCAAGAGCACCTTGTCCGCAGTCCACAGACCCTGCGCATCGAGGGGCATGAATTCGATGTAACGGATTTCGACGCCGCGTTCCCGGCCGAAGCGCGCGAGCGGCACAATGTCGGGTTCGCAGAGGTTGGTGACTGCCACCGCATTGATTTTGATCTGAAAGCCGACGGCAAGCGCCTGTTCGATGCCTTCCATAACCCGGGGGAAGTCGTCCCGGCGGGTAATACGCAGAAAGCGTTCGCGATCCAGAGTGTCCAGATGGACATTCAGCCGGCGCAGACCCGCTTGCCACAGCGCATTTGCCTGGCCGGCAAGGAGAACCGCATTGGTGGTAAGCCCCACGTCTTCGACACCGGGAATACCGCAGAGCCGCTCCACGAGCGCCGGGAGATCCTTCCGGACCAGCGGTTCGCCCCCGGTGATGCGGAGTTTTCGAACGCCGAGGGAGACCGCCACGCGGGCAACGCGCTCTATCTCTTCATAAGAAAGGATTTCTTCGCGCTCAAGGAAAGGAATCGGCCCTTCCGGCATGCAGTAGAAACAACGGATATTGCAGCGGTCCGTAACGCTGATCCGCAGATTGTCATGCCGGCGATCGAAA